>MUGD01000094.1 GCA_002900555.1 Thermoplasmata archaeon M9B2D | reverse complement strand
AGCTTTCTGGTACTTGCAAGAGGCGATAGATCTAATTCTTCAATTTCATTCATAGCTAAACCAAGGCGCCTTAATTGAGAACATGCTTCAAGTGGCATGAGGTCGATGTGTTTCAACCGGTTTCCACCTAGTCGTAATATGCGAAAATCACTGCAATTCTCTAATGGTTGTAAATCAATTGTGCTGAGTTTGTTGTGATGGAGATATAGGAATTTTAATTCTCGACAGTTTTCAAGAGGTTTCAAATCTAACTGTGATAATGAATTATACATCAAGTTTAGCTGTTGGAGTTTTACACAACCTCCCAAGCCTACGAGATCGAGTTCTCCAATCTTGTTGTTTTCAATCTCAAGGCTTTCTAGAGTCTTGCATGAGGTGAGCGGGGAGAGGTCTAGTTCTTCTAATTGATTATTGAATAGGCGGAGCCTTGTGAGGTTCTTGAATTTCGCAGCAGGGTTCAGGTCGACACTCTTTAAGCTATTAGAACCGAGATGGAGCTCTCTGAGGTTCTTGCATCCAATGAGCTGCTCAAGATCTATCGTATCAAGAGCATTCTTAAAGAGACTCAGGGTTTCAAGTTTAGGCAGTCCCACGAGTGGACTAAGGTCTATTTTTGCAATCATGTTATTTGCTAGTTGAAAATCCTGAAGGTCCTCGAGGTTTGAAAGCGATTCCAAGCGAATACTGATAATGTTGTGTCGTGATAGATCAAGTGTGGTAATAGTTTCATCATCAATCTCGAATCTGCGCTCCTTGTCGTCTTTGTCTACATATTCAATGAAGATTCCATCCATCTTAATACGCTCCATGACCAAAACTTGAGATGTAAAGCAGTTTCAATAATCACGTATTCAATGTTGCTGAAACATCATCCTTGACTCATACTTCTGTGCCAAAGACTTTATGATTCCGAGTACGACAAACAAAACACAGCAATGAATCCTTCTGATAACACTATCGAATCTACAGCAGGCCTATTGTTCCTATTGCAATTGCTTCTACTATTCTACTTTGATAACTACGGACTAAACATCATTATCTTTGGGATCGGATGGTTTATGTTGATTCCCAGCTTTCTTCTCTTTACGCTTTCCTTAATGGCTTTGAATACCTACGGTGATATACCAGAAGGAAAGAGCTTGGTCGGCACCGCAGTAATTGTGACCAAAGGAGTCTACGGAGTTATTCGACACCCTCTTTATGCAGGCTATATGTTGATGTCAATCTCTCTCGCTCTTATCTCGCAATCTTGGTTCAGTGCAATATGTACTCTCATTATCGTTCCGCTTGTAATGATTATAATCCATCGTGAAGAAGAAGCTAATTCAATCAAATTCCCTGGGCAATACTCGAAATATCAAAAGGAAGTCCCTCGATTGAACATCTTCAAAGGAATTTGGATGTACTATATAGGATAAGGAAATTCAAAGTATGATCTTCTCTCATTGGATTCAATTGCAAATGAACTAGTACCATGACCATTTTGCTTAGAATTTGAAACTGTCAGAGAGTATCCTTTATAACAAGTACTTAGCCGTCGCCATAAACGCTCAAAGGAGATGTAACCGATGGAAAAGAAGACGCTAGGCATCTTGTTGATGACATCGCCATACACTTTCCAAAATAGTCATACCTTCTATAGTCTATGTAAAACTGCTCTCCAGAAGGATTATGAAGTGAAAGTTTTCCTGTTCGTGGATGGCGTTAATAATGCAAAATTGAACCAGGATCCAGATCCTGATAGACCGATGAATGATAAGTTTCTCGAACTAGCTAATGAAGGTGTGGAGTTCCAGGCTTGCGGACTCTGTACCTCGGCTCGAGGTTTTGATCAGAGAGGTAGCGACTTTATTGAATGCGTCGAAGTTAGTGGTTTGACTGAATTTGCTGAGCAAATTGGTGAAGTGGATCGCTTCATCACATTTTCCATGTAGGAGTGATTAGAATGAATTTCAGAGAGAGAAAGGTACTGATTCTAGTTCCAAGCAAACCATTTGGTAAGATTATTGCAGCTGAGGGGTGGCGTGCCGCGGTAGGTATGTTCGGGATGGACCACACTTCACAAATACTGTTCATCGGAGATGGTGTCTATGGTCTGTTGAAAAATCAGGATATCGCTCCAATTCGTATGTTCAAGTCAACATTTGAGAGCTTCGATGGCCGTGTCTGTGCGAGTAAGAGATCCTTGGAAGAGCGACAAATCGCTTCTGAAGAAATCTTTGAGGATGTAGACGTTCTTGGTGAGGAAGAGGTTGCAAAGGCAATTGCTGAGAATGAGGTCATTATAACGTTCTGAGGAGGAAATAAAATGAAGTATCTAATTTGGCTCTCAAGGAGTTGTGAAGGTATAAAGGAAGTAATTTCTGCTATGCGGACTCAGGGGATTGAAACTGATATCCTCTTGGTCCAAGATGGTGTATATTTAGCAGACAAAGGTTGCACTCATGTGGTCGAACTTGCAGACCTTAAGATCAAAGTTTATGCCTCCAAACCTCATATTGAGGAGAGAGGTATTGGTTCTAGGCTCGCCTATGATGTAAATATGGTTGAGTATCCTGAGATGGTTGAATTGATTATGGAGAAATATGATAAAGTCATCTCTCTTTAGGAAATGAAATGTTAGGGTGAAGAAAATTGTCTGAGAAAATCTATGTTATAAGTTGCAGTCAAGATTTAGCAAGTCTTGGAATGGATCGGTTAAGGACTGCTGTGGAAGGAATGGAAGAGAGAACATTGTTGCTGGATTGGTCTAAGGTGAGGGTGATTCCTGTGGTAGCGAATGGAAAGGTTGCATTCAATGAGGGAGAAACACAATTTGTACCGATAAGACCAATCCCAGTCCCTGCTAACGCTATTGTCTTTCAATCATTCTACGGAGTCAATGGTATGGGACATCTCTCATGTATTGGCTGTCAGGAGCTAAAGAAACCTAGTGAAGAACGTGTCGCAGATATGGCGATCTTTCGATCGAGAATCAAAGCCTCAGTTCTCCAGGGAGATCTGCTTGGTCAAGTTTTGATTGTTCCTGCAAAATAAAAGAAGACCACTTAATTCGTGTCGGTAATGAAGACTCGAACTGAGGAGATATAATTCATGTTGTTTTCTTGAATTTTATAGAGAGAGTTTCAATTCAGGCATATAATGGCATAGAGTGACTTCGTTCGACATTATCAACATTTATTTTGATTTGATGAGCGAAATCTTTCAAGGCGATGAAGCCTTATCATGAAGCGAAGTATAACTCAACTTGAATCTCATTGGTCCTATACAATCCAAGTCTTGGACCTTGGTGTAACATGTAATATCGACTTTTTCTCAAACAACTGCGCAGACATTGATGTTGGATTTTTCTATATTCAGTCTGCTGAAAGAGAAAAACAATCTATCACGGTATCAAGTCGGAGATCAATATTCGCTTATGTACTGTGTCAGGAGGTGATATAGTGGGAAGACACAATCACTCTAGTCGACACGGGCATGAGAGAAAAAGAGGACGGAATCGTAACTATGGAACTCCAAATAGGAATTCCGATGATAGCCGATTAAAAGTCCTAAAAGATCAGCAAGGCTTAGGTTGGGCCGGTGCCTAGTATACTCTCAGATATATCTGAGAGTAGAATGAATCAGCTTAGAGTTTCGCAACTCAGTTATTGAAGAAATCGGTTCTTACCGATTTCTTCGCCATCTTTTTTGTATTGAAATTAATCATAATCCCCGTGCATATGATGGCCGCAAAATTGTTTCATCGCCCGATACTATTGCTTTACTGAGGGAGTCTAGAATTTTTGTCTTATCTTCGGGTAGATTTCCGCCAAGAGCGAGATAGTTAGATGCATGATTTGTGCGAAAGACACAGCTACTCAGATCGAGACCTTCAATGAGCAGTTTTAATTCCATCAAAATTTCCAATGGCTTCATCGGCACAAACTCACCAGTACTCACCATATCGAACATTTGTGTTCCTGGTGGAGTCATTAGAGTCAGAGCTCCGATGTATTCAGGATCAATTTTGCTTAGTACTTGCGCAGTTCTCTTAGCATGGACCTCAGATTTTTCTATTCCGCCAAGTCCCAATATGATTGTTAACGAGAGAGTGATGCCTGCGTCACGAATCTTTGAGCAAGCAGTAATGTTCTCATCGGAGTCTATTCCTTTACCAGCCCAGCGTAATAGATCATCGTCACCAGTTTCAAGGCCTAGATAGACAATTCCCAATCCCGCGTTCTTTAACACTTGCAAATCCTTTACTGTCTTATCACGTACATCTTTCGCATATCCATAGACTCCGACTCTCTCGAGGCTTGGAAGTTCATCGTATAGGAGTTGGAGAATCTTTGCCATCTCATTTGATGGCATAGCCAGTGCATTGCCATCAGCAAGGAATACTCTTCGAATAGTATTCCTATATTGCTTATCGAATCCCTTTAGGTCTTCTTGAATACCCTCTACACCTCTAATTCGATACTTCTTCTGCTTATAGGAAACGCAGAATATACAAGAGTTGTGTGAGCACCCTATAGTCGCTTGGAGAATGAGGCTTCTTGCTTCACTAGGGGGTCTCCAGATTGAGCCTTCATATTGAATCAAAAGACAATCTCCTTAGTCAATCAAATAACTCCTAGTATAATTCCACTACAGTGGTAGTTGCTGCGCTATTAATAATTGCCTCAAACTTGAGCTCATTGGATACCATTTGAAGTGTTTTATGTTGCAAGGTTAATAACCACTCACGACAATCTCTATGTGAAGGTGCGTACAAAATTCCACCTCAAATGGTTGGAGGCATTTGCACACTGGGAGCTGGAACTTGAATGCTTCAGACGATTTGGGACCAATTAGACGAAATATTTGGACCAATCCTACATCCAATTATCGATCCAATATTCACAGCTCTACAAGACACTGCCTTGCGAGCAATGCTACTTTCTTCGATAATTTGGTCATGCCTTGTTATTGGAGGCTTGATCTTCATCGTTCATGAAGGACCTATATTATTGAACCTCATCATTGGCTCCAAACCGACTCTTCCTAGAACCATTGCACCAAAAAGCACAACGAGAATAAGACAACAATCGGGCACTGCAGGACTACATAGAGCAATGGCTGAACGAACCCAGAAAGAGGGGAAGGAACGCGAGAGTCATATACAAGCCAGTGGAGTCCGTGTAACAACTAAGCTAAAGAAGATGCGTGAAGCAGTTTCGCTTCAGGTTACTGTGCACAATGGAAGTGATTCGAAAATCGATATGGTTGTGGTAGACCTCGATCTTCCGGCAGGAATAGATCCTGCAATTGGTTCTTTCAGGATGCAGAGGTTAGGCTCAATTCCAGCAGGACAGACAGAATCAAAGGAATTTCTACTTAATCTAAGAGGTGGAGATTTGTCGAAACTAGGTGGATATGTTGAGTTTCTAGGCGCCTCATATGAAGTATCAAAAATATCGTTACCAGTCATTGAGGTGGAAGCGTAATGAGCGGCTCAAATGATCACGACTATCCTGAAAACAACTTCATTCCAGCAATCCTAGGTATCCTAAATTTCTCAATCCTCCTTCCTCTTTCTCTAACACTGATGAGTGCAAGTACAGAACTATGGGATTTCATCTTCGTAGCAATAGGAGTCTATCTTACTGTAAAATTCGGTACTAATCTGAGCAAAGCTCACGAGTACGCACTCACGCGTGTGGATCCAAAGCAGCGCGATTCCTTTCCAAAAGAGGGAATCTATGCCAGAATTAGGCATCCTGTTGCAGCTGGAGTGATTTACATGAACATCGCATATGTCTTCTTTTTCAGGTCATTCGCCCTGATACCTATAGTACCTATCTTCGTTGCTATGTGGTATCTCTACGCTAAGTACGAAGAGAGAGTCATGCTTGATGTATTTGGTGATGAGTATAGAGAATATATGCAAGGAACAAGCATGTTTCGAGGCGCTGGATTCGATCAGCAACGTCTTGCATCATCTGGCTATAATATGTATTAATGCAAGCCTGTGATGTTGAGTCCTTGTCATCGCTACAGTTCGCAAGTACTAAAAACCAAACAGGTTCGAGTACTTCTTCTGTAGGTAATTTAGATATGGTGCTGCAGTCATTTCTTTGCCTGTGATTTTCTTGAGTAAGTCAGCAGGATCAAGTAATGAACCATAGTAATGTACATTCTTGCTTAGCCAGTTTAAAGCAGGTTTTGTATTTCCTTTTGCGATTTCTGAGAGCCAATTAGGTTCATCATTATCCAATTTCTCAAGCAATAATCCATCGTAAATGTTGCCAAGCGCATAACTTGGAAAGTATCCATAGTATCCACTAGCCCAATGAGTATCCTGTAAGACACCTCGTGTGTCATCAGGAACCTTCAAACCTAGATATTTTTCATATCGTTCATTCCAAATTTGAGGTAATTCTGACACGGTGATCTTATTGGAGAAGAGGTCTCTCTCTATCTCAAAGCGGATAATGATATGAAGGGAATATGTGACTTCATCAGCTTCTATTCGAATCAGGGAGGGTTCAACAAGATTCATTGCTTTATTGAAATCTGCGAGTTTGATACCTGAGAATGCACCTCCAGTTAATTCATTGAGTCTGGGGAGGTAGAAGCTGATGAATTCAGAAGAACGGCCAATCATGTTTTCAACGAAACGGGATTGCGATTCGTGGAGTCCATAGGAGGCGGCTTCGCCAATCATTTGATACATCCATTCGTGATTCAGATTCTGTTCGTAAAGGGCATGTCCGCTTTCGTGCAAAATAGCATAGACCATCGATGAAACATTGTCTTCATGATACTTGACTGTGATTCTGACATCATCGAAGTACCCGGTTGTAAAAGGATGTTCGACTTCATCAATACGGCCCCCAGCATGATCAGTGGATATATCATAACCCACGATATTGGTTAGGTCTTTGGCAATTTTCCGCTGAACATCAATTGGGACTTTTTTCTTGAGAAATGAGGTATCGACATCTTTTGAAGCCTCAGCACATTTCCTTGCTAGTGGGACGAGTTTCTCTCGAAGATCTCCAAACACTTCAGAAATCTTCGCGGATGTAATCCCCCTTTCAAACTCATCGAGCATCGAGTCATATAAAATTGGTATTCCGCGTACTTCACTAATAATCTCTGAGCGCTTTCGACTCAGCTCAACCATCTTCTCTAATTCAGGTTTAAACAGTTTCCAATTATTGGTTGCTTTGGCTTTCTTCCAAATTTCGACACTTATAGCTCGTTGCTTTGCAAGCTGACCAACTAGAGCTTCTGGTATTTTTGTAAAGGCATCGTAACCTCTGCGGAATAGGTGGACGTTTCGATTCTGTTCATCATTAAGTGAATTTGTGCTCTTCTCGTTCTTTTCTAGTAGTTGACCAACT
>MUGD01000093.1 GCA_002900555.1 Thermoplasmata archaeon M9B2D | reverse complement strand
AGCATATATAGGGGTTATTACTATTTATTACATGGAAGGAATTGGGCTGGTAGTTGTTATTTTGTTAGAGTGCATCCCATCCCCTCCTAGTGAGGCCAGCCGTCCTTCCCTTTTATTCTCCTTTTAACAAAGTTTTTGTATATCGTATTGTTTGTTGAAAGCTGAGGATTATGCGCAGAAATGTGAAGGTTTACAAAGGCAACACACTTCGATGTAAAGGATGGAAACAAGAAGCAATTCTTCGAATGCTTGAAAATAATCTTGAAAACGCAGAGATACCGGAGAAACTGATAATCTACGGTGGCACAGGAAAAGCAGCACGTAACTGGAAATGTTTTGATGCAATCGTCACATCCCTTAAAAAACTCAAGAACGATGAAACGCTGCTCATCCAATCAGGGAAACCTGTCGCAGTATTTCAAACATGGACAACAGCCCCACGCGTGCTCATCGCAAACTCAAATCTTGTGCCCCAATGGAGCACCTGGGAGCATTTCAGACAACTCGAAGAACAGGGACTGACTATGTATGGACAGATGACCGCAGGGTCTTGGTGTTATATCGGCACCCAAGGAATCATCCAAGGAACATACGAGACGTTTGCCGCATGCGCACGAAAGCATTTCAAAAGTAACCTAAAAGGTAAAATCGTTCTTACAGGTGGTCTTGGTGGTATGGGCGGAGCACAACCACTTGCTGTGACCATGAACCATGGCGTGTGTCTTGCTGTAGAATGTGATGAGAAGCGCATTGACCGGCGGATAAAAGCAGGATTCTGCGATATGAAGATAACAGATATTAATGAAGCAGTCGAGCGTGTGACACAAGCCAGGGATGCACAAACACCACTATCGGTTGGGGTTCTTGGAAATTGCGCAGAAATCCTCCCGCTGCTTGTAAAAAAAGGATTCAAGCCAGATGTCGTCACCGATCAGACCTCAGCGCACGATGAATTAAACGGATATGTCCCTGCTCAATACTACGGGAACTCTCTCAAAGAAGCAATCGCATTACGGAAAAACAACCCGAAGAAATATATTCAACAATCCATGAAAAGCATCAAGCAGCATTCTACAGCGCTGCTTGAGTTTCAGAAAAATGGATCAATAGTGTTTGATTATGGAAACAACCTTCGAGGACAGGCGTTAAAAGCGGGGGTACCGAACGCGTTTGATTATCCAGGGTTTGTCCCTGCATATATTAGACCGATGTTCTGCATCGGTCGCGGACCATTCCGTTGGCTTGCACTCACCGGCAATCCAGAAGACATCCTAAAAACAGACAAAGCGGCGCTGAAAATATTTCCAAAAGACACAGTTCTAACGAACTGGATAACCCTCGCCGAGAAATATCTCCCCTGGGAAGGTTTACCCGCCCGTGTTTGTTGGCTTGGGTACGGAGAGCGAAGAAAATTTGCCCTTGTCATCAACAAGATGGTTCGTGAAAAAAAAATCGGACCGATAGCAATCACGCGAGATCATCTTGACAGCGGCAGTGTTGCCTCACCATACCGAGAGACGGAATCAATGCGTGACAAAAGCGATGCAATCGCAGATTGGCCGATGCTCAATGCACTGTTAAACTGTGCTGCTGGGGCAGATAGTGTTCATATTCACAACGGCGGTGGAGTCGGTATAGGACTGTCCACGCATGCAGGGATGGTCGTTATCTGTGATGGGACTACAGAGACAGATGAACGCATCAAACGGGTTTTTACCACAGACCCTGGTTTAGGTGTCGCACGACACGCGGATGCAGGGTATCAAGAGGCGCTTACCTGTGCCAAGAACTCTGATATCCACATCCCCATGATAACAAAACGAGATCCCCAAAACTAAGACATCGTCTCTATTTACCCTAGACTACCCACGACTGCTTCTACCTCATGTAAGATTTCACAGGATTTTACCAGATCTTTCATCTTTGTATGATCAGGATAGAGTGGCCGATCCTCATCTAAGAACCGTACATATCTCCGAATTACCTCTTTAGCTTTGGTAACACCTTTTCCACACTTGTACTGTCGGAAATCCAACGCCTGCGCAGCCGCCATGAACTCAATCCCAAGGATCCCATAGGCATTGTCAAGAATCTGGAAGTTTTTTATGGCAGTATTCATTCCCATAGACACGAAATCCTCCTGATCCGCCGCAGCAGGGATTGACTGAACAGACGCTGGAGCAGAGAGGATGCGTTGTTCCACAATAAGAGCATCGGCTGTGTACTGACTGAGCATCAGTCCAGAGAACATCCCTGCCCCTTTTGTTAAAAACGCAGGAAGCCCGACGTTCAACGCAGGGTTGTTCAATCTGTTCATCCGTCGTTCAGACATCACAGAAACCATGGTGATTGCGGCACCAGCCATATCCATTGGTAACGAAACAGGGCTGCCTTGAAAGTTCGCACCAGAAAGCTGCAGGTTCTCATCGGGGAAGAAAATCGGGTTATCCCCCACACCGTTCAGCTCGATTTCAACCTGAGAGCGGGCATACGAAAGCGCATCATGAGCAGCACCAATTACCTGAGGGGTGGATCGCATTGAATACGCGTCTTGAATCTTACATTTCATCTTGCCCTCAATAAGATCCCCTCCTTTAATCAGCTTCTGGATTGCTTGTGCACTCCGAACAGCGCCAGGGAACCCTCGAGCGTGATGGATTTTTACATTGTAAGGCTTCATGTTTGCCTTTAGCGCCTCCAATGACATTGCTGCTGCAATCTCCGCCTGCTTCAACCAATTATTCGCATCATACAAGAAAAGAGCGCTCATCGCAGTCAGCAGATTCGACCCGTTAATAATAGCAAGACCGTCACGTGCCTGTAGACCAGGGATAGGGATACCGGCTTTCCTTAAAGCGTCTCTCCCATCAAAAAGCGTCCCCTGATAATATGCTTTTCCCTCACCCATCATAAGAAGCGCTATCTGGGCCATCGGAGCGAGATCACCACATGCTCCAACCGACCCTTTCTGACAGACATAAGGGGTGACACCTTTGTTTACCATTTCGACAAGCGTTTGCGTTATATCCGGACGACACCCGGAGTTCCCATGTGCATGGACATTTATTCGGGCCACCATCGCCCCACGGACATAGTCGATTGGTGCAGGGTCCCCAATCCCAGCTGCATGATTATAGATAAGATACTTCTGGAAATCTCTTATTTGAGCATCATTAAGAACCACTTCAGAGAACTCACCGATGCCGGTATTTACTCCATACATGATTTCATGTGCATTGATTTTATTCTCAAGCATCGCCCGACATGCTTTTATCCGGGCAAGAGCATCAGGATGAAGTGAAATGCTTTCATTGTGCCGTGCAACCTTTACGAGGGTTTCTATGGTTAACCCAGTTCCAGTGATTACGACAGTCATACAGATGACCTCCTTTTCTGTTAAAAGGTGATAGGGGTATAAAATAAGTAGGTATTAAGGTTCTTGTTACGCCTCCCTATAAACCATGTGCATAGCTGAGGAAAAAAATTATGGGGTGATGACGATGTTACGGACAAACGGGCCAATAAGAAAACCTGTCGCGTGCTTGGTGACATTCTCAGCGTTGGATGAGGTGGCGGTGACACTAATACGAATAGGTCCAAATCTAAATGGTATCACTTTCACCTGTAATCTCTCGTCTAGTTTAAGAGATTCTGTTTGGCTCGTTGATGAAATGTTAATAAATCCAAACACCCCTCCAGTGACAAGCAGTGTCGCATGGACATCATATGCGTCTACATCACCGATGTTTGAAACCTGTGCAGTGATCCCAAGTCCACCAAGGATGCTGCCAATCAAAAGAACTGGTCGGGGCTCAAGTGCCAACTCAGCAAGCGTTGCAAGAATCAACCGGGAAAATCGAGTTGAATAGTTGATATTCATATTCTCAATCGTATCATTAGCGGAATGATAATAATCATTGAAATTAAACTCATGATAAAATACTGCATCATACCCATATTGCCAGAAAGAATAATGATCACTGCCCCAGGATTCTCCCATTGGAGTTAGTTGTATATCAATGAAATCAGCATAGAGCTGACTTATCACCTGGGTGTATGTAACTATCCATTCGGAGGGGTCGTTTGAAAAGATTTTTCCCCGTATGCCATCTGGATCCGTTGGTGCAAACCCAATCATATCTGCGTTTAAAACCGCAATTATTGAATCATTATTGTTGTAGGAGTCTTGTGCATAGGAACGGCTCCCAACCAATCCTTGTTCTTCTCCTGAGAAACACACGAATCGGATGGTATGATAGAACTCGTAATTCCGCATGATCTCTGCTGCAGCAAGTACTGCTGCGACACCGGAGCCGTCATCATCTGCTCCAGGTCCCACTACGACAGAATCATAATGGGCACAGATAATAAAGATATTCGTTGAATTTGACCCATATAATGTTGCCTCAATATTACTCCCTGACACAGTACTACTAGTATAGTTATGGTAGCGGACGGTCAATCCCATCTCATCAAACGTCTCATACAGATACCGTCCTGCTTGCTCACAGGCCTCGGTCCCTGAAAGACGTGGCCCAAAAGCAGTAATATTTTCCAGGTACCCTCTGATGAGCGGTTCGTCTACCTGTTCTAACAATTCAACGACATCAATACTTTTCGTCATTGGGCTGACCGGGTGAAAAGAAAATGAACGGAATGGAGCCTGAACATCAACGATATCTTCCCTGTTCTCGATATACGCAGGTTTATGAAGGGGGTCATCCGAACCATCACCGGGTATACCTGCAAGAACATGACAAGGTATAATTAAAAAGCAAGTAAGAAAAACAACAACAGGTACGTTACTCCTTCTATTCTTTTTACACATCAGAGTCTTCATATAATATCCCCAATATTTCCAATGTAAACGACATCTCTATATTTTATTGCACTATATATATACTTTTGTACAGTCAGGAGTACAAATGAGCATGCTCGTAAAATACGAGGCGTTTAAGAAGAAAAAAGAAATGATTTTTAGGTTAATGGACCATGCGTCCAAAGGTCTTCCCGGATTGATTGCCCCGTTTTCTTCTCCCAGTCCTTAATTGGAATGGAATGTTTCTCACGGATCTTGTCACCATACCCAAGGCCATTATATGAGCAAAACGGGATTATTCCTTCCTCAGTGGTATAATGGATGCAGCACCGTTCGAGTCGATGAAGATTGAGGTTAAAAGTATCCATAAACCACATAGACCCGACAAACAGGCTTTTATAATGGAATCCACGTAAGGAATCATAACTCCCGCCCACCGCGGCATCAATCAATATCTTTTTTAAATCAAAACCTTTTGGTGCTTTTTCCTTATCAACAAATCGATCAACATTTTTAAGGAATGATGAAGCAACACGAACCTTTTTCAACGGACCCTTAACTTTTGCCTGTTCGTTGATAAAGGTCATAAATGTCTCAACATCGATAAACCGGGTTATTGGAAGGGGTTTGCCATCCTCAAGGAAAATATAGGTAGCCCCGCCACATCCCGGGTGCGCAGTAAACTCCACCTGCTTTTCACCTTTTAACGACTCTATTAACTCCGAGATAGGGTACACAAACGGAACAGGATAGAAATCATCACGAGAGATCTGACCGTTAAATTCTTTCTCAATTACCTCCATCATTCGGACATAGTCAACACGTTGTTTCTCCCGTCGTTCATCCTTGATTTTTGTGATTCTTCCACAGAATGAAACAGGCTGGAAATTCACCCCTCTGATGATGTCGATGTTATCAAGAGCAAATTGGATAATCTTGCCGGTCTCATGAAGATTCTTATCACCGATAATGACCGGGACAAGCACAGCACGCAACTGTGCTTCTCTGAAGTTATTTATCGTCTGATGTAATTGATCAATCCAGGGGTTCGTCTCTTTCGTCACACCATCAAAACTCATGTAGACGGTGTTGACCTTTGCTTCCTTTAGCTTCTTACAATACTCCACACTTTCTGCAAGTTTAATTCCATTGGAATTGAGCTGAATATGAGAAAAGCCAGTGTTTCGAGCCATCTGAACAATCTCAAAAAGGTCTTCACGAATCGTTGGTTCACCACCAGTTATCTGAATTGCTTTCGAACCCATAGGCCGTTCGTTACGAGCCTGTTGCAACATCTGTTGAATCTCATCTAAGGATGGTTCGTAGACGTACCCTGACGCCCCTGCGTTCATAAAACAATACCCGCACCGTAGGTTACATCGATTTGTTACCAGCAAATTCGTTAAAACACTCTGTGAACGATGCTCTGGATATAACATCGGATCGCCAAACAATGACGTCTTCACATCAGGAATTGGATCCCCATGTTTCTCATACTTCATCCAACGTTCATATAACGCAACGTCGCCGAAGTAAATATCCTTAAAATCACCGTGCTCTTCGCATGTTTTCTCAATCCAGACTTTCCCATCGTCCTCAATAATCTGTGCGTCAATTTTATGAATTTTTCCTTCTTGGAAACAAGCAGGGCATACCGAGGATGTTTTCTCTAATTCCTTCATATCTGTCAACCATCTCCAGAATCCAAAAGGACTATATGTCTTTTTCTTTATAGATTTAACTATCTATTACCTCCCAGGGTCATGCGTAAAGGGATGGGATGGGCAGGCCAAGGGATAAAAGATGGTGTTCGGCCTGCACCATTTCAGTGTTCGAACGTTCACAAGGGCACTTCTTCTATAAAAAGATACGCTGTCAAAATACCATTTTGCCATAATGACAAAACAACCATCACCTCCAAGAAAATCATTTAGTTTTATAAAGCCCTGACGTATACTCTCTGATGATTATTCATGGTGATTGTCGCACCTTCGATTCTTTCTGCTGATTTCACCAGACTTTATGATGAGATCAAGGCAGTAACCGATGCCGGAGCGGAGTGGCTGCACATTGATGTGATGGACGGTCATTTTGTCCCAAATATCACCATCGGACCTGTTGTTGTAGAAAACATACGGAAAAAAACGTCGCTATTTCTTGATTGCCATCTCATGATAGAACACCCTGAAAAATACATTGACGCATTTATCAAGGCAGGGGCTGATTTAATCACGATACACTCAGAGAGCATCCCAGAACCCCTTGTCGTGATCAGACAAATCAAAAAATCAGGTGCGAAAGCAGGCATTTCAATAAACCCTGAGACATCATTTGAAAAAATCCGGGATCTCATCCCAGAGGTTGATTTGGTGTTAATTATGTCTGTTCATCCAGGGTTTTCAGGTCAAAAGTTCATTGATGATGTCATACCAAAGCTTAAACAAGCAAGCGAGGTAATTAAAAAGACAAAAAAACAGATCTACCTCCAAATCGACGGAGGAATCAACGATCAGAATGCCGGACTTGTAAAAAGCAATGGGGCAAACGTGCTGGTCGCTGCGAGTTTTATCTTCAAAAATAAGGACTATCGTACGGCAATCAACCAGTTAAAAGAAGCATAAACTATTTCTAAATACCTGAAACTAAATCCCGAAGCACGGCTTCTTTATCCTTTGCCTTTACAACACCACTTGCCAGAAGCACTCCATCTGCGCCTAGTTCAATGGCTTTTGCTACGTCTTTACCGTTCTTTACTCCAGCACCGCAGAGGATCTTCACAGTTGTATTGATGCTTCTTACTGCTTTTACGGTTGTACTTACTATC
>MUGD01000092.1 GCA_002900555.1 Thermoplasmata archaeon M9B2D | reverse complement strand
CGTAGAGATAATAGCATAAGATGGGTGCAAGCATTCTCAGGGAATATTGAATATGAGGGAGCTCCTGCTGTTCAGGTGCTCATTATTGATATCACTGATGCGAAAGAGTTTGAGGAGAATCTTCGAACTTCAGAGTTGAAGTATCGTACCCTTGCAGAACATTCTCCTCAGGCGATTACAATTATGACACAAGAAAAGTTTCTCTATTACAATCCAGCATTCAAGAGTCTTGTTGGATATGATGATGATGAGCTTGCTCAAATGTCAGCAGATGATGTATGGAATTTGGTCCATCCTGATGATCGAGAAGATTTGACAAAACGAATGCGAGACAAAATCGCTGGTCGTGCAATTGCTCCAAGGTATGAGTATCGCTATGTAAGAAAGAATGGCGAGATACGGTGGGTCGAGAGTTTTTCAAGTCAAGTAGAATATGATGGAGCACCTGCTATTCAAACGGTGACAATAGACATCAGTGGACGTCATCAATCTGAGCGTGAATTGCGATCTGCAAAGGACAGAGCCCTTTTGTATCTTGATTTGATGGGTCATGACTTGGCACAGCAACTGCAAGTAATCCTTAACAGTGCAGCACTGATGCTGAATGCCACAGAGGATAGCGTAAAGAATTCATTCTACAAGATAATCGGTGATGCAATCAAACGTTGTTCTAGGATAATTCAAGAGGCAAATTCGACAGAGCAACTCCTCTCCGTGCCGTTATCAGATAGGTCTCTTACGCAAGCAGTGAATACCTGCATAGATGCCATGTCTCATGCAGAGAACATCACCTTCGAGACATTCATCATGGGCGGTGATGCAAGAGTCAAAGCAGATGAGTATCTTGAGCTGCTTGTTTCGAATATTCTCATGAATTCAGTAGAACATAATATCAAAGAGCGGAAAAGGGTCTGGATACGTCTTGAGAGCTCAGGATTGGATTATCTTCTGTCCATAAGCGATGATGGCCCAGGAATACCTGATTCCACAAAAGCAGGGCTATTCAATATGTCTCGAAGATTCGGAGGATTGGGTCTCCATACAGTAAACCATCTCGTTGAGAAGTATGGAGGACGTATTGAACTGTACGATCGAGTTCCTGGACAGTACTCGCAGGGACTTGAAGTCAGGATATGGCTTCCAAAGTACATCAGCCAATCCAAAAGCAAAAAATCCTGAAGACACACTGCAATTCCGCATCGATGAAAATAGCATCCAACAGCTAACTTCTGAATTCTATTTACATCTCTTCTATTATCTCAATATCATCATCGGATTGCGCACCAAAACCAATCTCAACAGCGCGTTTGATTTGTGGAATTTCCCAGACATCCATCTGCAATTTATTTTCAGCATTACAACATTGAATGGCTCGTACACCTTCAACGTCCACAGCGACCATATCACCACTAGCGAGTATCATATTGGGAGATGAACAGACTCCGGATGCTGGACCCCCTGTAATGAAGCAAGTTCTTGCATCCATTACTATCAAATCAGGATTGTAATAAGATGCTAAATCCGCTATTTTCGGTTCAAGATTGCGGACGTGGAGTTTAATCCGTTCTGAGTGCTTCAACCAGCCAACAAACAACTTCATACTCCCGGTATATCGTGCCAAGAAATGAGTCTTAAGGCAAGGTGCAAGAACAGTCTTCCCACGCTCTAGGAGTGGTTTTCCAATTGATGCCTTCTTCATGTATTTTCCTCTTGGAATGTCAACTTTAATCCAGCTATGCTCATCAAGGAAGATTAATTCTGCATCAAGCTCTTGCGCAACTTGAGTTAGCCCAATTGTATCAGCTACCTTTCGTGTTGAAACTCTCATGGTAGAACTGTCAATAATCTTGAGTTTCCCTGCCCCGGCTTCTAGAATTAATTCTCCAAGTACTTTGATAAATTGAGGATCGCTTGAAGCTGGATATGGATCAGCAGTGTTCAGATTTGGTTTTATGGTCACAGTATCATCAGGGGCTATAATTTTATCAAATCCACCTAAAAGCTTGACCGATTGGCTAACTGCGCTCTTCAGATCACCACTTACATGCACTTTGCTCACAAGGTATTTTCCGTGATTGGCATATGGAGTTTCGATCATTTTTATTCACGAATAAGTAGCAAATTTGGAATGAAATAGATTACTGTATAACGAGTTTTTCGAGCGGAGCCTTAATATCAATAGGGATACCAGAGAAACTACTCGTCCAATCAACTCAGTAATCTAGGTGAATCGTTCTTGACAAAAGAAAGTGGAATGTCATTCGGACTACTAATTCCAATTGCTGTCCTATTCATTGTAATGTTCTCAATAGGCGAAAGATGGCTATTGCTGCCTATTTTCATCTTGCTTATCATATTCATAGGCGACGTGGTGCAGAGTAATAAGATTGAGAAGAGAGAACAGCAGTTTGATTATTGGAAAGCGCCTGAACCTGGCACATATAGTTCAGGGACAATTCAAGACCGTCCTGTCACACAAACAAAGCCAATATATGATCAAAAGAAACAGAAGGAACAAGGTATCACATGTGGTACACTGATTCCAATCATCTTTATTGGATGGCTCTACTGGGAATCACGATCATGGGTCTTTCTAATACCATTGTTCTTCCTCTTTGTTGGCTTAATCGAAAACATGTCAAGAAGCATAAGGGGCAAATCAAAGATACGGGAAGAGATGCAACGAGAGAATGTGCGAACAGTATCTGATATTTCAAATAGAACAGGACTACCAGAAGAGAGAATCAGACAACGCATTGTGACTGAGAAGCGAAGTGGCTCCACTGATGTGTGGTTTGATCCTGCATCTGGAGAGATAACACGCTCACCGGTTCGTGTTGTTGATGAACCAGCCAGAGCCTCAGTTGGATGTCTATACTGTGGATTCGCATTAAAGCCTGAGGATAGATTTTGTCCATTTTGCGGAGCACCAATAAAAGTTACAAAATGATGCAGTCATTATTTCCTTCGTTTCGGAATCAAGAAACCCACACGATCTCGATATTCAATATAGGGTTGGCCAAAACGCAGTACCAAATCTCGTTCTTCAGCAAGGCACATGATGTAGAGGATGGGGATCCAAACGAATGAGTAAAGAACGAGAAAAGGGGAGTTCAGAAGAAGCGCAATTGGAAACCACATCACGGATTCCCCTATTGCTTGTGGATGACGCACTTTCTCATATATTCCACCGTATAGACCATGTTCTTTCTTTGGTTCGAGGGTCTCTTCTCCTGCATCCTTCATTCCTATAATCATAAGGTAAAGACTCGGGAAGAGAATGGCAAGTGCAAGAAGGATTGAAACCCACCACTCCCAAGGAAGTATCAAAGGGAGTCCAATTGGTAGGGGATAGAAGACATAAACTACATAGTTGACAACAGTAATCCCCTCAAAAACACCTGCTATTATTCGATATGTCTTACATTTTGAATATGCAATTTCACCCATTTTCTGTTCTAGATGTGCTGGGCTAACACTCCTGATATAGAAGGCAAGGAATAAAGCCGAAGCTAGAATCAAAACAAAGAAGTTAATCCATTCAATCACAAGTACCACTACCCATCCATTATACTGCAGGCGATATAAGATTGAAGGATTCAAATAAGGTCCAATCTTTCGAGATACATTTTCAGGATATGTACATTTACCGCGGTCGTGAAGTTAATATTCTATTAAATATTGTTAATAGCATGTTTCGAGAAGTGGAGAAGCAATTAGTAGAAGTTGTTGAACGAGTCATTCCTTGTGTTGTGAGCGTCTCAACCACGCGGTTAGCACGTACGCAACTCTCTAGAGTAATTCCTGTTCAGGGACAGGGTTCCGGTGTCATTCTCTCGGATACTGGATTCATCGTGAGTAATGCACATGTAGTTGAGGGGGCAAGAGATGTTGAAGTAACTCTCAATGACGGGCGCACATTCAAAGCTGTCGTTGTAGGTGAATCAAAAACTAGAGACCTCGCAATCCTGAAGATTGAAGCAACAGGACTCATACCTATTGAGATGGGTGATTCAAGCAAATTGAAGGTAGGGCAGTTCGCTATTGCTATAGGAAACCCTCTGGGCTTGGGTTCATCTGTGACGTTGGGGATGGTTAGCGGAGTGGATAGGACAATTCAAAGCGAAAGATCGTTTCTAGAAGGACTCATCCAGACTTCAGCCCAAATCAATCCAGGCAACAGCGGAGGAGCACTCGTTGATTCTGATGGAAAACTCATCGGAGTTCCAACTGCAATGGTTCCATGGAGCCAGGGAATCGGCTTTGCCATCGCAGTAAATACTCTCAGGGATGTCTTTGATGAACTCATTGAAACCGGTACTGTTCGTACACCATGGATGGGAATTGTAGGCGTGACATTGAATAAAGGAATTTCATCACACTATGGTCTTGCTGTGGATAGAGGCGCTTTGATTCTTGAAGTGCCAAGAGGACCGTCACAAGCCGCAAGCCTGCAGCCTGGAGATGTAATCGTAGCCATTGAGGGAGATGAAATTAACGGAATGGAAGATCTTAGAAAGAAAGTAATGCGAGAAAAGGTTGGAAAGAAACTATTGATTAGATTCTTTCGAAATCGTGAGGTCTTTGAAACGTATGTTCAATTATCTGCAGCTCCGCAGTAAATTAGAATCCCAGTACCACAAGGACAATTCCAATTAACGTAGCGAAGATTCCAACAACTGCAACAGGAGTTAGTTTCTCTTTGAGAAACAGGATTGAAACTGGAATAGCAAAAAGCGGAGATGTAGTAGCGATGACAGACATTATTGCTGCGCCGACTGATGCAACTGCTGTCACATAGAGAAGAGATCCTACGGCCATTCCAAAGAATCCTGCAACTATCACTCTTAGGGTGACTTGCTTAGTTGGTGCAGCTTTCCCTTGGTAGCCTGCGATGGCAAAAATGGGTATGAACGCTATGCTACCAAAGAGTACGCGAACGAAGCTACCACTAATTGGATCAACACCCTCGATACCCACTTGAAGAAGAGTTGTGCCAACTGCATAAAGAACTGCGGTCATTAAAGCCGCTCCAATTCCCCAAATATCAAGTCTACGTGGCCCATCAATATCTTTCTGATTTCGGTTCTCCTCATTCGAAATTAGAATCACACCAACTACTGCAATGATGGCTCCAGCCAGTCTCGATAATACTGGTGCTTCGCCCAGAAATACGACAGTGAGAAAATAGGTCATGATCGGAAATGACATTGCGATTGGAAATGCATACGATACACCGATTCGCTCTTGGCTCCAGAGATAGATAGTGTCTCCAATCACCGCACCAAGGATTACTGATGTACCAAGAATTGTAATGACAGAAAGAGGGAGGAAAATTGATTCGAAACCAGGAAGAACAAGCACTATCACAGCCATGAAAGGCAAGGCCACCCACATCTTGAAGGAACTCACAGCAACTGGACCAATCTCATCAGCCTGCGAACGATAGACTACGATAGAAAATCCATAGAGAGCTGATCCCAGAAGACCAATTAGACTTCCAATCAGAAGTTCAGGCGATGCTTGCATGCAATTCTCAGAATTATTGCACCCTAAGATAGTATCGGAAGGGTAGATATTCCAAGTAATGCTACGAGTGCCTGTAGAGCAGTATTAGTTGCTGAAAACAAGTGACTTGAATCTGAAGACAATCACAGTATCTCAATGCATCTGAAATGAAAGCAAAAAGCGGGGAGAGGGGATTTGATTTTCCCCTCTAGTTTCATTTTTTCTTCGTCTTTGAAATAATAGCAAACGCAATCACGAGTATTGCTATCACTCCAAATGCGCCTACTATAAGCAATGGATCGATACTCCATCCACCATCAGTCGGTGTTGTGGTCGTTGTTGTTGTAGTCGTTGTTACAGGGATATCGAAGACAGAATAGCTATAGTAGGATCCTCCGTTATCATCGATAGATATTTGCCCCGAACCATCCATAGCAGTCACATAAAACTGCACTTCCGTGCCATTTAGTTTTGCAGGGATAATAGCAGTATACCAACCATTTTCATTGTAGGTTCCAGACACATCAGTCCATCCGCCTCCTGTGGAATAACTAAATGTGACTGAAGAAATGCCAGGACGCACATCGTCAACAAGAGCACGAAGTTCGACAGAGGATGATGAAGTAATTGGATCTGTTATGACAGAAACTGATGTAAAGCTTGGCGGTATTCCATCCTTGAAGTTCATATCATCGCAAATCAACGATGCTCTACCTCCAGGGCCAGCATACTCATTGATAATCATCCGAGTCAAAACCCATTTCGATTGACCAAATGCTTCTGTAACGTCGTATGTTATATTTCTCACGAGATTATTCCATACTCCAGTCTGATTGAAATCATCAGCCAAGACATGCACGTAATTTGATGTGTTGGCCGGAATGCTGTAGAGACCAGAATGACCCAGTCGATAATTCACATAATATGAATTATTGAATGATAATTCCAGAAACGCCCAACCGAAACCAGCATTTGTGATCTCATCCAAACGCCACCAGAAGTCGGTCAAAAGCGAAGAGTCAATTTGCAGATTCATAGGTCTCCTCACGCCAGCATAATCATTCTCAACTACTGTTAAATTACAAGCCACCAATCCGGAATGAGCATCAGATGTTCTACTAATGACCCCTGTTTCACCATTCCACACATTCCATCCAGCAAATGGAGTTTCAGCGGATGAAAACCACTGAACTTCAAAACCAGGATCTCCAGTAGGATCAGTGAGAATCTGGAAATCATCGACTCTCGTTATGACAGCCGCACCGACATCAGTAGCATAGGTGTAGAATTCCATCCTATAGAGAGTCATATTTGGTGTGCCAAACATCATGACATAATCATAGAGGTCAATCACTGAATGCTGCCAACTATTTCGCGATCCAAAACTGGTAACGTTGACATGTTTGCTCGTAGTTGAATTTGCTGAGCTTGGATCATCATTACCATGTCCAAGATATGTGTAAACATTGTAGGTTGTTGACATATATTGGAAACTAAGACGTAGATAGGAATACTGCCATCTCAATCCAGGAGTATCGCTGTAGAACCAATCGAATTCAATTGTTGTTTGACCGGGATATGATGCATAGTATCCTGCGGGATAAGTAGCAATAGAATCGTAGATGCTGCAGAAAGCTGTTGACGAAAACTGTATTTCAGGTATACTCATCTCTACAGAGTACGAACCATGTGTGCTCTCTGAACTTTGGAATATATGAGTGGGAGAGTTGAGATATGATGACCAACCACTACCATCACCTGCTTCAAAGTTTCCATTACTGAACCAGCCGGAATATGAACCATTAGTTAAAATAAAGTCATCAAAGACAGCCTGCATCTTTCCTGTTGCTCCAACTAACGAATACGCGTACAACCACACGTACTGAATGTATCGTGAACTATCGAAGCTCCCGAGTTCACTCACGTATTGATAATCCTCAGTTATGTTTCTGTCAAAATCATTCCATTGATTGAGCGTATTATTCATGTAGAAATGAGCACTCATAGATGAATTAGTCAATCCCAAGTTGGTATGCGAGAAGTAGTAGTATAGACTCTGAGCATAGCCTGTGGAGTTTGTAGTTTGAACGTACAAGTAGACTCGTGATCCAAGTAAAATATCTGGATTGGAAAGAACGTTCCACATGAAGCTCAGTTGTGCACCGTCAATTAGAAATGGTTGTGGAGAGAAGGTCACAGTATTCCGTATGTATGAATTTGCTATATTCATCTCAGTACCTTTTGATTCTACAAGACATGCATACAGACCGTTTGCAACCACATCTTGGTACGAGGTATTTGTATAT
>MUGD01000091.1 GCA_002900555.1 Thermoplasmata archaeon M9B2D | reverse complement strand
ATTCTTATCGGCAAGACCATGGGTCAACCCATAGCAGTGGGTTCCTAAACCTCCCACTTTAAACGGCGGGTATTCCCAGCCGATCATTGCAATTTTCATTCCTCTTGTCCTCACCAATAGTGAACTTTGTGTTTATCGATAATTTCTACTCCGAAGTATCTGAACACGCTCATTTGAGCATGCGATAATTGAAGTGTTTTTATTTGAGACGTGATTTTTAACCGTTAAACCTACCTCGTTATTATAAGCTTTTCGTTTTTATTTGGGTTCTTTCCTTTTCTTAAACATTGTTAAGAATCTTCCTCCGAAGTCAAAAATGACTTTTATATTTTTTGTCTGCCAATGATATGCTTTAGCAGGATATAATAGTATCTATTATATTCTACAAAAATGGCATAAAAACACAAGAAACTATACCAGTCAATAGCTCGGTTTCCTTTGATTTCAATGCATTTGTTGTCGCTGTCACCCAACACAAGCTAAGAAGATGTATTGGGTGTGGTGACACATCGTTCTCCACAGAAAGCAGCAGAGGGAGAACGATGCAACGCTTCTCGCGACAATTCTATGATATCGTGGTTATCCTCTTTTTCATCTCTTGACAGAACGTCTGCTCGATCCAAGAGGGACCCTAATCGATATCAACTGTTACCTTGAACTTGCTTCTCCAATCATGTACTCATGGAGATCTTCGTATCAAGGATAAAATACATACGACTTTTGATTATTTAACGTTTCGCTGCATCGTTTTCATCGAAATTTGTTGATTTCGTTGCGAACCGACTCAGCTTTTATCCGTGATTGCTCTGCGAAATCCTGTTGTTGACCTGCGAAAAGAATCTCCCGAGACGAGTTAATAATCGCCATATCCCCTTTTAAGTTTGTACCATTCCGTACTGTTTTTCCAATGTCTCCCCCTTGCTTTCCTATCCCAGGGATGAGAATAGGGATATCCTCTCCAAGGATAGTACGAACGGTTTTAAGTTCCTCTGGATATGTCGCCCCGACGACCGCACCACAGTTCTTGTTTGTATTCCATTCATGAATCTTCTGGGCGACGATTTGATAGACCGGTGTCGATGAGACTTTGAGATCTTGAAAATCTCCCGCAGAGGGATTCGAGGTGCGACACAAAATAAAACTACATTTATCCTTATAGTCCAAGAACGGCATAACGCCATCCTTTCCCAGATACGGATTGATGGTTACCGCATCAGCTTGTAATGTCTCAAAAAGGGCGTTTGCATATTTCTGCGCGGTGTTCCCAATGTCATTGCGTTTCCCATCTAGGATGATAAAGATATTGTGTGGGATGTACTGGATGGTTTTTTTGAGTGCCTCAAGACCGCTGACTTCACATACCTCATAAAACGCCATGTTCAGTTTATAAGCACAGACTAGATCCTTTGTCGCATCAATGATTGCTTTGTTGAAATCAAGTTGTGGGTTTCTACTTGCCTCCATCAAGAATTTTGGTAATCTTATAAGATCGGTATCAAGCCCGACACACAGCAGACTATTATTCTGAGTTGTAGCAGCGGTTAATTTTTCTCTCCAGTTCATACAGTTCCAAAGTGAAATAGTGATTCTTCTATAAATACTCGTGTTTTCGGTAGCTATTTAACATGGTGGAAAATACAATCCAGCATATGGAAATCATATACGGAGTGTGTTCCTGGGGTCTTGGTCATGCGACTCGATCGCTACCCGTAATCCGAAAACTACTTAGCGAAAACCATACGGTGACCGTGATTTCAAATGGACGCAGTTTAGAAGTGTTGAAAAAGGAACTTGGCAAAGAAACACATTTTATTGATATCCCTGATTATCCGATGCTGCTTTCTGAAAATACGAGGCAGTTTCTCGCAAAAAGCATGATGTACTGGCCTGTGTTCATCAAAAGAATTGAGGATGGGTTAGCTGAGCTGCAGAAGATCCTTGATAAAAAACACTATGACTGCATCATATCTGATGCTCGATATGATATGTACAGTAAGAAGGTCCCCTCGTTTTTTATCTCTCATCAAATGCGAATCATGAACCCGCTGCAGATAAAGATGTTTGAGCGGGCCATGGAACGGTTCAACTTGTTTTTTTTCAAGCGATATGTCGGAGTCATGGTTCCAGATTATAAAGAAAACAACCTTTCTGGTGATTTATCACATAATCTAAAAAGAATCGATGAAAACTCGATTCATTATGTCGGTGTTCTTTCAGATTTTACGAAACGGCCTATGAACAAAGATATCGATTATCTGATTTCTATTTCCGGTCCTGAACCACAACGAAGTATGCTTGAGGAAAAACTCCTGATACAGGCAGAGGAACTGGACGGAAATGTAGTCATCACCTTGGGGAAAGCGGAGAGATACTCAATAACAAAAAAGAACCATCTCACAACATACTCGTTTGTAACAAAGGACCTGCGAGAAGAATTACTAAACAAAGCAAAACTAGTCGTGTCACGCTCCGGATATTCAACGCTGATGGATGTCGCAGTTGTTGGTACAAAAGCCTTGTTCATCCCAACACCGGGTCAGATCGAACAAGAATACCTCTCAAAATATCACAACGAACTAGGGACGTTTTATTCTGTCACTCAGGACATGGTGGACTTGAAAAACGATGTCACCGTAGCAGAACAAAGAACTGGTTTTACACGGGAATGCGACGTGAAAACAACAGTAGAAAACATCCTTTCCATTGTCAAAGAAAGAATATAAATCTTTACCATAATAGCTTTAAATCAGATGAGTATTACCCGTGAGGAAGGAACAACTCTTCATGAAACAGTGGGACTTTCTTAAATCATGGTACTTCTGGCTCATTCTGATTACTGTGATTGCTATCGCCGTGCGGTCTATTCCAGCTTGGATGAACGCTGCATGGGGTGGTGATTTTGGTATTTACTATGGGTTGACGTCACGATTTGTTGAAAACAAGCAGATCTTCAACGAATATGATGGCTGGGGAGGGATGTATAATTATTTCCCGGTGTTGTATATTTTCTCTGCAGTCGGTCATTGGATAACAGGGGTTGATCTCCTCTGGTTGATGCCAAAAATCGCTCCGGTTTTTGGTGGCTTGACCGTCTTTATCTTTTATTACATTGTCTACAATCTGACGAAACGACGTGATCTTGCTCTTTTATCATGCCTCTTTCTTGCAGTGATCCCCTTCCATGTGTATCAGACCAGCCATGCGGCACCCTTGACCATGGGGCATTTCTTCATGATTCTTACGATGTACCTCTTCCTTAAAACGATGAATGAAAAAAAATATCTCATACCCTTGCTTATCTCTACCGTGTTTCTTATCATGTCTCATCATCTTACCACGTATTTCTTCCTTATGACCATCTTCTTCGTCGTTGTCATAAAAAGCATTCATGTTAATCTTCGAAGTATGTACAAGGACGTTGCCTATGTAACGATTGCATCTGCACTTGCTTTCAGCTACTGGACATTCATCGCCACACCGGTCTTTAGTACCTTTATGAGCACCGGCCTTTCTATATCCTCGTATTTTGTTATTGTTCTTTTTTATGTTAGTTTAATTAGTCTTCTTCTAGCCATTGCTGCACTGAAGAAAACCACACCAGCATGGATTCAGACGCTTCGGAAGTCTTTTTCATGTCACCCTATATTCTCGCGGAAACGCGCGTCACTGTATTTCACCGCAGGGTTTGTGTTTATCCTCTGCGCGGAGATCCTGTTTTTATTTGTTAATTTCCCGGTTAGCGGCCTTAAGATGAGACCTCTTTCCATCGTCTATTCGATTCCCATGCTGTTGTTCATCGGGTTTGGATGCGCGGGTGTCGAATACCTGAAAAAAGTGCAGAACCGCTGGTTCTTCCAAGCCTGGCTACTTGCCATCCTCTGCTCCTTTATTTATTCTCTTGTCACCATAAACACGACCTTGTTCCCCGACCGCCATGTCGAATACCTCACGGTTCCTGCCTGTCTCTTCACTGCAGTCGGTGTACTGCATTTCCTCAGGAACCGGGAGGGAAGCGTCACCTCATCGCTGAAAAAACCACTCACATATCCATCACTTCAGGTGGTGTTTGCACTTGTCGTCTTCGGATTAGTTTTTTCAAACGCGGTCGCAGTCTACCCCGTGTATACCTCCTTGGAATGGATGGATGAAAGCATCCCGAATGAGACTGCGAATGCCATCGCGTGGATAAAGGATAATCTTGACAAAAATACCACGATGGTCGCAACAGATTTACGGCTCTCAAAGATGATGTGGGCTGAAGGCATCAATGCGACCTACGAACAGACAAATAAGACATGGACCTGCGACACCTGGGTGGGATGTGTCGCTGATTTTACTGATCGGGAAAACCATCCTCTTGTGACGCATGTGCTCATCGACGATGTCATGCTGTACACCTCAGTTAATATCCACGTGCAGCAGAGTGTTTATATGACCAATGAGTCCTATCTAAAGTTTTCATTAGAGCCTTTCCAACTCCTCTATCGAAATGCGACCGTCAACCAGGAGAACGAAGAGGTACACTGGGCTGAGGTGTATAGTGTCAACTGGACATTCATTAATGAACACCTGATCGTGAAAAAATAAAACCATTACCTCTTTTTTGAAAGCGAAAGGGCTTTTTCGTAGACCTGTTCGTACTGGGACCCGACATAGCTCATCGAATGCTGTTCACTGAGCAGAAGAGACTTCTGTTTCATGGTTCTCTGTAGTTTTGTATCAGAAAGGATTGTGATGATGTTTGTTGCAAGCCTGTCGCTGTCCTTTGGCTCAAAGGTCAATCCATTGCCTGCGCTGACCAGTTCAGGAACCGCTCCCTTGTTGACGACAATTGGTGGCACACCAGAGGCAATCGCCTCAAGGGTGACGATGCTTTGCAGTTCTGACTCTGCAGGCATGACAAACACATCAGCAAGCGTGTAGATATTAGGGTAATCAGCCCAGTCAAGAAAATCGATAAACGTCGTATGCGCATCGATGCCTAAATCCTTGGTTAATTTCATCATCTCTGGTTTCTGACCACCCGATCCGCAGAACAGGAAATGTGCATCTACCTCTTTGAGCACCGAGGGGGCTGCTTTGATAAGCACGTCAACGTTTTTCTCCTGGTTGATCCTACCGGTGTACAACACCAATGGTTTTTTCGGGAGATTGAACCGTTCTCGCAGATACTCCCCGTCATTGGTTGGTTTGAACATCGCGGTGTTCACCCCATTTGAGATAGGAGTCAGCGGTGTTTTCAATCCTTTTTCCTGGTACATCACTGCACCGGTTTGTGTTGGTATGGTCGCCCAGTCGACACGGTTGTAGAAATAGATCAGATAGGACCAGGTGTATTTCACCATTGTTGGATACAACGGAGATGAAAAGAACGGGGCTAGGATGTTCTCTGGGAGGATATGGATAGAGCCAACCAGAGGAATGTGTTTCTTTTTTGAAAGGATCATAGCACAGAGGCTGATCGGATAGGGAGAGCAGACATTGATTACATCCGGTTTGAATTGATCAATGATTTTTTTTACAAAGAAGAACGGGAAAGGAGTGAAATGATATTTATTGTTCATGTAAAAAGGAAGGACAAACGCTCGTGGCCGGTAAATTGTTGAACCGTTATCAGCATCCAGTGTATTTTTAAACGATACACTCGGGGCAATCACCCGGACATCATGGCCATTGTTAATAAGCTCATGGACGATACGGTGCTGTGCGATCGCCCCACCATCAATGATTGGGTAGTATGATTCTGTGGTGAAGAGTATTTTCATGACAAACGAATCTCGTCTTGGGGGATAACCATGGATGGATACATAAGAGTTACCAACACAGAATCACGGTGGTTATTTGAGGAGATAGGGGCTTAACGACGAGTAGAGCGAACGGGGTGAGGCAAACACGTCGGTTGCAAAATACTGATACCAGCCGCATCTACGGTCGCAGTGCTGCATCGCAGTCCGTGCTTCTCTTGCTTCTGGTGTCTGGATGAACTCCATAAAAGAGCCTTCCGTGAAGTTATAGAGATGTTTTCCGATGGTTCGACAGGGGTAGAACAGACCACCATCCGAATCTATGATGACAGAAGACGTAGAACACCCATGGGGTTTGTTGATGTTGTTTAAGAAGCCTTTCGGCGTGGTGATGGTGTTTGGGTATTGTGTTTTCAATCGCAGCAGTTCTTCCCTGAACTTCTGCGGATTCGGGTAGAAATCATCCGTGTTATCTAAATGGCAGGCGGGCATCACGACGGTGCGGGCGTTGACCTCGTAGACGCGTTTTACTTTTTCTTCGAGTGCTGAGAGTGAATCTTTTGTAACAACGATTTGAATGCAAATCTCTGGTCCGTAGTTTTGGAACTCCTCAAGCCTATCAAAGAACGCGACATTGTCATGGCCTTCATCGATGCTGATGTGCAGATAATCGATATGCTTCCCATACTCCTTCATGGGTCGCTTATCGAGAAGATGACCGTTTGTGGTAAAAAACAGGTAGAATGGTTTTTGATGGGCGTATTGCAGGATCTCCCCAAGATCCTTTCGCACGAGAGGGTCCCCCCCTTCAAGGCTCAGGACGACGATGCTTGAGTTTGCGATATTATCGATGACCTTGAAAACCTCCTCTTTTGGAAGATCCGGGGTTTTCTCTTTCCAGACGTTACAGAAGCTGCATTGCAGACTGCAGATATGGGTGACTTTGAACGACGCATAAAACGGGTAGATGCATTCCTGGGAAAGGTAGTTTGTCGCGGCGTATCGGATGGTTTGCAAATACTTGTTAAGCGGGAGTTTTTTCATAGCTTCACATTGAGAAAGGAGTAAGAATCTACAGGACATAAGGTTTTTTATTCTTTTATAAAATCAACCACAAGAGACTTATAGCGTCGTTGAAATAACTGGTTCCATTGACAAGCGAACAAAAGAAATTAACCAAAACAAAAATCTCCATTCTTCTCAGTATTGGTTTCAGTGTCTCTATCATTTTGCTTATCATGTATTTTACGATTGATGCACAAACCATCCAGTATCTGTCGCAGGTGTCGTTTCGCACAGAGTTCTTCTTTTTCTTTGGTCTTGCAATCGGACTGAACGTCTTGTATTGGTTCATCTGGGGTGCTCGGATAAAGGTCCTTAGCAGGATTGTTGACCCCAAGGTGCAGATTGGTCTCTGGGAGACAACAAAAATCGTCATCACAAACCAGTTCCTTGCTGGCATTACTCCTTCTCTTGCCGGTGGAGAGCCGGTGCGCATCTATTTACTGAACAAAGACGGATTAAGTGCTGGTGGAGCGACAGCGACGGTTTTTGGCGAACGATTGATTGATGCACTCTTTATCCTTATCTTGGTTCCTTTCGGTTTTTTTGTTTTTAAGGACAGGATCGAAATTACGCTTATCAGCTATGGTCTGACCATTGGAATCATTGTGTTTATCACCGGGATTGTCTTGTTTGCCTTAACGTTGAAATACCCTCAGCGAACCAAAGATTTCTTGATGTGGATCAGTCTGCGTGTCAGCCGGGTTTCCAAAAAGAAAGAACAGAGCATAAAAGTAGTACATCGAATCGGTCAGGAGATCGATAACTTCCACGATAGCATGGTTCTTTTTTTGACCAAGGGGAAAAAATCATTTCTTACTGCTGGTGGTCTAACGATGTTGATGTGGTGCACTGGTTTTATGATTCCATCAATGATTCTTCTCAGTCTTGGTCTTCAGCCATTTTTTGTTGAGTCGTATGCGGCGCAGGCATTATTACTCATCATTGTTATGTTGCCGACGACACCAGGCAGCTCCGGGGTGACCGAGCTAGGGATGGCAGGTCTCTACGGTGTTGTACTTGGGGCCTCGAATCAGTATCTGCTTGGGGTGTTTGTCTTATTGTTCAGGTTCATCACGTATCATATGAACGTATTTTGTGGGGCAGTTTTCCAGTATCGGATTTTCAAGTC
>MUGD01000090.1 GCA_002900555.1 Thermoplasmata archaeon M9B2D | reverse complement strand
TCCACTGGTCGTCGACTTATAGAAGTACTTCCTATACACCAGATGCACGTTCGTAAGCCCAGAACAGTCAAGCACTGTGCTCTTCAACCATTCATCCTGCGCGTTCCCATCAGATCCAGACTCTTGAACCCGTGCGTAAATATAGGTGGTCCCAGAAACATACATATACCATGCTCCTGTAGGGTTCGTCGTCTGTGTCGTCCAGCCAGTCGGGAAATCATAGTAGCCAGCAGTATAGTTATCAAACGTCTCAGTAGCCACAGTATTCCATCCTGCAATAGTAGCAGTCGCGGTCACACGGTAATCAATGTTCACTGATAAACTCATATCAGACGGTGTCCAGTCCGCTAACGTGACATTCGCAGTCTCACCAACATCAAGATCAAGAGAAACCGTGTCACTATACTCAGGGATGAACGCCGAGGGATCTGCAAACAACACATCATCGATATACCAGCCAGGATAATGCACACTGGAATCAGAGCCGAAATGCCAGCGGACAATAACCGATTGACCCGCATACGCATTCAGATTAAATGTCTCTTTCTCCCAGTACTTCTGCACATGACCCGTAAAGATCGGCTCACCCGTCAACGGATTCGCCGTGTTCCCTGTTCCGGTGTATCCGCCCTCAGGGATCAGAATCGTCCACGTGCTTCCATTATCTGTGGAAATCTTCACGTTCCCACCATCATACGAAGCTTCCGTGTCATACCAATGCCAGAAGATTAAACTGACAGACCCAGAAGGCAAAGTAATCGCTTTGTCTAACTTCACATCACATCCTCCATAGTTACCTGCAAGACCAGTCGCCCAGAGTTTACTGCCGGAATGCGCACTACCAGGACCAGAGGTTGGAGTACCCCATTCCCAAAGACCCACGCCGGTTCCAGATGAGATGTACCCGCCATTGGTCGTTTCGAAATCCTCACCGGTTGCGTTGAACTTTTCAATGATGACAGTGACAAAGACACTTTCATCATTCTGTCCGTTGTTCGCAACAGCAACCTCCACAGGCTGCGTCTGTGCAGGACCGCTCACTGGTGAGAAGATATCGGTCACCGCAACATCATGGTTCCAGGGATAATGCAAAATGATGTCTTTCGCTATTACATTGTTGGCGGTGTTGTTATCAAGAGTGAGTTGTGACTCCGCGACAACATTGTAGAGGATGTCTGCGTTCTCTGCAGTTCCTAGATCAGAAGGCGTCCAGTCCGGGAAGATGACGTTCAACGTATCTCCTGCGTTTATGTTGACATTTACTGTCTGATCATAATCAGTAGTTGTGAGCTGATACATGGTGATATTATCAAGATACCAGTACCGAATACCTGCCGAGGTTCCGTTAAATTCAAAGCGCACCTGGGTCGCATTGCCGACAAATGCGGATGCGTTCAGGACATATTTCGCTGCAGCCACATTAGCATTTATCGGATTTGTCCAGGGGGTGACATCAGTCCAGTTCCCCGTTGAACTGCCTCGCATCAAGACTTTACAGTACGAACCACCATAGTAATAATCAATCCTACTTCTGAATTCAACGACCAGCTCCGTGTCCCCCGTGGTGTCAACCGCAGGGCTTTGCAGATACGCGTAGCTACCCACGATATACGAGTAGTACAATCGTGCTTCGGGAGATTTTCCTCCGGCGTTCGCAGTGGTTACCCGTCTCCATTCATCGACCTGTTCCTGAGTCCAGCCAGCGGGTGGAAACGTGGTCGAATCAAAATATTCCGCAAAGTAAGGTTTGCTAATCACCAAGCGGACTGGGACATTAGTTTCGTTGTACTGACCGACATTTGTTACAGCGACCTCAGGAGTTATAACTCCAGCGTTACCACTAGCGGGAGAAACGATACTGTCCACAGAGATATCATGGTAAAATCCATAATGAAGGTTAAGTGAGGCAGTGAGGAGATCATTGTTAGGATTTGGATCAGTTGACAGATTTGTCGAAACCCAAACATCATAATTAATCGTAACATTTTCCTGCGTTAGCCATTCGTCAGGTGTCCAGGTTGGAAATTCTACTTGAAGGGTTTCTCCAGCATTAATATTAACTAGTAGGGTATAATTATAGTCGTCTGGAACAATCTGTTTTTGACCAATTAGGATATCATCAATGTACCAACCAGCATAATTTACAACAGTGGTCGCGTACATTTCAAATGTAATGTTCACACTGTTAAGTCCTGAGTACGCGGATAGATCTACCTCTCGTAATCGCCATTGTGGTGAAGAATAATCCCAACTCGGACCCCAGACAAGGTTTCCGTTTACCCGTAACTGACAATAGTCAAAGCTACCAAATGTTTGTTCCCAACTTCGCCATGAAATCGATGGATTGACTAACGTTGAGAAATTAAATATTTGCGAAAGATAGCTAAATCCACCAGCGTTTGTATATGGTGCATACAAGATAGTGCCCCATAACCCAGTTCCAGAAAATGCATTTTGTGGTGGTTTCTCACTTGTCGGATATGATCCATAGACGTAATTTGCGACGTTGTAGGTGTTGGTCCATTGCCAGTCACCGATGTACGGCGACCAGGACGAGTAGTTATTCCATCCACCATCGTTGGTTTCGAAATTATTGAAATAACCTCCAGGAGCAGGAACTGTGTAGCCGATTTGGAAAGTAACGGGAACATTTGTTAAATTCGTTGAACCATTATTTATTATTGTGGCTGTTGGTGTAAATGCACCAGAAGCTGGGCCGCTAATAGGAGCATCAATACTAACAACACCAACATCATTATCTGCTCCCTTACCAATAGTGATATCCTGCAGGTTGTGTTCAGGAACTATAGTTTTCTCCTGAATTTGAATATTGGTTTTTTCATGCGCCTGTAGTTCGTTTAATTCTTGTATGTTCATTTCAGTTGCTTCATCTGATAGTTGTGTCATAATCGGAACTGCATTTACACTACTAATCAAGAGAATAGCAGTAATACACAGTGCTATCATTGTAGTTTTTACTAGCGTTTTTTCTTTATTTTTTATTTTGTTCTTCATAAAATGCCCTCCATTATATAAAGCAACTATTAATATACACATCTCCTTTATAAAAGTTTTGTTTAAATAGTACTTCATTGAATGATTCATCGTTTTTTTATTTTTTATAATAGAATAAATTAAAGAATGTTCTAAATAAATAGAGATTTTAGATTAGTTGTATTTAGAGTAGAATAATTGTATTTCAGAAAATATCTATCCAGATTTTCTATATAATTTTGTAGTCTAAGTAGAACCATTTGTCTGCATTCTTTGAACTACATAAGTATTTGTTAGGACATTTTCATTTAACAACGTTATTTTTTGGTAGTTTTGATTTTCATAAAAGACAGCCACATAAGGAACCTGCATGGTCGTCCTACAGACCACTGCGATAATGTTTATATAGTACATGTGCGATAATTTTTATATCTTAGGACAATAAGACAAAGGGGGAAACCATATGAAAAAAATCATATCAATAGTTGTATTAGGAATTCTGCTGGTAAGCGGATGTGGAGCTATCGCAACACAGACAATCAAAGACCAACCAACAACACAAACGATCACGCAAACAATGACTGTAACCTTTTCACCGTATCAACTCAAACAAGTGGACAGGGGTTATGGTGAAATACAGATACAAGAAGCAACCAACGAGCTGTTGGCACCAGGTAAACCTGTGCTGCCGATGATGGTGAAACACCTAGAGCTTGAATTTGGGGTTCAAAACATACAAATCCACGTACAACCACTCCATATCTCAGAATACGAAGTGCCCATACGAATCCTTCCATCGCCAGAACCGGTTTCAACGTATACTCCCTCTACAGAATGTCAGTATGAAGAAGATGAATCAGTATATGCTAGCATTGACTATTATCCTGGCAGCTGGTACAGTTGCCATGTCGCCTGTGGTCTAAACAAATACAACGAACACGTCACTCATGTTCCTATACATGTCTATCCTGTTCAATATTCTGCTGGACAAAACAAAATCATCGTAGCAGATGAACTGCAGATAACTATAACCTATGAGCCACCGAAACAACCGATTCTATTTGGGGATGATTACGACATGGTTATTATTACCCCTAAAATTTTTGAGCCGCAATTGAAATGGCGTCTCATCCCGTTTAAAAACAACCATGGAGTAAATACGTTTTTGAAGGTAGCAGAGGATATCTACGAGGAATATGAAGGAAGAGATAAACCAGAGCAAATAAAATATTTCATTAAAGATGCTATTGAGCAACACGGAATTACGTATGTTCTTCTTGTCGGGGGTCTGAAAAGCTACGAAGATGCAAACGATAAAGATGATTGTAACCAAGGGAGTACGGATTGGTATCTCCCAGTACGATATACAAATATTGTTGAACCTAAAGATCAACTTGGTGACCCTGGTTTTATTAGTGATGTCTATTTCGCAGACATCTATAAAGAGGGAGGAGAATTTGAAGACTGGGACAGCAGCGGCGATGGCATTTTTGCCGCATGGTATGTATCTGGTGGTATCGAACGAGATCGGCTTGATCTAATACCTGATGTGTATGTTGGCAGAATACCTGTACGGAACCGATATGAGCTTACGGTTATAATCAATAAAATCATCCAATACGAAAAAACACCAGCAGACCCCTCCTGGTTTAACAAGGTTATTACCATCACTGGTGATAGCTTCCAGGATCAGGATGAATGGGGAATATCATGGGATACGAAATCAGTGCCAGATGGAGATTACACAATTTATGCACAGGCGACAAATCTCGATGGTGAAGTAGGACCAATCGATGAGGTTCATATAACCCTTGATAAAACGCTTCAATCATCAGTATCCTTCTTCGAAGATGATCACCTTCGGGTTGATTCGTATCCTGCACCACCGATTGCTGAAATCACCTCGCCATCATGCGGAGATATCCTAGGATATACCGATGTGGAGTATACACCGACAAACGCATATAGTGGTTCTGAATGGGCGAATGTACTCTATGAGGATGAAGTAATGACGATTAACGGAAAATCCTATGATCCACAACCCTATGGAAACTGGACTACGCTTGACCTATGGATTAAGGATAGTAACGGAGATGTGGTTTTTGAAGAATATGGGATTTTACGATCAAGTTGGATTGAAGGAGATTGGACGTGTGGAGATAAATACAGTTATGATCGATGTGGAGTAGAAGGATACACAGACGAATCTTTTGAAGTTCAGCACCTCTGGACATCCAACGGTGATTTTACACACGCAAGAAAAGTGTTACGAGCTTGGAATAAAGGAAGTGGCTTTGTATTCCATTCCGGCCATGGAAACCCTTGCGCCTGGTCACAGCACAAACCAGGGATACCTGGTGGACGGGCAAATGCAAGCATAAAAGGTCTTTCAACCATCAATCCATTCGGACCACCGTTTTTTTCGATAAATCGCCTGTTAAACTTCAACAAACTTCCTATTGTCATCACTAGTCTAGGGTGCCATCTCGCGCAGTTTAATGTAACCTATGAGAAAACCATGGAAGACGACTCATACTGGACGTATGGTGTACCTGCCATCAAATGTTGGGCATGGTATCTGACAAGCCTTCCAAAACGAGGTGCCATCGCGACCATCGCAAATACCGGCATCGGTTATGCATGGCTTGGTAGCAGGACGACAGTTCATGGCAGCGGGTATTTCGGCCCTGAATTTTTACGAGTGTACTTCCAGGAAAACATGTATAACGTCGGACAAACATACGGGCAAACGATGACAAATTATATTGTAGACCATGGGATCGAGTACTGGCAACATGTGAAAATGATGTGCGAATGGCATCTTATTGGCGATCCAAGTCTGCTGATAGGTGGATATCCCTAAACTCTCCCCTTTTTTTTCCCTTAGATACAGTAATCATATCATCCAGGACTCCAAATAAGAGGTACCAACTATGAAAAAGCAACTTGTCGTTATTGCAATCCTAGCTATCCTGAGTAATGTCGGATTATGTGGATGTAACGATATTACTACCACGTCTACTGCTGAAAAACAGAAATTCATTGGGACTTGGTACAAAAGTAATTATTTGGTTATGGATCTTTTCTCAGATGGAACATGTTCCTATCTAGGGGAAACTGGAACTTGGGATGTAAAGGATGGAAAAATTATCCTAAAGCTTTCATCAGGGTATACTCCAACCTTTACCTATTCGTTTTCAGATAGTGATTTAACGCTTAAACTTACATCGATTCTTGATGGTTCAACAGCGGTTTACACAAAAAGGGGAGAAACGTAATTATCGTTTGTTAGCACAATCAAACGAAAAAACAAGTATCGTTTTGTAAAAACCATGGGAAATTCACAAGCGTAGGTGTCTACAACAGTTATTAAATAGGAGTTCTATGATAAGTTTCACAAAACCACTATTCAATTGATTTCGTGCTATCTCCTTTACCTGTGTGGTACTTCATGTTCTATATCATGTCTCTCATAGGTTTGTAAAAAAGGGGTTTACTTTTTCATGATTGAACCTTGCTTACCAATTTTTATTTTTTCTTAACTCCCATAACATATTTTGAAAGAAGTCTATAATAATTCATAACATTTATAACATGAGTTCTTATATGGAGGTCTGAGGATAGGAAATGAAGAAACATCTCTCATTAATTGTGATAGGCAGTTTATGCGTTTGTGTTCTTTTAAGTGGCTGTATTGAAAACAAACCCCCAACGGTAAACATAATTGCATTACCAACCGTAGGTGTCGCTCCTATGAATGTTTCTTTTATCGCAAATGCAACCGACCCGGATGGAACAATAGACACGTACCTATGGGACTTTGATGATGGCAACACATCACAAGAAAAAAACCCAACCCATTACTTTACAAACCCGGATTCGTATAATGTGAGCCTGACCGTTACAGATAACAGTGGTGATTCAGCAACCAGCTATACCATAATAACATTAGTACCACCTCAAGTTGTTTTTAATCCAACAGCTGAGGCGGATACCTCAGGAACATCTAATGAAACAATACTATATTGTGAAAAATACATTTTAGTAAGTGAAACTGGGATTGTGAATGTCTCCCATAAGGAGATTTATCTTAAATTTAATCTTTCAGCCATTCCAGATGGCATCCACGTTGATAATGCGACAATAAAGCTCTTTGTGACAGATCTTGGTTTTTTCGAAAAACAGGGCTATGAAAAAGGCATCCCCTATCCAAAGTTTGATAACTCCGGATATTTATTTATCGCAGTCTACGAGTGCGAAAACACCTCCTGGAGCGCCTCTGAATTAAACGAGGTAAATGCTCCTGTTTATAATCGTACACCTATCGACTACCAACAAATCACGAGTTACGAAGGCAGCGGAGAAAATATCTGGATTTCATGGAATATGACGAGTTTTCTCCAAAAGATTTTCGTAAATACATCAAAGGTGTTTACTCTTGTTTTGAATGTCGAACCAGACCCCTATCAATCAGGTCTTCCGATTACGTATGGGTATGCGAGTTTTCGCTCGACTCAAGGAGCATTATCTCAAGGAAATCAAACCTATCCACAGCTTATTGTGAATTTCTCGACAGGATAACCATTAGATAGAATACTGGGTTGGTTCCTTTCAGACCGTACGGTCGAGGCTACGTATATCTACTCGTAACTACAAAAAAATTATACCTTGATCTTCTAGAGAGTTCTTTTCTGTTTTTTAGAAGGCGGATGCTATGGAGGAATAATACGCTACTAAGATACCGATGAGCATGATTCTTCGAAAAGCATTCAAAAATTCGAAAAAGTTCCAAGAATGTATTAATACCACAAGTCAACATAAAAGAGTCATTAGAAAAAAAATGGAGATGAAAAAAACCATGATGAAAAAACGAGTAGTATGTGTGGTCGCAGCCCTGCTCCTTACGACAGGAGTTATCACAGCAGCCGCTGCAGAATTAAACAAGGCAGGAGTGGACAACAGCAAACAACTTGAAACATTTCCTACTGAGAAGATGCAACGAATTATGAATCAAGTACGGGACACTCTTGGTGTCTGTGGA
>MUGD01000344.1 GCA_002900555.1 Thermoplasmata archaeon M9B2D | reverse complement strand
TGGTCGATGCGACAGAAAAACCAGTGACCGCTAAGATACGCATCGGATGGGACAACCAGCATATCAATGGCGTCACGGTCGCAAGGCTTATTGAAAACACAGGTGCCCAGGCTGTCTGCGTCCATGGCCGTACCGCAGACCAGGCATACGCAGGGAAAGTCAACTGGACCATTATGAAGCAAATCAAGGAAAAGCTTCATATCCCGGTGATCGCGAACGGTGACGTTGCTAGCTATCACAGCGGGATTGCTCTATTACAGAAAACAGGCTGTGACCTTGTCATGATCGGCAGAGAAGCGCAGCACTGTCCCTGGGTGTTTCATCAAAACCCCGTGGACATTCAACAGCAGATCCTCCGTTTCATCGAGTTGTACGAACAGTATGAGAACAGACAGGAGGCAGTCGAGGTCGCAGATCACGTGTACTGGATGCTGCGGGATTTCAAGACAACAGCGGACACCAAAAAAGTCCATCTGATCACAACAATCCCTCGTATTAAACGATACGTGAAACGATTATCTGAGGAAAAAAACATACAGCAAACCGACGATGAGTAGTTGATGAAGCAGATAGATAAGGAGAGAATATCGGCCAAGGAAACAAAACAATCGGCTCACAGGATTATGTGAATACTCCTTTATGGTGAATCTCCGTGTATCGTTCTGGTAGAGGGTATTTCCCAGAACGATGCCGATCAACACCACGCCGAACCATGGAAGCAAGGGAAAATAGTCAAGCGTGTAGAACTGTCGTGGGACAATTCCAATCCAGAGAAGCCAGGGAAAATCAACAGTCACCATGTTTTGCAGCAACACACCAATGCCAATGCAGAGAACTCCAACCAAGAACGCCAAAGCACGAGACGAGATAAGCGGATATGCAAGCAGGATGGAAATGCCGATGCAATGCAGAACCCCAAAGACGATGAACCCGTCATGGGGATACACCCAGGTGACCAGGGTGACGAGCATGCCAAGTCCAAAAATCCCGCTTCCTCTTTTTAAATATTTTATCCGTAGTTGAGCTTTGGTATGTGTCTGTTTCGCCCGTGAATAACTCAGCGTAAGGGAGATCCCAACCAAGAGCAAAAATACGGTTCCGATAGGGTAGAGGAAGAGGAGAACCGGAAGGGAGTATAAATCCGTGGAATACACGCCGAAATAGTTCAGGTCAAAAAAAAGATGATAGATAATCATCATGCAGATAGCTATCCCTCGGAGGGCATCGATTTCCCAGAACCGGTCTGTTGGTTGCTTTCTCACAGCCATGCAAAAACCCCTGGGAATTAATAAACCTGGTGTTTTGAAGAAAAAAAAGAAAGTAGCGGGGAATGGATTTGAACCATTGGTCTACGGGTTATGGGCCCGTCGGGATTTCCTGACTACCCCACCCGTATAGGCACCACCCCGAAAAGAGATGAATGCTCGCTATGGGAGGCAGTCGTTACCGCCATATATATGAAATATCTTTCGGGGAATACTGTTGCTTATACTTAAACCTAACACACATATCCTATGACGAGATACGCCGGAAGGTTTTAATACCAAAACATGGGAATATATTAGAGAGGAGAGATGATGGAAAAGAATCTTGAAACATGTTTGGTCACCAGACATTCGCAGTTTCCCACCGTGTGCATCTACTGCGACAAACCGATTCTCCCTAACGACCTTCATTACGTCGAAAAAGGAATCACCGCCCACATCCATTCCCTGATCGCACGGAAATACTGCGAAGAATGTTACAAGAAATATGGTGAACAATTGCTCCTGCGGGATATAAAAAAGCGGGTCATCTGTACAAACATTTTTCATTACGTGATGGTATTAGCGTCCGCAAGATTTGCAGGGGTACCCGAGCATGGTCTAAGGGGTAGGGCTTAGGACCCTATGACGCAGGTCTCCGCGAGTTCAAATCTCGTCCCCTGCATTTATCATTATATGAGGGAAAACGGTTCAATGAAAGTCATCGCGTTTGCCGGCATGCCTGCCTCCGGGAAATCAGAGGCGGTACAACTTGCCAAAGAGAAGGGTATACCAGTGGTCAGGATGGGTGATCTGGTTTGGGAGGAAACCAAACGACAAGCAAGACCCCTGGATGACCACAACGTAGGCAACGTTGCACACACCATGCGCAAGACATACGGCATGGATGTCTGGGCGAAACGGACCGTTGAGAAAATCCATTCCTTCAACAACCCGCCCATCGTCGTTATCGATGGCGTCCGCAACAAGGAAGAGATCGACTATTTCAAAAAGACACTCGGGTTGGATTTTGTTGTCATCGCAATTACGGCTGCTGAGGAGCTGCGACGCAAACGAGCAATCGCTAGACGGAGGAGCGACGATAGCAAAGACCTCAAAGATCTTCAGGAGCGGGACAAACGGGAGATTTCCTGGGGTGTGCAAAGCGTCATCGCAGAAGCAGATATCACCATCCCCAACAACGGAAGCCTCGATCAGTTTAAAAAACAGGTGCAAAGTGTGCTAAACAAACTCTGAGGAACGATACCTTAATCTATCTATTTTCCGATTAGGCGGCGCGATAGGTATGTTCGAAGCAAAAGTAACCGTTCACCTCAAGAAAGGCATCTCAGACCCTGAGGGGGCAAACACCCTCAAAGCGATCCATCTGCTTGGTTTTA
>MUGD01000089.1 GCA_002900555.1 Thermoplasmata archaeon M9B2D | reverse complement strand
CAATGGTATATCTTTATGACTGAGGAGGCACCTCCAAATACCCCTCCGGTGTTTGGCACACCATCCCCAGCAAATGGTTCATCTGGTAATCCGATAAGTTTCTCATGGGGTATTCCGATACATGATTCGGAAGGAGACAATTTCTCTTGGTCTATCCAGTGTAGTAACGGGCAGGAGAGTAGCGGAATCAATGCATCGAATGGAACGAAATCACTTGCTCTTTCTGGTCTTACCTATGCGACGATGTATACGATCTGGGTTAATGCGACGGATCCTGATGGAAGCGGTCTGTATTCACGACAATGGTACACGTTCACCACACAACAAGAACCAGAACTGGGTATCACCATCACGAAACCACTCCAAAACAAATTCTACTTCAATGACATCGAGCAAAGCATCACGCTCCCACGGAACACCATTGTGTACGGACCGATCACAATTACTGCGGAAGTTTCCTCCAATGTTAGCATTAAAAAAGTTGAGTTCTATGCAGATGGAACGCTGCTTGGTGAGGTAAACGCAACACCCTATGAATGGTACTGGAAACCGATTATCCAGTTTAATGGTATGTCACTGACCAGAACCATCGAGGTCATCGCGTATGATGAGGACGGCAGAATTGCCTCTGATGAAATCAACATCACGAAATGGAGGTTCCATATCCTCCCCTGGCTTGTAATTGGGGCAACAGTTGGCTCACGACTGGTCCTCCACACTACCGTGGTAGGATTGTTCTACGACATCCAAGAGTCGCCGTTCAGTGTCTCGTTTTATACGGTGAAGGCTTACTATAGAACCGTTGGTCCACTACAAAGAGGAAGTGGAAATATCAACTTCAAACGTTGTACCGGTGGCATACTTATCGGACCAATATCACTGACCTACTTTGGTCCGCTGCATAAATTCGCAGTTGGATCGTTTACGTTCATCGGGCCTCTCACGATTGAAAGAATTGAGTTACTGCAAACGTTTCAAAATCGCAAGTCTTAAACAGATTAAAAAACAACACAGTCTCTGATTGCTGAGGGGAGAGTACAAGGACTACTGCGGGATGATAAGGACGCCATCGATATTATTGACGATTTTTGGGTCTGTTACACTAGCCTGAACAATATCCGCGGTGAGCGTTATCCTGTTTAATACATTTGTAATGATGCTTTTAAATATAAACGGGAAATCACTCCATTCCGTTGCATTACACACAAAACCATGTAAAGGTAGATCGGTTCGGAACGGAGGTGCAGTGTACCCAGGTTGAGGCCATACAATCTCATCCCGGAACCAGGTATATGTACTATAATCTGTCACATGGACAGCAACCATATCGATTTCATCATCCATGGGGTTCATCCCGAACTGATCGATCATATAATCCCGTGCTATGACCGCCGCGGTTACGGGGTCCATCCCACCACCGGTATCAGCACTATAATCACCATCGATATTGCAGAGGAGGGAGGCTTTTCCATCGCTTATGAGCATGACCACATGTCTGTTTTCGGGTGCAAAGATACTTGAGGCAGTGATCGTATCGCACCCAAGCAATATACCACATGAAGTCGCAGCAAAACCAGGCATTGTAGCTATTTTATTTAATGTCGTTAACACATAATTGATTGTCTCGTTGGTCACGACGGTCGGATTGAGCACTATCTTGCAGGTGAGGCTGCCAGCGTTTCCACCAAATACGACAACAGTCACCTCAATAAAACCACCCCGTGGGAATATAGACGCATTCCCAATCGCAGTGACAAACCCGTTTCGTATGTAATCCAGATCCTCCTTTCGAATGGATCCTGAGCCATCGAGAAGGATTAAAAGCTGCGTCAGCTCATCGGGAGTCACCTGTCCGACGATCGCAGTCACGGTTAACACTTCAGCCTCACCTGGCTGAATCATTGCAATATTCTGCCAAATCCCGGTGCTATTGTCATAGCTTCCGCTCTCTGCTGAGTATTCTACGAACGTAAAACCAGATGGCAATTGAAATCGTAGCTTTATCCCAGATACATTGATATTGCCGTTGTTATGTATGGTGATGGTGAATATCACTGGTGTGCCCATTTCAGGGGTTTCTGGGTCGACAGTGATGGTAACACTGAGGTCTGAAAGAGGGTCAATTAACACAGTACAAAACATGATAGAGGATTCAGGCTCACTATTGATGATCATGACTTCTATCTGCGAGACTTCCACATACTCTGGATGCACGTACATTGGATAGATGATTTGTTCTCCAAAGCTCCACAACCCATCCTCTTTTGTAACGGTATCGGCATAGTCATACGCCTGTATCTGGAGTTGTACGCTACCAAAGAGAATCCCTATGGTGGCGTTCAGACTGATTGGTTCTCCACCCGTATGTTCCAGGACAAGGTTGTTATCCACAAGTCTGCCGGTGATTGTGGTAACAGGTCCAGGTGAGCCCTGCGGTGCAGAAAGAAAGAAAAAGGCAATGGCGGCAAAAACAATAACGGTCAACCCTAAGAGAAGTAGTGTCGCAGACAGTTCAATAATTCCATGGTTCTGAGTTCTCAGATGATTTGTGTTCTTTGTTTTCATATTCTACACCCAAATGTCTTTATTTGAAGATATATCCCAACTAGAGAGCCAGTGGTGAGTTCTTTGCATCGCTCTGGCCTTAGTATCTCCAGATGGCAAGTTGAGAGCGAATGTCAATGACCTCGATATCGAAATTCCCAAGGGAAATGCTATATTCGATATCAAGCGTTTGATTTCCAAGGGTCATCGAATAGGTCAAACCAGAGTTCACAAAGGCGGAACTATTGAAAAAATCACCCCATGCCTCCGGGTAATCAGTCGATATATTGATGCTTGTGACATCCGTTAGGCTGTGTGTCGTCCTGCTGATAAACTCATTAGAGAGGATATACGTCCCGTATCCTGAGACAAACGATTTGCCTTCAAGTCCTTGGATATCATAGAGCCACAGGCTGACGTTCGTATAATTCGTAATCGAAAACAAGGGTTGGCCAAGGAGAATGCTATGTGGTGACTGACTGAGGATTAACGTCCCTGCCTCCAGGCAGATGATTTGATCCACGAAATGGGAATTCTTCGAAGAATACAGGATGCCGCTGGTGGTCAATGAAAACGAATCAGTTGCATTTGAAAATGTTATCTCAAAATTATCATCAAGGATTTCGAGAGTGTCGTAGGTCCGTCCCGTATTTAGTATCGGGAGTTCTTCCGTGCCAAGAGTGATATAATTTGCTATGGAGACATGTTCCTCAAGCAATGAGAGCACATCCATGGTATATTTGAGTTGAGTGAATTGGGTTTGGACATCGTTCATATGATGCGCTTCTTTTTGCTTTAACCAATTTGGGACGTGAACAGTTTGTACGATACCGACAAACGTGATGATTAACCCAATGAGAAGAACGGTGGCGACGATACCAACGACACCACTGTTGTTCGCCATCAACTTTTTTTTCTTATCTTTCTTCATGATTGCACGCTCTGCTTGTTACACATATCCATGGAACACCACCATATTGCGCTGTTCGTCAATGATTAGTATCTCGCCTTGCTGATCCTCTAGAAGCATACCAGCAATAACAAGTGATTCACCCATGCTCCAGAGGGAATCCTGTTTTGATGTATTATCAAGATAGTCACCAAGAACAAGATTCGTTCGATTACCCTCGATGGTCAGCGCAATGGTAGATTCTATGCTTATGGATTCCCCACCCCGATGATACAAAATAATACTGCTATTATCAGAGGTCGTCCCAAGGATATGCACCTCCAGGGGGGTCTGTGAAAAAGAAAACGAAAACACACTGACATATAAAATAGTGAAAAACCCAACAGTCATACTTAAGAGAAGCAACGTCTCAAGAACAGAGCTTGCCGCAATCGACGATGATCTTCTCCCTTTTCCTTTCCTTTTTATTCTCTTCACCCATCCTCGCTAGACCTACTCTCTCCTTCTCAAATACTAAAATCGATTTTATGAGTACATCCAAATTGTCTTATACGTTAATGATTCATTTATTTAAAAACTTTACTTGAAAAAGCAGGCTTACCAACGGCACACAAGTTCATTTGAGTGCTTTTAGGCAAAAAACAAAGATATTTGGGAAGGTATTACATGAGGTGAAACGACGAAAGGAGTTTTTCCATACAAGATAGATTTTGTATGACGGCAACCATTGCTGTTTTTTCTGTTTATCAAAATGTTTAAAACAGCAACTATTATCTAAAAAAAACGATATGCTATCAGATGACCTAATCAACATTGCTGCATTAGTAATTTTCATTATTTGTATCTCAGTGTATGCCATAGGATTGGTTAAAAGGACTAAAGAAGAACGAGTCATACGCAAACTAAACGAAATGATAATCCCTCAGATGAACACTACCGTGTTATCCCTCTTGTCGTATCAACGTAAGCTTCTTGTTTTCCCACACGGTGATAAAAGCACCAATGATACTAGGGGTGATGAAGAACAATGTAAACCAGAACAAGGTGAAGCTGATGCTGTTCTCCGGTGGGACGTTATACACTGAAAACAGAGCCACAACGATCGCATCTCGAGTACCAAGGCCATACACAGAGATTGGGATGACGGCAATGCTGCTTGTGACCGCAAGCATAAAGACAAAGGTGATGAATGGGATGTAGATGTGAAACAGGAAGTGTGCGATGAGGTACAATTCCGTGTAAAAGACAATCCAACCGAAAAAAGAGAAAAGGAAGGGAAGAAGCAAACTTCTGAAGCTAGGGAGGTCCTCATAGAACGTATCTATGGGGTCCTGCATGTGCTGTTGTATGATCTGGAAAAGCTGTGTCTGAATGAGTTTCTGAAAGAGATGTTTAGATGTCTTTTGTCGAAAGAAAAAGAAAAACAGAAAGATCATGATGAACAGCAAGGCAAGGATCAGCATATATAGGACCGGGTATTGTCCAAGGAGGAACAAACCGCCGATCGAACCTAAGATAAAGATGGAGATGTAGTCGATGGTGTGAAAGGTAATAAGGTTACAGAGGCATTTTGGCAGGGGTGCTTTGCTTTCGTGTTTTAGGTACAACGCGCGAAGGAAGGCTCCTAATCCACCGGGGGTGATGAACCCGTAGAAGTAGCCGATCAACAGGTTTTTAAGTGAGTAAAGAAAGCTGACGTTGATGCGTTGTCGTTTGAAAACCATTTGGCATTCGATGTTAATCACAACAAAGATGAGAGGGATCCCAAGAAAACATATGGCTACGTAGAATGGATTGATACTTGAGAACACAGAAAGGATTTTTCCAATGTCAAATCTCCAGAGGATGTAGAATAAGAGAGCCAGGCCGATAAGGGGGAGAAGTTTTTTCCAATCCATAGGTGCGCGCGGGGTATAGTAGCTTTTTGTTTATTTAGACTTTGCTTCTCTATAAGGAGCACAGACTGTTACGACTAACAGGATGTACAGCTACTATTTTTTAAAAAACATCTAACGAGAACGCACGAAAACAAGAAAGATGTGATGTGCCATTGTCTTATGTCTCATTTTTTATTGACAATGGCGGAAAGCAGTATAATCGACATTTCAAACAATAATGCAAAAATCGTTACACGAACCCCTTTAATCGACCCTTGGCAAAAGATTCGTAAAAGAATAACAAAAGATGGTATCATCTTACCGTCAAGGTAAGACAACACAGAACTGTGAACCAGACAGTGACCTCTTGTGAAACAGGTGGCTTAACACGGAAACACTGATACGAATATGCCAATCACGTAGGAGTTCTAACAACTGGCATGCCAATTCAATGTCCCAGTACTAAACCAAAAACCTACGGCGGAATATCTAAATAATTTTCCTGGCATTACCCCCCTTACAAACTATGCCAGAGAAAAATAACTCAGCTACATCTCATTCAAATAATAACGATTCGTTATCTCCCACTAATGAAAAAACCAAACGGAAAAATGGTAGCCTAACCAGAGCAACAAAATCCGAGATAAAAAGACTGATACGGGAACGGAAATGGGAGGATTTACGAGGTTTATTACGTAAATGGTCACCAGCGACGGTTGCAGATTTGATTCAAGAGGCAAAAAAACACGATTGTATCTTTATCTTCCGCTCTCTGCCAAGGGAATTTGCTGCAGATGTCTTTTCCGAGTTGGAACCAACCGCTCAAGACTCTCTTTTAAAAAATTTGACTGATAGCGAGGCATCCGCACTTCTTGCAAAGTTACCCCCTGATGATAGAACCGCGTTATTCGAAGAACTCCCTGCACAGGTGACACGGCGATTACTCGAACTGTTAAGCCCAGAGGATCTCAAAGAAGCCCGTCAACTCCTCGGATACCCTGAAGACAGCGTCGGGCGTCTGATGACACCTGACTTTATCGCCATTCACCAAGAATGGACGGTGGAAACCGCCCTGCAGTTCATCCGCAGCAAAGGAAAAGACAGTGAAACACTTGCCATGATTTACGTTGTCGATGACCATCAACAACTCATCGACGATTTACGACTTCGTCAGATTATCCTTGCGAACCCGTCGGATAAAATCTCTGATTTAATGAACTATACATATATCTCGGTCAACGCGTATGAAGATCAGGAGAAAGCATACCTTCTCATCAAAAAACATAATCTATACGCGTTACCCGTTGTCGATTCACAGGGAATCCTCTTAGGCATCGTGACCGTTGATGATTTAATCGATGTCGGTGAGGAAGAGGTAACGGAAGATTTCCATAAGATCGCTGCGATGAGCGAATTAAAACTTCCTGACAAAATACGCGACGCACCAGTACATACACTGTACCGAAAACGTATCGGATGGCTGGTATTTCTTGTCTTTGTCAATATTTTTTCCGGTGCCGCTATCGCACTTTTTGAACAGACCATCGCCCGATACATTGTCCTTGTTCTTTTCATGCCTCTGCTGATTGGCTGCGGCGGTAATGCTGGGGCACAAGCCTCAACGCTTATGGTCCGTGCACTTGCTACAAAAGACGTGACACTTCAGGATTGGTATTACTGCATTGGAAAAGAAGCGGTAGTGGCAGCAGCGATTGGAATTACCATGGGTCTTGCTGTGTCGCTTATTGGGATCTTTCGTGGTGGTGTGATGATTGCACTTGTCGTAGGTCTTGCGATGGTCATTATTGTTTTCGTTGGAAGTCTGATTGGTATTTCGTTACCATTTGTCTTCACACGAGCTGGTTGGGACCCTGCTGTTGCAAGCGGACCGCTTATCACCTCAATAGCAGATGTTGTTGGCATCGTTCTGTATCTTTTCATCGCAACGATGTTGCTTAGTTTTTAACAAATATATCAACACATATCAAATAAATTCAAATACTAAAAATAATTCCAACATCTCATAAAAAAGGAAGTTATTTTTTTATATTCTCTTCTTTTAAGGTATTCATTGAATATATCTGTTCTACGCATTCTGTGTTAACCATGTAGCAAATAAAAAGATAGATAAATTAATTATATGATTACGTATATTCAGATACTATTGCTAGGATGGTGGAAACGTGAGGAGTGATCTATGGCAGAAAGGGATAGCAGTAGGCATGACGCTGTCCTTAGTACTCCTGATCATAGCGATTTTTACTCCATCATTTCCTGCGGTGAAACTCTCACCTGGAATCCCAGACAAGACCTCTGTCGTTGTTGAAACAACCATTATTTTTAAGAACGTTAACCTCACCATACGTGCTGATGAGGCAATCCCCATCGATTATCTCATGTTCGTCATTTATACAAGTACCCATATCAAGGTTGCGAATGTGACATTTGATTTGGATGGAACAATACTCTATCAAAATCCTTCCCAATTCACGGTAATAAAATTGACTAATACCTCAAATCTCCCTTACAATCCTTCATGGGGGTTTGGCATTGACGAGGAAACAAATCAAACCACCACATATGATTATCGATACGGTTATGGCCCCTCCGGTTCAGTCGATTTAAGCATTTTATATAATATCACCTATAAGACTCATACCTACGGAACGTTTTATGCAAAACTCTTTGTCAATTCCACAAGCTATACCTATATATCAGCAGGCTCTA
>MUGD01000009.1 GCA_002900555.1 Thermoplasmata archaeon M9B2D | reverse complement strand
GTCTGACAGCTCCTGGGTGGTTTTATCGTTGAGTGGGAGAAGCACTGCAAGTGCGTTGACAAGAATGGTTATCAGAACAGCAAGGATGTTACCGGCCTGAAGTAGTTTCTTTTTTCCCCGTGGCGTCATATCGTTCACCTTTTTATCGAAGTATCTGTTTCATACAGATAAGCTTTTTTGCACTTCAGAAATATTGGTTCTGATGTGTTTTTTTAACTTGGACACCCTGCTGAACCATGTTTTGCTACATAGTGTTGATGGTACTCTTCTGCAGAATAAAACGTAGTTGCTTTTGTGATTTCCGTCACAATCTTCTTTTTGTATTTCCCTGATCGTTCCAGGTTCTTTTTTGACAGCTCTGCTTTTGTTTTTTGCTCTGGCGTATGATAAAATATTGCTGAGCGGTATTGTGTCCCCATGTCAGGTCCTTGGCGGTTTTTTGTGGTCGGATCATGGATGTCCCAAAATAACGCAAGTAATTCTTCGTAGGTTATTTTCTTTGGGTCAAAGGTTATTTCGACTGCTTCCGCATGCCCGGTTGTATCGGTACAGACATCTTCATACGTCGGGTTTTGTACTGTTCCTCCTATGTACCCCACTGTTGTTGACATAACTCCTTTGAGCTGTCGAAACACTTCTTCAGTATGCCAGAAGCAACCCGCTGCAAACGTTGCTTTTTCCATAGGTACTCTCCGATGTATTGCAGAGAAGGATTGTTTTTCTCTTAATAATTTTTCTCATTGTCACATACTGCCGTTAAAATGTCTCTTCGTTTTTTGCCGCTCTTTATCATACCTCGTAGGAGGTTATCCAGAAGAATATGGAAACAAGGGTTCTCACCGTAATTGGTTGACAAAACAATAAAGAAATATATATGCCATTGCTATATCCTTATTGCTCGTAGGGATTTCCTGTGAAAGAAGAAGATAAGAAAGTATTTCTTGATGATTTCAAAAAAGCAAACATGGACAAAAAGTTAGACATGTGGTACTACGCGGTTGACCAGGAGGCGCTGTGGGAGGAGATTCTTGCTGAAATGTCAATGATCGCCCAAGCAGCAACCCCTCAGAAAGGAAAAATAGCTGATGAGGAATGAAGGGTTCACCTATGAATGAGGAAGATAAAAAGGAGCTTATCGAAGAGTTCAAAAAAGGTGATGGCGCAAAACGTCTTGATATGTGGGATTATGCGCTGGCTCAACAGGTGCTATGGGAAAACATCATTGCAGAGCTTCAGAAGATCGCCCATGAACAAGGCGTTGACAAGGAACTTGATAAACGCATCGAAGAAGATATGAAAAATCTTGGGTAACTACTGTACGATGACCATATATCCTCTTTTGTTGTTTTACGACCACAACCTATTCGTTTTTTCAAGATATTCTACATAAAAATCCAGAGAAAAAGAACCAAACTTTCGATAACGCCTAGGTGACACTTCACCATCATTTTTATAAACAGCTTGTTCTATTAGTACAATGGAGGCATCATCGATGAAACCAATTTGGGTTGCAAGTATTTGTTTGTTACTTACCCTACCTGCTGTGCATGCAGCGACGTGTACCATACAAAATTCCAATGTCGAATCATGTTCTCAGACATGCTTGTTGGATGGAGGCTGGATTGAAGAACTGGATAATATCACCATTCTTCATGTCAGCGGCTCTCATTACCAAATGGGGTTTCAACATGGATATTTATTGCAAGAGGAAGTTCAGCAAAACATCCGAGCGTTTTTACATTATGCGAAGCAGTATCTTAGCATCAGTGAGCTGCTGTTGTTATGGAATATCTCGGAACCTTATATCCCTGTAGATTATATCCAAGAGATCCAGGGGATCGCCGATGGAGCGAACGTCTCCTTTTCTGACATCATCGCGTCGATTATGGCTGTTGAATATTCGGATCATGGCTGCTTTGGGATTGCAGCTTGGGGTCCTGCCACCACTGATGGACGGTTGTACCATGCTCGCAGTTTTGATTTACCATCTACCATACAGGACCCGAGTAGTGGTAGGTATGCCCATGAGAATACCATCCTTGTTGTCCGACAGCCAACGAATGGTTCTGCATCGATTAGTCCTTCGATTGCAGGGTCGTTTCATACCGGTGGAGGCATGAATGCTCATGGGATTTCGCTTGGAATTCAAATCTGCTGGAGCAACGACCAGACCTTTGAAGGTAATCCGTACCACTTCAGGGTACAAGAGGTGCTTGATAAGGCGACAACTGCCGAAGAAGCCATTCAGATTCTTAATACGAATCGGACCCATGGATTCAACTTCATTGTATCGCAGGCAGACCCTGCAGAAGGGTTTGCCCTTGAACAAACAGCGAACTACACACACACTGGTACTTATAACAACTCTGTTGAGAGTAAACGACCGTTCTGGGCTATCGACCATGTGGTACGGCGAACGAATGTGTTTCTTGATCCAACAATCGCGGCGACCCAACGAACCCCCTATAACCCTTCAGGGCTGATTGGATTTTTCAAACTATTGTTCTTTCAAAAAACCAGTCCGTATTTTGCGGTATATCAGTTGTACAAGTCCGTAAGCAAACACATCTTTGTCTCCTGGGGTAATCTGTCGTTAAATGAAACCATGATGGTTTTAAAAAATGGATATCTCGCAGAGGATTTTCCGCTCCTGCGTTTAATTGAGCGATTAGGAAAAGGAACCGGGATGGCGGAAGCATGGAACCAATGGGTTGTCTGTGGAGTGACTGGCGATATCGTGGTGAGTTTTGCCACCCATGACCAGATGGCGTTTCAGACACAATCCCATTATTTTAATTTTTATCAGCTGCTTAATGAATCGCCATCATAAAAACATGAGTTTTTCTTTTTTTCTCCATAGAGTAATATACGTCTTCTCCGTTGTTTTCTTCGATGCAGGCTCCTCGTATTGATATCTTTGAATGGTTGCTTGCCAACGCATCAAAGGCAAGATATAATCTTGCGTTTAGCAACGTTTCTGGGATCACTATGGAGGAGTATCAAAAATACTCTGGTTTTTCAGTTCCAAAGGATTTTGATCTTGGTGTAAACTCACAATATGGGGCGCCTGAATTAAAAAATACGTTAAGTGCGCTTTATAACTGTGAGCCTGACGCTATTGTTACGACCACGGGGGCTTCAGAAGCAAACTTTCTTGTGTTTTCCTCTCTTCTAAAAAAGGGAGACGAGTTCATCATTGAACAGCCGGGATACCAACCGATGTGGCTGACCCCAGAGATGCTTGGTGCTCGAAAAGTACTCTGGCCAAGGAGCTTTGAAAACAACTTCAGAGTTGATGTTGAGTCATTACAGAGCCGTATTACCAGAAAGACAAAGTTGGTGGTTCTTACAAACCTTCATAATCCCACCGGGGTCTTAACCGATCAAAAATCAATAAAAAAGATCGCAACCATTGCAGATGAATCTGGTGTGTATGTCCTGATTGATGAGATTTTTCTGGATGGATCGTTTATTACGCACCCCTCTTCATTTGGTATACCAAATGTGATTGTGACATCAAGTGCAACGAAGATTTATGGTTTGGGGGGGCTTCATACCGGCTGGATTGTCGGACCAAAAAAAGTAGTTACGTCATTCCAAAAACTTAAAGCGCATTCAACTGGTGCATCATCCTTCATGTCTGAGATCATGACAGCCCATATGTTGCATAATGCTCATGCTCCTCTTGTCAAACGGTTCCAGAGGAGGTCAAAAGCCAATTTTGAATATCTCAGAAGATGGATGAATCGCCACAGAGAGTGGTTTACTTTGGTTGAACCGGATGGTGGTATCATTTGTTTCCCTAAGTATTTTATTAGAACCTCCTCTTTAGAACTCTGCACGTATTTATTAGAAACGCAGAAACTGTTGATTAACCCTGGAGCATACTTTAATCAGGAAGGTTTTGTCAGAATCTCTTATGGGTGTAGTACTTCTCACCTCAAGGATGCATTAGATGCACTTGAAGAAGGGATGCACCGTCTTCAGAACCGTCGCTAACTGGATTTTTTCTCAGCAGGACAAGGTTAGCTAGAGGATTATTAAGGATATTTGAAAAAGCAGCTGCTATGTAATGTTGTTTTAATATCCATTTTCATGTGGTACTTCCTGTTTTTACGTACATATGTGCGAAAGGCAAGGATTTATTTGAACAGTATGAAAGCATACTTTAGTATATATTTTTATATATATTAAAATATACCTAAGATATGGTATATGCCACCAAAAAGAAGCATAAGATTTGCAACCAGATAATGCAATGAAACCGAAATCTTCGTTTTTCCTTTCGTTCTAGGCATCGCAATCAATCCTGTGACAACAAACAACAGAAAAGCGATAATTCTCAGAAGGGCAATAAAAGATATTCCACCGATTAAAAAAACCTTGTTTCTTGGAACATACATCTACCTCATCTTGTACGAATTGATAATGATTTCCTCTTTTATGACATTCCTTTTGTCGAACGTGCTTTGAGAGTCATATATATTTTTATAACGAGACCGTGATTAGAACTTATGAATATCACACATGTTCGGAAAAGAACAGGCGAAATTGTGTCTTTTGATGCTGAGAAGATTACGGTCGCTATCCAGAAGGCGATGCGTGCTCTGAACAGTATAAACAGGAAAAAAGCCCAAGCTCTTACCCGAAGAATCATTGTAGTACTCCAATCCAAACGATTAACGTTTCACGAGGGTATCCCAAGCATTGAACAGATTCAAGATACCGTCGAAGAAGTCCTTGAGCAAAAAGAAAAACGTATCTACAAAGCATACTCGTTATATCGACGATCACGGGGCATTGCCCGGGAAATAAAACAGTATTTCAAGATACGGGATGATCTGAAACTCGATGTCAACGCCCTTAAAGTTCTTGAGGAACGATATCTCGTGAAAAATGAGGAAGGAAAGATTATCGAAACACCGACACAGCTTTTCCGAAGGGTCGCTCACGCAATCGCAAAACAAGATAGCCTATACGGGAAAGACCCAACAAAAATAGAGGAAGAATTTTTCAAAGTGATGCGAAATCTAGAATTCCTGCCGAACTCACCAACACTAATGAACGCAGGTACGAAACTTGGGCAGCTGTCTGCTTGCTTTGTCCTTCCAATTGAAGATAGCCTGGAAGGAATCTTTACCACACTTAAGAACATGGCTTTGATCCAACAATCCGGCGGGGGGACCGGGTTTAGTTTTAGTCGCCTACGGGAAAAAGGCGCAATTGTGAAAAGCACCAAAGGTGTCGCAAGTGGCCCTATCTCGTTTATGCGGATTTTTGACAGCACGACCGATGTGATTAAACAAGGAGGGAAACGCCGTGGAGCCAATATCGGCATTCTCCATTGCACCCATCCTGATATATCCGATTTCGTGACTGCGAAAACCGGTAAAAGACTTACCAATTTCAACATCTCTGTTTCTGTGACTGACACATTTATGAAAAAAGTGCTACACAATGAGACAGTGGTGTTGCGCAGCCCAAAGACCGATAAGATCGTTCAGAAGATCAACGCAGCGGATCTTTTTGAGATGATCGTACGTAATGCCTGGGAGACCGGTGACCCTGGCTTGTTGTTCATCGATGAAATCAACAGAAAACACCCACTCAAAGACCTTGGGCGTATCGAGGCGACCAACCCCTGTGGCGAGGTCCCCTTATTAGCCTACGAATCATGCAACCTTGGCAGCATCAATCTTGCAAAAATGGTACATAACAGAAAACTCAATTGGAAGAAATTACAAGAGACAACTCGACTTGCCGTCCATTTCTTGGATAACGTCATAGATGCAAACGTCTATCCTTTGGAACAGACGGAAGCCATTACAAAGGCAAATAGGAAGATTGGTATCGGCGTGATGGGGTTTGCTGACCTATTGTTCATGCTTGGGATTCCGTATGACAGCAAACAAGGATTGCAGCTTGGTGAACGGATCATCAAATTCATTGCGAAAGAAGCGCGGCAAAAATCCGTGGAACTCGGAAAAGAACGGGGGTCATTTAAAAATTTCAACCACAGCACCTGGGTAAAAACCTATCCTGCAATGCGCAATGCGACCTGTGTTACGATCGCACCAACTGGCACCATCAGCATCATCGCGGGATGCTCCTCAGGTATAGAACCAGTGTTTGCGTTAGCGTTCCTTAGGCGAGTAATGGAAGGAAAACAACTAACTGAGATAAACGAGACATTCAAACGGGAGTTGATACGACATGACCTCTATTCTGAAGAGTTGATTCGTCTAATTTCAAAAACTGGAAATATCAGACATCTAAAACTTCCCGCGAACCTGAAAAAAATCTTTGTGACCTCACTTGATATACCGCCAGAGTTTCATGTGAGGATGCAAGCAACGTTCCAACGATATGTGGATAATGCAGTGAGTAAAACCGTAAATCTCCCAAAAAACTGCACCAAAAGAGATGTAAAAAATATCTATCTGCTCGCATGGAAGTTAAAATGCAAAGGGATTACGATTTACCGCTATGGCAGCAAACCTGAGCAGGTCCTCTACGTTGGTACAGGGAAACCAATCGTGGTGACGACAGATTACGCAGGTGGATGTCCAACTGGTTTATGCCCTCTTTAATGATGATAAAACACAAATATTTAAGTACGGTGATGCGATAAGAATGCCCGTCCTGCGGATGAAAGTGATGCACGTCACCTCTGGATAGTGTGTTCTTTTTATTTGTTGGATAAATAGCTGGATGGAGAGACCATGAAGACCATTAAAGAGGGAGATACGGTTCAGATTGTGTGTGAAGCAAAATTAGAAAATGGCGAACTTTGCTATAAAACTGATACAGGGAATCCTCTTGAGTTAGTTATTGGAGAGGGAACATTCTTTCCTATCGTCGAGAAGGCATTAGAGCAGATGACCGAAGGCCAATCAAAGACAATCACCTTGGAAGCCGAGGATGCATTTGGTCCTCATGTTGATGATCTTGTGATACGAGTGCCAAAGTCAGTATTCAAACCTGAGGTGACTTTGGAGGTCGGCTCACGTATTAAGATTGATGCGCCCACAGGAAAATCATTTGTCGGGACGATTATCGCCATGGATGAACAGACCTTTACGCTAGATCTGAATCATCTCTTAGCAGGGAAACGATTGGTCATACACGTCACTGTTGTTTCAATAGCAGACCAGGGTAAACAATAATCGTTCCACTCTGTTGCTGGTTCTTTTATCTCATATATTTAGCGACAAACTCGTCAACCTCAGGGATGCCACCCTGCAGGATGATATAACCGTTATGTGGTTCTCTTTCTGTTATCTCCCCTGCGATCGGTGTGAGCATGATCTTTTTTACCTCATCCAGATTGCTCGTATGCCCCAGTGCCCAGCAAAGCTTCATATATGCGACTTCGGGAAGCATATTCTGGGCGGGAACCACACCGATTTTCATGAGATCCCGTCCTGTGTCATACACGTACATCTGAACATATCCCCAGAGAGTCTGAACTGTCATATACACCGCTATTCCTTCTTCGATTGCACGGTGCAACGGCGCATATAAGGGTTTATTGACATGACCTAATCCGGTCCCTGCAATCACAATCCCTTTATACTTATGGTCAACAAGTGAGTCGATGATATCTGGCAGCATGTTAGGATAATAGTAGACAATCGCTACTTTCTCCTCAAACGCGGTATCGATGATGACATTTGTGTCTTTTCTACGTTTATTGTAGTCTTTCCGAAGGTATCTGAATTCTGTTGGGGTCACAGTCGCAAGTGGAATGTCTCCGATAGTTCGAAACGTGCTTCGGTAGCTGCTGTGCATTTTCCGTACACGTGTCCCGCGATGCAGCAGATTATATTGGTCGCTTGTTGGACCAAACATGCATACCATCACCTCAGCGATGTCGCAATACGCTGCTGTCTGAGTCGCGTTGATGAGGTTTAACGCCGCATCGCTTGACGGCCGGTCTGAGGATCGTTGTGAGCCGACAAGCACGATAGGCACCGGTGATTTTTGCACCATAAACGAAAGGATGGCTCCGGTGTGATGCATGGTATCGGTCCCATGGCCAATCATGATGCCATCAACACCACTTTCGATTTCCCTGCCTATGGCCTTTGCTGTCGCAATGTATTGCTCTGGCCCCATATTTTCGCTAAAGATACCGTACAATTTCTCTGTCTTTAGATTGCAAATCCCTGCAAGCTCGGGCACGGCACCATATAGCTCACCAGGAGAAAACGCAGGGATTACCGCTCCGGTACGATAGTCGAGCCTTGATGCGATCGTTCCACCTGTCCCAAACAAGGTCACATTTGGTTTTTTATCGTCTTTGGGAAATTCCGATTCGGGAATTTTGTAATGACCCTCCTTATAACCGACTTCCTTTACTGTTTCGATTGAATCAACTTTGATGCCAACGTTATAACCGTTATGCAGTTTTAGGACGATATGTTGATCATCCTCAGTTTCTGCCCTCGGTAGAATTATACCTTTGAAAATTCCTCTCGTTGAAGTGATGACGACATCACTCCAGACTTTCACACCGGTCTGGATGAGCTTCTGCTTTGCTGCCCCACGATATCCCTTGTACATGTCTTCATTTGCCACTTACATCACCATGATTATATGTAAAGACCATAAGAGAAAGGACTATAAAGAAATATAGCTCCTGTTTTTGTTTAAAAAAATGTGTTTTTCCATAGAAAGAGACGTAATGTTTAGATAGAAGTGACGTATTTGACCCCCAGAATGATAAATGACCGTATTGAAAATGACACCTACTATCAAGAGTTAGGATTACGTTGTGGCTTGGAGATCCATCAGCAGTTGTTGACTGAAAAGAAATTGTTCTGCCGTTGCAAAGCAGTACTCCACCGAGATACACCAAGTGCGGTCATCCTGCGACATATGCGACCGACACTTTCAGAGCTTGGTGAATACGATGGGACTGCGTTAATGGAATTTAAAACAAAAAAGAACGTTATCTATCAGCTCTATAACGACACGGTCTGCACCTATGAAATGGATGACACCCCACCATTTCACCTCAATCATCAAGCCTTGGACATCGCCCTTGAGGTTGCGTTATTGCTGAATTTTAGCATTGTCGATGAGATACACATTAGCAGAAAACAATATCTTGACGGCAGCATCCCGACAGGTTTTCAAAGAACAGGGATTGTCGGCGTCGAAGGCTGGATTCCTTATAAAGACAGGAAAATACGACTAATTCAACTTGGATTAGAGGAAGATGCCTGCCGTGAGATCAGCGATGTAGGGCATCAGATTGTTTTTAAAACCGATCGATTGAGTATCCCTCTTGTCGAGGTCGTTACCCACCCTGATATTCAGACCCCAACCGAGGCTGGTGAGGTCGCTTCTCTTATCGGACGACTACTTCGCTCCACTGGTAAGGTACGGCGAGGACTGGGAAGTGTACGCCAAGACATTAATGTCAGTATAAAAGGAAGCACACGCATTGAGTTAAAAGGGGTCTCTAAACTCCAGTACATCCCCAAAGCGGTCGCCTATGAGGCACAGCGACAAAAAGCTCTTCTTGACATCCGTGATGAGCTCAGAGTGCGTGGTATCACGGAAAAGACATTTCAAAGTGAACAGAAGGATGTCACCTCCTTGTTGAAACATACACGATGTAAGCGGTTCAAAGAGATTCTTAAAAACAAAGGGAAAATCTATGGAATTATCCTGCATGGTTTTGCTGGCATTTTTGATATGCCGACACACGCAAGTAAGACATTTCGCGATGAAATCGCGGGTCGTGTGAGAGTCATCGCCTGTCTTGATGCTATGCCTAATCTTGCTTCAAATACTTTCTTCCAAAAATTTGGTCTATCTGCTAAAGAAATTCAATCGTTAGAAACACTGTTTGATGCAAAATCGACAGACACGCTCGTCCTTGTTTGGGGTACAGAAGATGACGTAAAAACCGCAGTAAGAGAAATTAAAATACGGGCGGTGGAGGCAACCAGCGGGGTCCCTTCCGAGACCCGGCAGGTTTTCCCTGATGGGACCAATGATTTTGAAAGGATTTTACCAGGGCCAAACAGGATGTATCCTGATACAGACACCCCCCCAACGCCGATATCTGAAAAGTCCTTAGAAATCATAAAAAAGAGAATGCCCGAACCTCTCTGGGAATGTGAGAAACGACTAGCTGCTCTTGGTCTTCCAAAACCCTTGATCAGCTCCTTAAGTATATCGAGTAATTTAAAACTTTTCGATAGAATAACAAGCGCTTTAGAGGTCAACCCCCTGCTTGTTGCAGTGACGATAGAGGAGACACTTAAAAGCCTTAAACGAAAAGGGAAAAATATTCAGGTCCTTTCAGAGGAGACCCTTTATTTAGTTTTTAAAATGTTCTCTGAAAAGGAGTTTAGCAAGGAAGCGCTTCCTAGTATTCTTGCGTTTTTAGCAGACAATCCGAGTAAGACAGTCGTAGACGCATTAGCAGAATTACGCATAACACCTCTCTCAATTGAAGATCTTCACGATGTTGTTGACGAGGTTATCGCAACATGCTCAAACCCTGAAACAACCGATTGTACGTTTAATGGTATTATGGGCCAAGTCATGAAAATTGCTCGAAATAGGATCGATGGGAAGATCGTCAGTGATATCGTACAAACAAAATGGGAGAAGGTATCCCCATAAAGATTCTGTAGTACATTTTTTTTTTCAACACACAGGTAATAAAAAAAATTAAACCAATATGTCGAAAAAAGGAAAAAAGAGAGGGGTATTATTTAACCCCAATGACGAAAAACAACAAGACAAATCCTTGTTTGGTTGTCACAGCGCCATTCACAGTAACAGTGATTGTTGTTTTTCCAAATCCAAGAACCGAATGTTTCTTTGCTGATTCTTGGCCTGCTGGAATCTGAAGAACGGTACCTTCTGCGTAATCTCCCTTCAAAAGGAACCCTCCTTCAAGGGCGATGCTCCATGTGACATCTGTTATATCAGTGGTTCCGTTGTTTTTAATAGTCATTGTGATACCGATTCCACCTTTTACGGTAACTTCGAGCGGGTACTGGATTGTAAACTCTACTGATTTTTCGTCTTCGATGTTTCCTGCGATATCAACCGAGTAGAAGGCCACAATGTGATCTCCGTTCCCGGCGACCATAAACGGTGCGGTGTAGGTGTTCCATGCTCCATCATCAATCTTGTACATGGTATAGTTCACACCAGAGCCAGAGTCTGTTGCAGTCAAGGTTACTTTCACGTCAGAGATATAGACGTCACCACTTTGTTCCCCTTCAAGGGTCGCGGTTGTTACTGGTGGTGTGGTATCACCGCCACCGGTACCTGTGACGACAAAATCATCAATAAACAGCATCCACGAGTCTACTGATATATCATGTATCCCGATGTAGATGCTCTGACCTGAATAACTTGAGATATCAAATGTGTACTGTGTCCATGTTAGCGGTGGTTGGATATACGATCCCGGTGAAATCATCGTGAAGCTTGAGGGGTTGGTATCAGTAGTTGAGACACTAACCGTGAACCTCTCTAAATTATATTGGCTGCTAAATGAACGTGCCCAGAAACTGACTTCATCATAATCACCGGAAAGCTGCGGCGTAATCAACCAGTCATCACTGATATAGCCTACATTGTCTTCATTGACGCCCATGACCATTTTGTTGCCTGAATGAGGCAGCCATTCGGGGGCTGATTGCGGTGGCGTGGTGGTGGACGGGTTAAAGATGATGAATGCATAGGGGGTCCATTGGTTTGGCCAAGTGACAGCACTATGACCAAATGTTGGACTACCATCTACATCGATGCAGGTCCATGGTGGGAAGTTGGTAAGCCAATCAGTATAGTTTTCAAACCCGTCTTCAAAGATGACATCCCTATTCATCGTTGCTGGGTTTAATGAAACGATGCTATCGGTTTTTGTTTTTGTCGGTATCGCCGATGCAGGTACACACATTGCTAAGGCGATACTTATGACTAACACTGCCTTTAATATTGATTTTCTCAACATTTTTTTTTGCCTCCACTTAAAATAGTATTAGTTCTTTAAATAGAACGTATACTATATATTTCTTTCGGTCAATTTATTATACAAATGAAGGAGATTAATATACTTTGATTGTAAAAATCTGTTGTTATAGGTATCGCAGACCGGGGTACTCAGGCGCATAACAAATGACTTTAAAAACCTGATTTGTGATCGGGGTAGGAATCATATTTTGATACCGCCATACCGTCTTTTTCTCTGCCGTTACTTCAAAAAACAAACCATGATCCCCATCACAGATTACTGTGTTTCCATTCGACAATCGCTGGGCACTTGAGAGATATCCTGCGAAAAAATCATACGGGTTTGTCGCGCTATAGCTCCATATCGGCTCCTTTGGGTCATAAGCAGCATCAGGTCCCAAATAGTAAAACCCTGTTTCGTTAACAGGAGAAATAAGTTCATCTACTGACGAGTATTGTCCCTCAGGTCGTCCTTGGCCGTTATTAAAGACTAGGATGTTTCCCTTACCAGGACACCCTGGTTTTATCCACGACGCGTCATGCTGGGCGAACAGTTGTCTATCATTGGACGTCCCCCTTCTATACGTCGCAGGATTTCCCCAACGGTACAGAAGATCTCCCCCCTTCCCGTATCGTCCCCCAGTATGACCTGCTGCTTCCTCTGTTGTCGTGCTATGGTCGATGACCCATATTTCATGAAAAGTTTTGACACTGACAAGGATCTGGTCAAACTCCTCGTTATAATCAATGGAATTGATATGATTCCAATCGGCACGTTGTTTTTCTACGTCAGTATAATAATTAATATCGATTAGCTCAGGGTGTTGCTCGACAACACCGTAATTTGGTTTCGTCGGGTCAAAGTCCTGTATGAGATGATCCCAAACATGCCATTCCCAGACGATGGTTCCATGGAATGGATTTGTCCGTTGAACCTCGATGATATGATCAGGCCATAATTCCCCTGTCGGTAATGAATCAGGATTTCTACCAGCCGCGATTGCTTCGTCAGCCGTTTTATATTCCCATGCGACCATAAGGATATTTCCATTAGGTAATATTGCAATATCATGATGCAGACAATACTGAGGAGTGGAATAGTTAAACTGCCACTGTTTAGTTCCGTTCCAGTCAAGAAGCTCAACTCCGCCGGTCATCCCTCCTGCAATAAAAATCGGATTATTGAAAAGCAGGATGGTGCGCAGAAGATCTCCGTTTTCTAAGAGCGACAGTCCAAGTCCCTGAAGGTACTGGCTTTCCCATGTGTGAACAATAGTGCCTTGTTTATCAATTAACAGCGATTTTTTAGAGTATTGAGGGGAGAACAAAGTATATCCGTTGAACGCTTCTCCAATAACATACGTAGTGATGATTTTTGTAAAGGGACCAAGCACTAACGTCACGATTCTACATTCCTTTTGAATCGATTCGGAAGTGTTTATGACAATCGCTATCTCCGGGAGTGGTAAAATTTTTAAAAGGCTTATGCCAAAAAGCTTGATATGAATATCTGTAGATTCGTTTATCGCCAGGCTTGGTATGAGCTGATTGGTGGTTTTTAATCGGACAAGGGCGCCTTTGGTAATAGCGATTGACACCGTGATATTATGCAGAGGTACTTTTCCATTGTTTTTCACAACAGCAGTTAACCCAAGACCACCGATAATGTGTTCTATCGAGAGATTTGTGATATTTCTTGACAAACCAATTGCGCTTTGTGACTGTTTGGAAAGGTCAATATCATATGCTAGTATGTGAGGACCTAGACCTGGTGCAAAAGAAGGGAGAAGCATCATAGCTACAGCAACGGTAATGATGGTTTTTTTCCCTAGGCGATTCATCAGATTACTATACGAACTGATATTATATAAATCTATTTTCTTGCCGACATCCTTTGAATGTTTGTTTTTTATTACAATAAATGATATAGATGAAAAAATCTCCTCAGACTAAATTTTTTTTAAAAAGAAATTGGAGGAGGGTTCATTCTTTTTTTTCTTCGTTTTTCTCTTTTGCGACTCCCTCTTTTACTCCCTTTCCAAATGCCTTGATGGCTCCCCAGCCTTTTTTTACTCCTTTACCAATCACTTCCCCGGTTTTTTCGGCAGCTTCTTCAACACTTTCTTTCTTTTCTTCTCCCATAAATCCTTCACCTTTTTTTCATTTCTTATGTGACGTTACATGATCTGGTCTGCGTTTTTTTGTATCTTGAAGACAGTGATAATAACTGTCGTTTTAAAGCTTTTATTCCTTCAGATACAGAGAACTTAACCAAAGCAATTTTGCTTTTTTTTAAACCAGCTCGTAAGTTCCTCTAATGATTTTTTTAGTAGTTTAACTCTTCGGTTCATGCTCATAGGAAAAACAACTGTTGACGAATTTTTTATGTGATTTCCGAACAAATATAGATATTACCTCTTAGGAAATATGCACTGAAGCATACCTTTTTAGATACCGTACGATTTCCCCGTTGATTACTATGAAACACGCAGTCGTCTATCATGAGGACTATAACAAATATGATCTTGGAACAGATCATCCACTTGTTGGTGATAAACCAAGAAACACCATGATGTACCTTAAGCAACAAAGCATACTATCAGAGTTTCAGATATTTACCCCGCGAAAAGCAACGGAGGCAGACATCCTCAAAGTGCATGATTCGACTTACGTAGAGCATATAAAAAAACTCAGCCAGACTGGAGGATGGCTTGCAGAGGACACACCAGCGCCAAAAGGGATTTTTGAAATCGCAAGTGTAGCGACCGGAGGAAGTATGTATGCAGGGGAGAAACTCTTTGAAGGATTTACCATCACGGTCAATCCACTAGGAGGCTTTCACCATGCAAGTAAAGAGCATTCCTCGGGATTTTGTTTTTTTAATGATATCGCAGTAACGATTGAGTATCTCAGAGAGAAACAAAAATTAAAACGATTCATGATTATCGACCTGGATGTCCACCATGGGAACGGCACACAGGACATCTATTTTGATGATAAAACAGTCTTAAAACTGTCGTTTCATCAGGACGGACGGACCTTGTACCCTGGAACTGGAAGCGTAGAGACAATAGGCCGGGAGGATGCTGCTGGATACACCATCAACCTTCCTCTTCCCCCAGGAACCGGTGGTGAAAGCTACCTTAAGGCATTTAAAAACATCGTACCACCGATTACCAGACAATACAAGCCAGACATCATCCTGTTTCAGTCGGGGGTAGATACCCATCATGCAGACCCACTCGCTGACTTAAACCTCACCTACCAGACCTATTATCATCTCGCAAAACATGTTGCCTCACTCTCGCAGGAAACCTGCCAAAAGCTCCTTGTCCTTCTTGGGGGCGGGTACAATAGCATCGCGTGTATCAAATCGTATTACAACGTTTTTTGTGGTCTTTTAGGGAAAGACGACTTTCTAGAGGAACCAGAAATCCCTGATACAGACCCGGTGGCAGTGCTCCATGTTGTCTCCCAGCTGCAACACTCCCTTCGTGACTATTGGGATCTTTAACCGTACTATCTAGGTAACAAAACGTTTATCTAGAGACCCCGGATACCGATTAGTTGGTCTACAAATACTTATCAACAAAACAGATGAGATTTTCTTCTCAAGAGGTGTTTTTCATGACCAAACAACAAACCATGATGCAAACAAAAAACAACAAGAAAAAAACAACGATGAAAAGCGTTGATGGAAATACCGCAGCAGCACACATTGCCTATGCGTTTAGCGATGTTGCCGCTATCTATCCTATTACCCCCTCATCACCGATGGGTGAGGAAGTCGATGCATGGGCGGCATATGGGAGGAAAAATATTTTCAATCAAGTTCTCAAGGTATCGGAGATGCAATCCGAGGGTGGGGCTGCTGGTGCGGTGCATGGCGCACTCTCAGCGGGTGCCTGTGCGACAACGTTTACCGCGTCTCAGGGTTTACTTCTTATGATTCCAAACATGTATAAGATTTCCGGGGAACTGATGCCCTGTGTGTTCCATGTGAGCGCTCGTGCAATCGCTGGACAAGCGCTTTCGATTTTTGGCGACCACCAGGATGTGATGGCGACACGACCTACCGGTTTTGCGATTCTTTCATCAAATTCAGTCCAGGAGGTCATGGACCTTGCATTGGTAGCACATCTTTCCACATTAGAGGCAAGCATCCCGTTTCTGCATTTCTTCGATGGATTCCGGACCTCTCATGAGATCCAGAAGATCGAGATGATCGACTACGATGATGTCAAGAAACTGGTGAACTGGAATGCCGTTAAAAAACACCGACAGCGTGCATTAAACCCAGAGCATCCTCATCAACGAGGGACCGCACAGAACCCGGATATTTACTTCCAGGTAACTGAAGCAGCCAACTCTATTTATCAGAAGGTCCCAGCTATCGTAGAGGCGGAAATGAAAAAGGTGGCAGCTCTTTCGGGTAGAACCTATCATTTATTTGATTATGTTGGCGCTCCTGACGCTGATCGAATTATCATACTGATGGGATCAGGATGTGAAATTGTTGAGGAAACGGTCGGTTATCTGAACAAAAAAGGCGAGAAGGTTGGGTTAATCAAAGTCCGTTTATACCGCCCCTTCTCCGCGGAGCATTTCATCAATGTGTTACCAAAGACCGTCAAGAAAATAGCGGTCCTCGATCGAACAAAGGAGGTCACCGCTTTTGGGGAGCCATTATACCTTGATGTATGTAGCGTGCTGCATGACCGAAACATCCATCCACTCGTGGTAGGCGGCCGATACGGGCTTGGCTCTAAAGATTTCACGCCCACCATGGCAAAGGCAGTGTTTGATAATTTGAAGCTCTCAACACCAAAGAACCACTTCACCGTTGGAATCGTCGATGATGTCACACATACATCAATTCCATTGGGGGAACAAATCGATACCGTGCCCGAGGGGTTGATCCGCTGTAAGTTCTGGGGCATCGGCGGGGATGGAACCGTTGGTGCGAACAAAGATGCAATCAAGATAATCGGAGATAACACCTCTATGTATGTCCAAGGGTATTTCGCATATGATTCAAAGAAATCAGGCGGGGTTACCATGTCGCACCTTCGCTTTGGGAAATCACCGATTCATTCATCCTACCTCATTGAAAAAGCTGATTACATCGCGTGTCATCAACCATCCTATGTCGATAAATACGACCTTTTGGAGGGGATTCGAGATGGTGGAACCTTTGTGCTTAACTCACCATGGACCCTAGATCAGATGCAGACCTGCCTGCCGAATTCTCTGAAAAAAACCATCGCCCAGAACCATCTAAAGTTTTACACTATTGACGCAGTGAAAATAGCAGAGGACATCGGTCTTGGCGGCCGGATCAATATGATTATGCAAACCGTGTTTTTCAAACTCTCTAATGTGCTCCCGATTGATGAGGCGATACAATATCTCAAAGATGCAATCGCAAAGACCTATAGCAAAAAAGGACAAAAAGTCATTGAGATGAACTGGAAAGCAGTCGATGCAGCGTTACAAGGATTACAAGAGATACGGTACCCGCCTTCATGGGCGTCATTGCAGCCTGAAAAACCACTTAAGAGAGAGGTTCCTGAGTTTGTTGAAAAGGTCATGTGTCCGATGCTTGCCCAACAAGGGGATAAACTCCCTGTGAGTGCGTTTACACCTGCGGGCATATTCCCATCTGGGACAACACAATATGAGAAACGCGGTGTCGCAATCAATGTCCCTGAATGGATTATTGACAAATGTATCCAGTGTAACCAGTGTGCGATGGTCTGTCCTCATGCAGCCATACGACCGGTACTGTTGACATCTGAGGAGATGCAAAACGCACCCAAGGGGTACAGCGCGAAAAAAGCGATTGGAAAAGAAGCGGAGAGCTTGTCGTTCCGCATTCAGGTCTACACCGAGGACTGCATGGGATGTGGGAACTGTGCTGACATCTGCCCTGCAAAAGAGAAAGCACTGGTGATGAAGCCGATTGCCACCCAGATAGGTACACAAATCCCGTATCAGCAATACAGCGATAAAATCCCGGCTCGGTCCGGGGGGTTTGATAAGTTTACCGTGAAAGGTTCGCAATTCCAACGACCACTGCTTGAGTTTTCCGGAGCATGCTCTGGTTGTGGGGAAACACCGTATTTAAAGACGATTACGCAGTTGTTCGGTGACCGGATGTTGGTTGCCAACGCGACCGGGTGCTCCTCTATCTGGGGTGGATCTGCACCTTCAGTGCCGTTTACGACCAATGAGAAGGGCTTTGGTCCTGCCTGGGCAAACTCGCTGTTTGAGGATAACGCAGAGTACGGGTTTGGTATGGCGCTTGGGACCATGCAACGACGGGAAAAACTTGCGGATCTCATCACCAACGCTCTTGAAAAAACATCTGGTGACCTCAAGACCGCGTTTACCGAGTGGCTGGACCATATGTATGATGCAGAAGAATCGAAAAGTGCCGCAGAAAAAATAAAAGCATTACTGGAGAAACATCATGCTGACCCGCTCCTTCAAGAAATCCGGGAGTCCCGTGATATGCTAACCAAAAAATCGATTTGGTGTATTGGTGGTGATGGCTGGGCGTATGATATCGGCTATGGTGGTCTAGATCATGTCATTGCGATGAACGAGGATGTTAACCTACTTGTCTTTGACACAGAGTTATACTCGAATACCGGTGGGCAGTCTTCGAAAGCAACACCAATAGGGTCTATTGCGAAGTTTGCGGAATCCGGGAAGAAAACCAAGAAAAAAGACCTTGGGTTGATTGCGATAAGCTATGGGTATGTGTATGTCGCATCGGTGTCCATGGGTGCCAATAAAAATCAGTTCTTAAAAGCAATCAAGGAGGCAGAATCGTATCGTGGTCCGTCATTAATTATCGCATACGCACCCTGTATCAACCATGGGATAAAGGCAGGCATGGGAAAAACCCAGGATGAAGAGAAACGTGCGGTGGAGTCTGGGTACTGGCCGTTATATCGGTATGATCCACGGCTGGTGTCTGAAGGGAAGAACCCCTTCCAGTTAGACTCCGGTGAACCAAATGGGACGATCCATGATTTCATCATGGGTGAGGTTCGGTATGCCGCGCTGACCAAGACCTTCCCTGGGGAAGCGGAGCGGCTGCATAAAAAACTTGAGGAGCAAGTCGTTGCTCGGTATAAAATGTACAAGGCGATGGCTGAGCAGCACGATTAACCCCTCATATACCTTTTTTTTTACATATAAAAAAAGGTCGATAGCATTATATAATCGATTCTGCTTTCGTGGCTTCGGTGCTCAACCGGTTTTTATCTGGAGGAACACACTATGAATGGGTCAAAACTTGATAAGATTTTCAAACCAAAAAGCATCGCCGTGATTGGTGCAAGTGACACGGTAGGGTCAGCAGGATATAGGATTTTTAGAAATCTGATAGGTTCAGGTTATGATGGTATCGTCTATCCGGTGAACCCCAAGCGGGAGAGCGTTCAAGGGGTTCAAGCCTACCCATCCATAAACGCTGTACCAAAAGTCGTCGACCTCGCGATTGTGTGTACCCCTGCTACCGCGGTCTGCGATGTTGTAGAGCAGTGTGGGATACGCGGCATTAGAGGCATTCTTATTATCTCTGCAGGATTTAAGGAAATCGGGGTTGAGGGAGTCGCACGGGAGAAACGGTTACTGGATTTGAAGAAAAGATATGATTTGCGGATTGTAGGGCCAAACTGCGTCGGCTTTATCATGCCGTACCTAAACCTCAATGCAACCTTTGCGGGATCCATGCCTGACAGGGGAAACATCGCGTTGTTGTCGCAGAGCGGCGCAGTATGTGGCGCCATCCTTGATTGGGCAGCAGCAGCTAAGGTCGGATTTTCCTCCTTTGTCTCCGTTGGCTCTATGCTTGATGTTGATTTTGGAGATCTGATTGATTATTTTGGGATGGACATTCATACGCGCAGTATCGTCCTGTATATCGAATCAATCACTGATGCAAAGAAGTTTATGAGCGCGACAAAGGGGTTTGCACGGGCAAAACCAATTATTGTGATAAAATCAGGTCGGTATAAAGAAGGTGCCAAGGCGGCATCGTCTCATACAGGTGCGCTTGCCGGAGAGGATATCATTTATGATGCAGCATTCCGTAGGTCCGGAGTCGTCCGGGTGATGGACATCATGGACCTGTTCAACTGTTCATCAATTCTTGCGAAACAACCTCGTCCCATGGGTCCCCATATCGCGATTGTCACCAATGCGGGGGGACCAGGGGTCCTTGCCACTGATTCAATCATAGAGAAGGGCGGAAAGCTTGCGCAGCTCTCACCGGAAACTATCGAGAAGCTTAACAAGGTGCTGCCTGCTCATTGGAGCCATAGTAACCCGGTTGATATCATCGGAGATGGTGATGAGGATCGATACCAGAAAGCAATTGAGATCTGCCTTGAGGATAAGAACATCGACGGGTTATTGATTCTCTCGGTTCCACAGGTAATGGCTGACCCAAAGAAGCTTGCGGATCGGCTTGTTGATATCGCACGAAAGACAACAAAACCTATTCTTACCTCGTTTATTGGTGAGGCAAGCGTGTATCATGCGCGAGAGATTCTGAATCGAAATAATATCCCGACTTATGCATCTCCTGATGAAGCGGTTGAATCCTACATGTATCTTTACCATTATGAGCGACATTTGGAACAGCTCTATGAAACCCCGCAGGAGCTTGATATCAAAACACCTGCGCATACAGAGATTATCAAAAAAATTGTAGAGACCGCGACAAAGGAGAAAAGAACACTTTTGAATGAAAGTGAGGCAAAGATGTTCCTTGAACTGTATGGCATCACGACGACCACACCGATTATCGCAGAAACTGAAGACAAAGCAGTCAAAGCCGCTGAGAAGATAGGATACCCTGTGGTGATGAAAATATTATCTCCTCAGATTAGCCATAAAAGCGATGTTGGTGGCGTTATATTAGATCTACGCTGTGGAGAGGACATCCGCACGGCGTTCCGGGAGATGACGCGAAAGGCGAAAGAAAAAGTCCCTGATGCAAAGATACTTGGTGTGACTGTTCAGAAATTTGTGAAAAACCAGGGATACGAACTGATTCTAGGTTCAAAGAAGGACCCGGTATTCGGTTCTGTGATTCTGTTTGGTTTGGGTGGGATTTTCACCGAGTTATTCAAGGATAGGGCGATTGGATTTCCCCCCTTGAACCAGACCTTGGCACAACGCATCATAGAAAAAACCAAAGCCTATGAGCTATTGAAAGGATTCCGGAATATCCCCCCAGTAAATATGAATGCTGTGGAAGAGACCATGATTACGTTCTCTCAGATGCTTATCGATCATCCGGAGATCAAAGAGGTTGATATCAACCCCTTGATACCGCAGGGAAACCAGCTTATCGCGGTTGATGCACGTATCATCCTTGACCTTGAGCCAGCGAAGCATCCGCATCTTATCATCACGCCATATCCCATGAAATACATCAAACAGATCACGCTAAAAGATCGCACAGAGGTTACACTTCGGCCGATAAAGCCAGAGGATGAGGACATGTGGTTAGAGATGTTCAAAAGTTTCTCTGAAGAGACGATCCGCTTCCGCTTCTTCAGAATCATCAAGGAGACTCCCCATGAGGTTCGTACCCGTTACTGCAACATTGACTATGACCGTGAAATCGGTATCGTCGCCGTGGTCACCGAGAACGGCAAAAAACGGATCCTTGGGGTAGCCCGGCTTATTGTCGACCCCGTGAAAAAGGATGAATGTGAATTCGCACTTGTAGTGACGGATGAATGGCAGCGGCAAGGATTAGGGTCGCGGTTTCTTGACTTCTTAATTGAAATTGCCAAGGATAAAAACCTCACAAAGGTCACAGGAGTCGTGTTAAAGGATAACTACCCGATGATTGCCCTCTGTCGTGAGAAAAACTTCCAGTTCTCAGAGGGGGACCCAGGGGAATACAAGGTGGAATACGACGTTCTCCTCGATGAAGGGCTCACTGATGGGACTCTTGAGAGTGGGAAAAAAATCAGTGAATCTGATGAACCAGATGATGGAAAAACAACAAAAAAAAACCCTAAAAAACCTGCCAAAGCCGTAAAATCATAAGAAGAGAGAAGGTTACTCTCCATCGATGATGTTTACCCAGACGATAGGGATGTCGGAGGGAATGTTTCTCTTCCCTTTGTTTTTTTTCTTCATCCTTTTTATCCCTCTCGCAGTTTCAACGCAAGGACGCGTGCGCGGTTTGCGACGACAAAAGATTTTGCGATAAATTCTACTTCGGTTGCTTCCTCGGGGCTTGACACTTGACCAACAATCATCATTTTTTTTCACTCCTCACTTCCTGTTTTGTCTGTTTTCTTTAAAGCGTCTTATTGTACAGGTGGTACCATGGTTCTGTACGGTTCTTACCGGAAAAGAAAAAATACGCGTTCGTCGTAGACCCAAACAGAAGGATATGGCGTTCATTCTTTTGACTGCAATGACGATGCCGTATCAGCAAAAAATATAAATCAGATGGCATGTATAGAAAAAGGATATCTAGAAAAAAGGCGACATCTATGAAGACGATCATACGAAAAACGGTTCTAGCGGTGGGGCTTCTGTTTATATTTGCCTGCTTTAGTTGCGGAATCTCTGCTAAGCCATTGATCATTGGTCCGTACATCCAGCAGTCGGAACATACCTCTGTGATCGTTTCTTGGATGACTCTTCCATCAACGAAGCGAAATGAGGTGTATTGGGGTACAAGCCCAACGCTTGGAAATGTCACTGTGCAGATGTCTCTTTGTCCAAAGATGCATCACTCTGTCAAAATCACTGGATTGGCACCTGGACGCCAGTATTCCTATACTGTTGTATCAGATGAAACAAAAAGTCCGCTGCATCGATTCTGGACCGCGTTTCCCAGCAATGAAACAATCAGATTCGTCGTTTACGGTGACTCGCGGGGAGGCTGGGACAACTGGCAAAGCACCGCACAAGTAGCCAGGGCGATAGAACAGGACACTCCCCTGTTTGTCCTAAACACCGGGGATCTTGTCGATAACGGAAGGAATCCTGGTGATTGGGTTGAATTTTTCTCTGCCTCGCCATTTACCTACAACAGCACGTTCTATCCGGTACTTGGAAACCATGAGCAATCCAGTCCTCTTTATTTTTTGGTTTTTTCCCTTCCGTTTATTGAGCGGTGGTACTCTTTTGACAATGGACCTGTGCATTTCATCGGCCTGGATTCAAACCCACGGTATGCCTATCGATTCACCCAGTATTTCTGGCTTCTTGAGGACCTTCGGACGCGCCAGGCACCATTTACCATTGTCTTTTTCCATCACCCGTTATATAGCTCAGGGAACCATGGAAACACGACACTTTTACAGAAGATATGGGCACCGGTGTTCGCGCGTTCTGATGTTGATATTGTGTTTAATGGTCATGAGCATAGCTATGAACGCAGTTATATCAATAATGTTACGTATGTTATCACTGGTGGGGGAGGTGCTCCTCTCTATGACGTTGGCCATAGCCCCTGGACCGTCTATTCAGAGAAAACTTATCATTATTGTCTGCTTACGGTAGATTCTTCTACATTAACCTTCGAGGCAAAGAAACCAGATGGTTGTACGCTAGATTCGTTTATTCTTACCAAAGGATGAACCGTTCTTGGACCATTTTTTTCCTCATCGGCACCTATCAGGTATATCGTTTTATTAACCAATCTTGGATTATCGATGTCCATGACCAAGAATCTCATCATCATACCTCTCCTTGTTCTGATTTCTTTTTTCTGGGCAAGCTCGTTTATTGTCGTGGAGATGATAACAAAGGAGATAGACCCTGTTGATCTAGGGTTTCTGCGGTTCCTTGTGGCAACACCCCTGATGGTTCTTCTCGTTCTGGTACAGAAAAAACCCATCTCTTTTCCAAAAAAGGAGATCCCCTGGTTTGTCGCCCTTGGGTTGACTGGGGTGACATTCTTATACCTCTTCCAGTTCCTTGGTATCTTCTACACAAACGCCCCCACCGCCTCTGTACTTATCAACACCAACGTGATTTTCATCGCGGTTCTCTCTGGGTTATTCTTACATGAGCCTCTGACAAAAAAAAGAATCAGTGGCATCGTGCTTTCGTTTCTCGGCGTCTTTGTCATCATGTTTTCCGATATCTCAAAACAACAGTTCACCCTTGATAATCTATTCATTATCGGAAGTATCCTTATGCTCCTGTCTGCCTTCTGCTGGGCACTGTATTCGTTCTTAGGAAAACGACTGTTGAAAACCTACGATGAGTTTGTCATCACCACATACGCGTTTGTCTTCGGAACACTATTGTATCTGCCTTTTGTTATTTCCCGCATTGGGCCAGTCCTCCAACAGACCTCACTGCATGGCTGGGGGGCGATATTCTACTTGGCTGTCGCCTGTTCTCTTTTTGGATATCTCGGATGGTACTACGCCTTAAAGCATATCGATGCAAGCAAAGCGGCAGTCTTCCTTACCTTCATCCCGCTGTTTACGATTCTGATGTCGTTTTTCCTTGGCACACAGTTGACCGGGTTTTTCCTTGCAGGCGCAGGATTAATAATCTATGGCGTCTATCTCACCCAGCGAACCTAACAGGAGCGGAACCTAGGTATGTTTTGCGTGGAATGTGGCAAAGAAACACACGTTTTCCGAAACGGCGTCTGTCTAAACTGTTATCTGAAACATACACAGTTTTCCAAAGGACCTGTGATTCTTGATGTAACACTTTGCCCTCGATGCTCCTCATATAAATATAAGAACACTTGGGTTCACGAGCCTTTTTATGATGTTCTAAAACGGCATGTCAAAGATGCGTTTTCTATTAGCCCTGAGCTGAAAAACGTTGATATTCAAACCAAGTGCAACGAACAGGACCGGGTTTTTTCATGCATGGTGTCTATCTCTGGTTTTCTTGAAGAACATCAAATCACTGAACAGCATCCGCTTACCGTTCGAATACGACAGAACACCTGTAACGTCTGCTCCCGGGAAGCCGGGGGGTATTATGAGGCGATTATTCAGATACGGGCTGAAAAACGCACATTCAGCGATGCAGAGCTACAGACATTTCGCTCTACTGTGGAAAACATGGTAGGGCAACAACAAGAGGGTGGCAAACGAGGACTTTTTATCACAGATATTGATGTGAAACGTGAGGGTCTTGATTTTTTCCTTAGTGAAAAAACAACCGCGTTTTCCATAGCAAAGAAGCTGCAGGAGCAGTTTGGAGGGACTTTCAAACAATCCGCATCTACGGCTGGAATGAAAGACAGTAGAGAGGTGTATCGGATGACATATCTTGTACGGATACCAGCGTATAGAATAGGTGATTTCTTCTCATACGACAGCTCATTTTTCATGATTGTCTCTCTTCATGAGCATAAGGTCCGCGGCATAGATCTCTCAACCTGGACTGAGAAGGTCATTGATGGAAGGGAGATTTCGTCCTCTAAGATATTCGGTGGTACGGAACTTATCCGGGAGATGATTGTTGTTAGTCAATCAAAAAACGAAATCCAGCTCATGGACCCTAAAACCTATATGACCGTTGAGATTCGAAAGCCAACAACCACTCTAGTTGACACCCAGATGGTAAAAACTGTGCGACTTGAGGGGTATCTCTTTTTAGTACCTACGTAGGCTACATACTATGGGGTTTTCCCCTAAAATTCTGATTACTTTGTCTTATCTCCTTGAGAAATAAACGCATCGGCCGTTGTCCGTTCAGAGATCTCTCCGGCAAGGTTTGTTTTCATGAGGGATTCGACCTCTTGCCTTGTATTGGTATGGGCAAGTGCCCACATAAGTTTGATATACGCGGTCTCGAGCAGCATATCCTCCCCAGAAATAACACCTGCTTTGATAAGGTCACGTCCCACTGAATACACATGCATGTTGACTCGTCCGAACAGACACTGCGAGGTCATAACGATAACAGAACCGTTGTTGATAAGAGAGGTGATACGAGGAAGGAGTTTTTCTGACACATGTCCAAGGCCGGTTCCAGCAAGGATAAGTCCTTTTTTCTGGGGGATGTCCTCTGGTTTTAATCCGGGGTAGAAATAGACGACTCCTACGTCTTTGTTCATAGCGGTATCCACGATGACTGGTCCAGTGGTTTTTTTCGTATAGGATGGTCTTAAGCGTAGTTTTCCCTCTTTCACCGTTCCCAAAGGAACGTCGTTTACGGTTTGAAATGCGTCCCGCCGTGATGTATGGAATTTTCGTACCTTAACTCCTCTATGAATCGTTGAGTACGTATCAGAGGTTTCCCCATGCATCACGACGACCACCTCTCCAAGATTTGATGTTCCTGCTACTGTTGCTGCCGCGATGAGATTCTGCGCTGCGTCTGAGGATGGCCGATCGCTTGATCGTTGCGCTCCGACAAGGACCACTGGTCCTGAGAGGTTCTTAAGAAAAAATGATAATGCTGCTGCTGTGTAGCCAAGGGTGTCGGTTCCGTGAGGGATCACCACTCCTGCTACGCCGTTGTTAAGTTCCTCTGCGACGAGTGTTGCAAGACTCTGCCAGTGCGTTATTTCAATGTTTTCACTAAGCATCTGATACGCAACCTGGGATTTAACATTACAGATGTTGAAAATCTCAGGGACGGAGAAGGCGAGCTCTTCTGCTGATGAAGCAGGGTGGACGGCTCCTGTCCGGTAGTCAATATAACAAGCGATTGTTCCCCCTGTACCTATGATGGAGATTGTTGGTTTTTTTGGATCAAAAGGAATTTTTTGTACTGGTTTTTCTATGATTTTTTGCTTCTGTACCAGAGTTATCTGTGTTTTTTCATCGACTGCGATGCCGATGTTATAACCAGTTTTTAGTTTTATCGTGATGATATCCTCTTGGCTAAACTCATGACGAGGCATAAGCACCCCTTCATGCTGTTCAGTATTTCGTATGATACGGATGACATCCCCGGTTTTTGCGTTTATTGCACGTAGTTTTTCTTCTATTTCTTTTTTTCGTGGCATACTGTTCACCTGAAGTATCGCTTTAGTTTTTATAGAACTATGCTCTTTGGGTCAATATGATTTTATGGGACGAGTTCTTTTCGTATGTGTATGCGGATTGCGTTGAAGTTTGCCTATGACGGAACCTGTTTTTCCGGATATGCACGTCAGCCAGAGCAGCGAACCGTTGAGCAAACCCTTCTAGAAATGTTACGTAAACAAAGGGTTTTTGATGATATTCGTATGTCGTGTTTTCGTACCGCGAGTCGTACTGATAAAGGCGTGTCTGCGTTAGGGAATGTCTGTGCGTTTGATACAGTATGGTCCACAGATAAGGTTTTTTCAAGTGTTACAACGCATGTCTCAGACATCTTCATCTATGGGATTTGTGAGGTGATACATGGTTTTTACCCGCGTCATGCAAAAAGAAGAGAATATCGATATTATCTTCGAAAAAATAGCCTTGATGTTGACAAGGTGCTGTCTGCTGCTGGGTTATTTACTGGTGAGCATAACTTTCGGAATTTCGCGCGGGTTGAACATATGAAAAACCCGGTTCGTAGCATAGAGAACATCATCGTTTCTGAAAAAAAAGGGTTTTTGGTTCTTGATTTTTATGCGCAGACATTTCTTTGGAATCAGATTAGACGGATTGTGTCTGCGTTGAAAAAAGCAGGGGAGGGGACATTGTCTCAAACTGTAATCAAGGAAGCGTTACAGCATCCGGAGAAGAAGGTTGATTTTCAGCTTGCAGACCCTCGGCCGCTGATTCTTAAGGATGTGGTGTATGATTTTTCGTTTGAGTATGCACCTGAGTATAAAAAAAGGCTGTATGATTTTGAAAACAAAATACTTGCTTTGCTATGATTTTTATTAAAACGTAACTTCCAGTTGTTTTTGCTGTGGTGCTGCAAGCACCTGGTTCATTTTCAGATACACCATATCCATATCTTTTTTCTTTGTCCAGGTCTCTTCCAGTGGTGTCAGTGTTGGGATTTTATTGATCATGCCAACCATCTTGTCGGTGTGGTTGTTCATCACCGCAAGCACTGCTTCATAGCCAAGTCTGCTGGCAAGCACTCGGTCAAAGGCTGTCGGGTCCCCCCCACGTTGTACATGGCCAAGCACGCTTACTTTGATGTCCCAGTTGATGACTTTCTCAATCGCTGTTTTTATCTCTGACGTTCCTCCGGTGGTTTCTCCTTCTGCTAAGACAATAATGCTGCTTTGTTTTCCTGCTTTGTGTTGGTTGTCTAGCTCTGCGACGAGTGTTTGGATGTTCATGGGTGATTCTGGGATGAGGATGTCTTCTGCACCCCCACCGATACCGGTGTATAAGGCGATGTATCCGGAGGTCCGCCCCATGACCTCAATGATGAATAATCGTGAATGTGACGATGCAGTGTCTCGTATTTTGTCGATTGCCTCTAGTGCGGTGTTTACCGCGGTGTCAAAGCCAATGGTAAAATCGGTTCCATACAGATCATTGTCGATCGTTCCCGGGACTCCGATGCCCTGGATGGGGTAGTCTTGGAGGAAGTGATGCAGCCCTCGGAAGGAACCGTCCCCACCGATGACGATGATGCTGTCGATGCCAAAGCGTTTTAGGTTTTTGAACGCTTTTTCTCGTCCTTCTTTTGTGAGAAACTCACTGCTACGTGCGGTCTGCAGGACAGTGCCGCCGTCCTTAATGATGTTGCTAACGAAGTAACGGTCGACTTGTTCGATGTCTCCTTCGATCATCCCTTGGTATCCTCGGCTGATTCCAAACATGGTGTTGCCATGATAAATACCGGTGCGAACGACCGCCCGTATCGCTGCATTCATCCCTGGAGCATCGCCACCACTTGAAAGCACTCCTATGTATTTTCCCTGTCCCATCATCCGTCACCTAGTGCGATACTGACATCGTTTTTCAGGATTTAAAACATTCCGGACAACGCATCGTGGGAATTTACTTACGTCGTGCTGTAAATGCCCGGTAGAGGAAATAGGCGATACCACCATAGCAGACCACCGCACCGAAAATCAGCATGACAATGGCAGAAGGTGGTAGTTCATTCATAGGGGCTCCTCTTTTTTTCCTTTTTGTTTCATAAATATGTATGCTGCAAGAACGATAACGACACAGGGCAGTACTCCTCCAAGAAGAACCACCCACCATGGTTGTACATACGGGCGGAGGATATTCTCATAGACTGATGCGACTAGTAGGATTGTAAGGATTGCGGGAACGACATATTTGATAAGGATGTCCCACCACTGCCCTATCAGAATATCTGATGTTTTATTCGCATGTTCCCGAAAGAACGAAACACGAAACACCCATGCCAACACCAGGCATTCAATAAGTCCAACAAGTACCATGCCGAACCGTGAGAAGAAATAATCCAGAATATCCAGCCAGTAGAGTCCACTGCCTGTGGTAAACAGCAGGCTTGCGAGAAACCCGGCGAGGCAGATGATTGCTGTTGCTTTTCCCTTGGTAATCCTCCATTTCTGTTGTATCCCGATGGTCATAGGCTCTATCATGGAGAACGCAGAGTCTATGCCAAACGTCAGTAGCGAGAGATAGAAGAGAATCCCAAATATGGTGGTTGCGACCGGAAATAGTGATATCGCGGTTGGATAGGTGATAAAAGCAAGCTGCGGTCCGGCGATTCCTAGGCTTTCTATGCTGATACCCTGTGACATCGCTAGATAACCGATCACGCTAAAGACCGCAAAGCCAGCAAGAAACGACGTCCCGGAATCCGCAAGTGCGACGATGAATGCATTATTTGAGATATCTGATTTTTTATGCAGATGGCTTGCATAGCTGATCATGATTCCTTGTGCGATACCGACTGAGAAAAATACTTGTGCGTAGGCGGCAAGCCAGACGTTTAGGTCAGTGAGTTTTGAGAAATTCGGGGTTAGATAGTAGCTGACTCCTTCAAGGGCGCCGGGGAGAGTAAGTCCTCGGATTGCTAGGATAGTAAGTAGGATCCAGGGGAGTGGGACCGTGATCATCACGACTTTTCCTATACGACCAACTCCTTTATAGAGGATGAGAAACACAAGAAACCATACAACAAGCAGGCTGAGGAGGATTGGGATTCTGATTCCCCCGATTTCTAGTGGACCTGTGGTGACGCTAAGAAAATCTGAAAGGAAAAAGGATTTAGCGTCTAACCCCCATCGAAGATCAAGGGAGTAGATAAGATAGGAGAAACACCAGGCCATGACAACGATGTAGTAGGTGACAATGACAAATGGTACCAGAGCAGCCCACCAGCCGACCCATTCCCATTTTTTTCCAATTTTTTTAAAGGATTCTGGCGCCCCGTGTCTGCTCCAGTGTCCCACAGAGAACTCCAAGATAAGCATGGGGATGCCAGCGGTAAACAGTGCAACAAAATACGGTATGAGAAATGCTCCTCCACCATTTGAATAGGCGATGTAGGGGAACCTCCAGACGTTCCCAAGACCAATGGCAGAACCAATCGCTGCCATGACAAACGCAAGCCGCGAGTTCCATAGTTCCTTTTCTGGAATGATGTTTCCCCCAAAGAGAAATATTAATTATATTTTGTGCTTATAAATATATCTAAATGTAAATTATTATACGGAGGGGCAGGTGTTGGACAGGTATGACCTAAATATTTATTATGAATGAACTGTTCATGTGTCGCTTGTGCAGGGGTAGCCAAGCCTGGTCTACGGCGACAGACTCAAGATCTGTTCCTGCAGAGGTTCGGGGGTTCAAATCCCTTCCCCTGCATATTTTTATAATAATGAAGAATAATATTATTTGAACTGGTGTTTACTGGTAAAACCTCTGAAATAAGGACAGAGGATCTTTCATTATTACTTGATGATTACAATGTTGATAGGGAGAATGAATAATGAATTCACGTAATTTTTTCAAATTTCTGAAGTAAAATCGGCAATAACTAGCATCTCAAAATCTTCAGTTGTAAGTGCATCGTTTCTCGAAAAAGCACCAAGTTTTGCACCATAAATATCAATTTTTTTCAAACCCAGAGACTTTAGCAACCATATAATTTCAGATGGAACATAAAACCTCTCATTGCATTCTAATTCCTTTTTATTACCAGAGTCATCTTCTACTGTTACAATATTATGATCTCTAAAAGTCATTAAATCAAAAGTATTACTTCTACAAGTAGTATTTCCTTTATCCTTTGTTGAATGAAATTTTTCAACTGAATGATATAAGGGAAATAATGCATTAAGTGTTGTAAAAATCAGCTTACCAGACTTCTTTAAAGATTTTGCAACATTTCTTAATATCTCAAAATTCATTTCATCTGTTTCCATCAAACAAAATCCTCCTTCACAAAGCATTATTGCCAAATCAAAATCATCTTTAAAAGGTAATTTTCTTGCATCATGTTTTTGAAATTCTATTTCCAAATTTTGTGCTTTGGCTTTTTCCTTTGCCTGCTTTAGTTGTGAATCCGATAAATCAATTCCTATGACATTATAACCCCTTTTTGTTAATTCAATCGAATGTCTACCTGTTCCACATCCAACATCTATTATTTTCAGTGATTTATCAAAATCAAGTTCCTTTTCAATGAAGTCACATTCACCAATTGTTCCCTTTGTATAACTTTCATTATCATAGTTTTTACCATAATTCTCAAAAAGAGATTCATACCACTTTTTCATAATGTTTTCTCCATATCAGTCAATTTTTTTTATTATAATCTAAATGTAGTCAATAAGAAGTTATTTAATAATCATATCGGATGATAAATCGAAGTGATTATAATTTATTATTTGCCGATTATGATATTGAATAATTATAGTATGAACATTACACCATTAACACAGACTCTCGACTTGAGTACAACGCCCCTATACAATCAATATTTTTACTAGTAAAAACGTGCACAAATTCATTCCCCAGCACTATTCTATTAGTAAAAACCAAGATGAAAACTATTCTTTCTTGACAACCATTCGTGCTATGACCGAAAGAATCAGACCCACGGTACCTATCGAGAGAAAACCGCTGATTTCGAAATTTTTTTCAATAAAAGCAACAGCAGCTGTTACGATTACACTGACAAAACCAAATCCAGCTCCAAGACAAATAAGAAATTTGCCGGTTCTGATTTTATCTTTACCAAGTAAAAAACCACCCACTAGTACAGCAATACCACCTAACGAGGCAATAGAAATTAAAACAACAAAGACCATCTGAACGATGCTATTGTCCATGATATGAGTGGTGACAAAATTTCTAATAATCTCCCATGTTGCAATCCCATTCACCCCAGCAACAATCAATAAAAACCCAGCCACAATGGCAATGATCATAGCTGTTCTCGTATGTGCGGTTATTGGTTTATTCTTCATATGATAGGGTATTAGTATACGTATTGTTTATTTAAAAAGCATTGGTAAATTATGATATGTGTTTGTAAAAAATTTGAGAATTAAATCTTTGCAGGACATTGTTTGAAACACTTGATACATAAGAATATTTTTCATACGTAATCAGAGAAAATAAACTACGTCTGTGATAGAGTCTTATCGATGAATAATTGCAGACAAGTTTATATGGTTGATTGTATATAAATAACAATAACAGGTGGAAGAAAATGGACAACGGGATATCATACCAAAAAAAAGACGCAGACGTTTTTCAAATCCGAAAAAATCGAAAGAGGATACCTGAAGGAAGAACTTTTCTGAATCATTTGTCTCTTGCGCTTATTTCCTGTCTACTGTTGACCCCTGGGGCAGTTCCCCTATTACATGCAACTACCGTACACGATGCTTCGGAGTCTTTGGCAAATGTATCACTTTACAACATTTATGATTCCTCTCGAAGTTACGAATGGGCTGTCACCTTTGGGGGAAGCAATATCGATGTTGGCCATTCGGTTCAACAGACCGCGGATGGGGGGTATATCATCACGGGGTACACCCGCTCGTATGGGACCAGTGGTCGCAATGTCTGGCTTATTAAGACAGATGCCTTGGGAAACGAGATGTGGAATAGGACATTCGGTGGTGCAAATGATGAGGAGGGCAAATGCGTTCAGCAAACCACTGACAATGGCTATATCATAACTGGTTATACAAAATCCTATGGTGCTGGCGGGGAAGATCTCTGGCTTATCAAGACCGATTCTAACGGTAATGAACAATGGAATAGGGTCTTTGGTGGTGCACAAGATGATGGCGGTACTAGTGTTCGACAAACACCCGACGGTGGATACATTGTCGCGGGACATACCTTATCATCAGGGGCAGGGAGTGTGGATGCTTGGCTTATCAAAACCGATGCCTCAGGTAATCCGACATGGACAAGAACCCTTGGGGGGCTCTACACAGATGGTGCCTATTGCGTTCAAAAGACTGTCGATGGCGGGTATATACTGGCCGGATGGACAATGTCCTATGGTCCAGGGTATCTTCTTAACGCTTGGCTTGTTAAGACAGACAGTATGGGCAATCTACAATGGCATAATCCATTTGGCGGAGATGATTCAGATATAGCCTATTCTGTAGCACAAACAGCTGATGGCGGGTATATCCTTACTGGAGAAACCAGTAGCTTTGGTGCGGGTCTGTATGACATGTTCCTTATCAAAACAGATTCATCAGGAAATGAACAATGGATGAAAACCTTTGGCGGAACAGGCAGAGACTATGGCTACTCTGTTCAACAGACCTTTAGCGGTGGTTATATAATTGTTGGGTATACTCTTTCCTACGGTGCCGGTGGTGACGATGTTTGGGTAGTAAAGACAGATTCCATGGGTAATCACTTATGGAATGAAACATTTGGTGGGTCTTCTTCCGATGTCGGGTATTCCATTCAGCAGACCACGGACGGTGGCTATATTCTAACCGGACATACCCTTTCCTATGGTGCAGGATTACACGATGTTTGGTTAATTAAACTAGAAAACGATGAGACCCCACTCCCCTTAGAGGTTGACGCCGGAGGTCCCTACGACGGGCTTGTTGGTGATCCCATTCAGTTCAATGGAACCGTTACTGGCGGTGTCTCTCCTTATACCTTTCACTGGGATTTTGGCGATAATGAGACTGCAGAAGAGCAGTCTCCAACCCATGTATACACCACGGGCGGTGTCTTTGAAGCGGTTTTTACTGTAACAGATTTTGGAGGCACCCAGGTAAATGATACTGCTCTTGTCACAATACATCCGATAGATACCACGCCACCTGAGATGACAATCACTAAACCACTGGAAAAATCCCTTTATATCGCAAATAGAAAACTATTGCCGTTTCCTACAACCCTGATTATCGGCTCTATTGGTGTCACGGTAGATGCTTCTGATGAGATTTCAGGGGTAGTCTCTGTTACATTTTCGCTTAATGGCGTTGTTACATCCAATGCCACAGCCCCGCCCTATGTCTGGGTATGGGACAAGCGGGCTTTTGGACGATATACGATTGAAGTGGAAGCAGTTGATGGTGCGGGAAACAAGGCAAGCGATGAAATCGTGGTTTGGAAATTATTTTAAAGCAACACCTACGATTACCTTGCACTCGTATCCTTCAGATACATCCTTTCAACAAACAAACCTACTTTGCGACAACAACCGCAGTTACTACGTATCAAGTGTTTCGATTTTGTCGATGAAACAATGAAAGCTCTTATAAACAAGAAAGAAGTATAATCGTATAATGTGGGGGACGGTCTTGTGAGGATACTATATGGAGTCTGTGGAGAGGGTCAAGGACATGCAAGCCGGAGTCGAATCCTTATTCGTTATTTACAGCAGCAGGGCCATGAGGTCCGCATCATTGCTGGTGGGAAAGCATACATGATTCTTTCAAAAGAGTTCGATGCTGTCCTTCAGATCGAATCACCTCAAGGATTCTACACAGGTAATCAAGTCAGAATACTATACACCCTGCTTCACACCTTGTATCAGACAATCGCTCATACCCCGGTTTCATTTCTGAAAATACGACGCCTGTTAAAAGAATATCAGCCAAATCTACTTATTACCGATGCAGAGCCCATAGGTCATTTCGCTGCGCGTTTCAGCAAGATTAAACGGATAAGCATTGATAACCCATCAGCACTGCTCTACCGCAGGTTCCCAAAAAAAATAAGAGACTATCCTGCCTGGCTTTTCTTGTTTTTTGCGTTGAAACTGTCCCTTTTCGGTGCCGATAGATACATCATCTACGATTTTTTCGATGAACAAATCACTAATCCCCATGTGTTGTTTGTAAAACCATTGATACAACCAGGCATACGAAGCCAGCATTCCACATCAGGAAAACACATCTTTGTCTATCAGACCTCCCCATCCTTTACAATGCTTTTCGATTCGCTACGAAGGTTCAATGAAACCTTTATTATCTACGGGTTTCATAAAGACAGGACGGATGAAAATTTAATGTACAAACGATTCAACGAAGATGAGTTTTACCATGATATATCCTCTGCAAAAGCAGTGATCGTAAACGGGGGTTTTACCGTCATAAGTGAAGCCTTATACCTGAAAAAACCAATATTTTCCTTACCAATCCGTCATCAATGTGAGCAGCTGTTCAACGCACAATGCATTGAACGCATGGGCGTTGGCATCTCACGGAGAAAATTTTGCGAGGACGACCTCAGAGACTTCCTATCACGTCTTGGCTCCTTCTCTGAGAATCTGCTGAAATACGATGCAGGGGACCAGGAGAAGACTCTTGCAAGAATCGAGCAGGAGATTCAATGTCTTGTCAACGAAAAAAAATGATGTTTTCGTCTGTCCCTCTTGTATAACCAAATCCCTCAAAATACCTCTTCATGCATCGATAGATATGGTTTTGAAGTTTTAGAACAGAACCATCAACCGGGATGCTACGACGATGTATCAAAGCTGTCGCATCGATGTCCTGCGTTCGAGAAAATGACAGTTTATCCATGATTGATTCCAAGGTTTCCTGCGGATGCTGGCAGAGTGTCTCGTAGGTGATCGAGATGTAATCATCTGGTGGTAGTTTCTCTATGTTCTTTACATAATACCCTGTCGCCCGTGCCGTGATTCTTGTGATAAGCCACACACCGCATTCCGGTACTATGCAAAACAAACATCGCAAAGGATGGCGTAGCAACGGATTTGTAAATCCTTTATCATAACTCCTGGATAACTTGGCTGTATACGGGTTTTTCTCCTTTAATATCGTTCTGATTGCGCTAAGTGTCGAGCTTATTGTTTTCAGCGGATGCCGATGAATAAACACAAATTTTGCAGAAGGGAACAGCTGCTTTATGAAAAGAAAATTCGAGAAATCATAGGGGTTTTTCAGAAGGATTGGTTTGTCGTTTCCAGATATGAACTGGATTTTTTTACAAAGCTCGATAAAAAGCATAGCATTCCTTTTTGTAAGAGACATCCGTATCGTCCGCGTACCAAGTAAAAAACCATATTCTTCAGCAAAATCAGCAGTGACGTTCAACCGGTCGATGCCCCTGTCAGTAAGCCCACTTCTTAGTAAAGACTCTGTAAGCTTCTGTTTTGCTTGATGTTCTTTGTGCTTATGATAATTGGTTAGAAGCTCGTCGTAGTTGATTAGATGATATGCAGTGACTGGGTTACAACACCCGGTTGCCGCAAGCATTTTATATAAAATGCTGGTCCCTGATCGATGCACTCCTAAAATGAAAACAGGTTGGAACGAAACATGTTTGATCTCCTCGAGGTACTGCACATCTTGATTCATACCACTACAATGACTCACCATGTGATATATTGATATCCTTTTAATAAACCCAGTACCCTTTCATATGTGTCGTACATGGGTATCTAGCGCCAAACAACATCCCTTCTGAGAGGTAAATCTCTAAAAACAAGCGATGCATACGAAAGTGTGTTGAGCGGGCATGATTCTTGAAATTCTCATGATTCTGGGAAGCATCGGAGTCATCGGTGAATGTTATATCATAAGCCTCTGGATTGTCGCGTATCGGAGGACAAAAAAAAGGGTATTTTTTTCGTACTACCCTGCGGCATCAGTCATTGTGCCATGTAAAGGGGTCGATCATGGGTTTCATGACAATATACTAGGGTTCCTCACCTTAGAGTATCCGAAGTATAGCCTTATCTTCGTCGTTGATTCAACAGATGATCCTGCATATGACGTCTTGTGTCGGTTGACAGAAAAAAAACCAAACGTCCACATCATATGTACAACCCCTGTTTCGAGATGCAGCGGTAAGGTTGCTGCGTTGCTGACTGGACTTGAGGTGGAAAACGACGCGGAGGTTCTTGTGTTTGCAGACAGCGATATCAAACCGGATGTGCACTGGCTAACAAACATGGTCCTGCCACTGCAGGATACGATCGTTGGTGCGGTGACTGGGTATCGATGGTATTTTCCAACAAACTGGAAAACGTTGCTTATCTC
>MUGD01000088.1 GCA_002900555.1 Thermoplasmata archaeon M9B2D | reverse complement strand
ATTTCCCTGCCCGCTCAATGTAGCATAATTGATCACCGGATAACGTTCATTGAGATATACAAAGTATTCTTTCAAAGAATTCCAGCGATAGGGGATTCCCGCCTCAATAAAGTCAGCCTCTCTTCTTATTTTTGCATCATTTAACAAAGGGCCTGCTGACAAGCCGCAATTGCCGTTTATCTCGGTGGCTACACCCTGAAGGACCTTCGACTCGCATTCGGGAGCTACTATAATATTGAACTCTGAATGCCCGTGAGTATCTACAAACCCGGGGGAGACGCAAAGACCATCGACATCGATAACCACTTCACTTTCTGCTGTTTCACTTCCCGAGAGAACGATTCTGTCACCTTTTATACCTACATTGCCACGAAAGGGGGCATCTCCGCTCCCATCATATATGAAACCATTCTTCAAAAGAAGATCTATAGTATCACCCATTCGCATCATCCATACTTTTCCTGTCTCCGCCGTACGGTCCATTCACGCTATTACTTCCCGTATTCGTTTTTGAGTGACCAAATATAGATTCTGGATTTTTAATGCTTTCGATGAACACAGGTAACATGAACCCAAATACTAACCGAATGCGCTCAGTAATCGCTGTTCTCTCCATCCCTGACATCCTTTGACCATATTCTTCGCCAATCCTCTTCCTTATCAGGGGAAGGGCTCTGACCGCAGAAGCCATTGTTTCGAAAAATTCCTTCACCGGGACACCTATCTTCTCAAGAGGGCTTAAAAGCCTTCCCATGGTCTGTATCATTTCGTCAAGTCCCGCAATGACCGTCAGGAATTTTGCACCAGCGATCAGGAGAAATACCCTCAGTGTCCTTACTGAAGCAACGTAAAGACCTTCTTCTGTAACGGGAAACGGCCCTACCTTAATAACTATCCTCCCAGGACTGAAAAGGATGTTCGCAAGGAACGTCGCGAATAGAAATATCGAGATGGGTATGAAACCTGATTTTAATTGTCTCTGTGGGAGTAGCAGGAGAAGAATGAGTGCCAGAGCGGACAGGACAACAAAAAAAGAAAGCTTCTGTAACGCGAACACGGTAACAACAAATGAAAGATAAACAACGATACTTATTGACAGGAGCAAAAGAGTTACCTTCTGGCCAGTTTTGGCAGATCAGGCAACGTGGAGAGATATGAGTTGATACCCTTTGCAATCGAGTGCGCAATATCTTTTCTGTAGGTCGATTTCTTCAGAAGAAGTTCCTCACTCGGATTGCTGATAAAACCGCTCTCAATTAATACGGCTGGCATATCAGCACCTACAAGAACATAAAAAAGAGTATATTTTACACCATGGTCATCAATCCGTCGTTTATACTTCTTTCTCATATTGTTGATAAGAGAATTCTGAACATAATGTGCAAGACGTATCGACTCCTCCTTTTTGAGTTCCCTTCCGAGAGATGTAAGAATAAAACCTACCTCTGTCTGAGATTCCTTCATCTTTTCTTCCGAAATTGCATTTTCACGAGCAGCGACCTTTTTGTCATATTCGCTACTTGGAATGTTCAGAAACCATGTTTCGATACCTTTAGTGTCTCTATCCCTGCTTGCATTTATATGGACCGAAACAAAAAGGTCGGCATTATGCCTGTTCGCAAAATCCGTCCGCTCTTTCAACTCAAGGTAACGGTCATCATCACGAGTAAGAAATACCTTTACCGCGTACTTCGTTTCGAGTATTTTTTTTAATTGTTTCGCTATATCAAGAACAATGTCTTTCTCTTGGATGCCTCTCCTGCCAATAGCACCAGGGTCACGACCTCCGTGTCCGGGGTCTATGACAACAACACGCCCTTTCGGCATGAACTCCTCAATGCTACTAGTTCCCTTATTAATATCAATTACTAACCGGTGGGGGTCTTCAAGGGAATAAATGTTAAAATCGGAATAGGATTTCAGGCCGATGACGACGCGGGAAACGCCGCTATCCTGTTTCCCGATCCTTATCGTTGAAACCGTATCGTCGTCAACCAGTATCTCTTTCTGAAAAAATGTGGCTGGATCGGTATTCTCGAAATCAAAATAGAGCCTGTCAGGAAACTGAATAAAGTTACGAGTATAAGATATTTCCGACTCGCATTCAACAACGATCCGGGTAAAGGACTCGGCCTCACTGAATCGGATATCCCTGATCACGTTTGAAGCAGTATCCTCACCGGAGACAATCCCTCCCCCTGCCATTAACAACAGGAGAACGAACACGATTACGGCCGCCTTTTTCCTGGTCAAAGAGCCTCCTTTATTGCTCTAAACCGCCTGAACATGATCTATTTCAGGCACTTCCTGTTTAAGCATTTTTTCAACCCAGTTCTTCATAGTGAGCTGCGACATGGGACAGGTACTGCATGCCCCGGTCAGTTTTACATAGACAATTGTGTTTTTAATATCTATCAATTCAATATCTCCGCCTTCTCTTTTGAGACCTTCACGGATTTTCTCCAATGCTTGTAGCACCCTGTCTCTCACTCCATCCTCCATAATTAAATAAAATTTTACAATAAATCAATGTAAAAATCAATTTTCTTAAAGTAACATCTTAAGATATTTTGATTTTTACCCTTGAAAGGGCAACAAGACCGAGAACAAATAATATCGAAACGGACATAACTGCTGGTCTCTGACTATGAAAAGCATTTGATATGAGTCCAAACATCAATGGTCCTAATATAGAGGATGTTTTCCCAACTGTTGAATATACACCAAAGTATTCAGCTTCCTTCTCCTTCGGTATGAAATAAGTATATAATGCCCTCGAAGCTGCCTGAATGGTTCCGAGCACAAGACCTGCTGTCACAGCGATAAAGTAAAACTCCATCTTTGAACTAACAAAAAAAGCATAGATGGTCGTCATAATCCACACCACAAGAGACATTCTTACTATTTTCAATGGCCCCACCCTGTCAATTGGGAAAGAAATTGCAAAAGAACCGATCAAGGCCGAAATCTGCACAACGAGGAAGAGGAGTATCGCTTCGGTACTCGAGAAATGAAGGGTTGTTACAGCAAAGATACTCGCGAACACAATCACCGTATTTACACCGTCGGTATAGAGAAAGTACGCGGTCAGGAAGAATAAAGAATCTCTCTTTCTGAAGAGGCTTTTAATTGTCCTGAATGTCTGTTGCAGTCCGCCTCCGGCTGCTGAAAATATGCTCGTTCTTGCTTCGTCGCGTGGCATGAGAAGAAAAACAGGGACGCTAAAAAGCGTAAACAGGGAACCGACCTCTATCCAGACCATTTCGATCATTTCATTCTGAATGAAGAATATGGCTAATAAAAGTGCCACAATCGATCCTACATACCCTACCGCAAAGCCGGCAGCCGATATTCTGCCGATTTTCTCCCTGTCAGCTATAAGGGGAAGATATGAATTATAAAATACGAAACCACCCTCAACTCCGGTATTCGCAATCACGATAAGGAGAAAACCGTAGATAACCAACCCGGGACGAAGGGTAGTAAAAAGCATTACCGATACAATTGCAACTGCGGTGTAGAAAAGAAAGAAAGACTTTCTCCGGCCGCTGGCGTCAGCAATCCCTCCCAGAAAAGGTGACGTCACCGCTACAATAAACATACTAAGAGAAATAGCCCTTCCCCACCACAGATCTCCCATCCCTTCGCTGTTCCCGACTATCACTGTCGCAAAATATACAGGGAAGACAACGGCAGCAATAACTGCTGAATATGAGGAGTTCGCAAAATCAAATAATGTCCAGGCAATAATTCGTTTCACTACGTTTGCTCCGTGTATAACTATGCCTTATAAAAAAGCGGGGGATCAAGGAGACAGGAAGCAACTAGAGCAGATATTCAGAGAGATTGATACGATACTTATTAGGATCAAGGGTCTTATATATTGAACGAATAAAAGCACCATGCTCGTCCTTATCGGTCAGATCCACAACGTATCCATCAACTTTCCTTCCCGAACTGTCAACAATGACAAGAATCCTCGGTCGATCATTATATGCGGCGTTTACTTCATAGACAAGTCCCATTTCTCGGGTACTGAGAAAAACAAGTGTGCCTATCGGGAAAACACCAACCATGTTGATGAAAACCTTGAGAAGCACAGGGTCAAGCATGGAACCCGCGCGGTCTACCATGATGCTTAAGGCCTTGTCAGGTTGAAGGGGTGTACGAGAATAAACCCGGGCAGAAGTCATCGCATCGTACTGATCGGCAAGCGTAACGATTCGTGAGAAAAAATCGAGTTCAATCTTGTTCCTTATCTCTGGATATCCTTTAAAATCATAATTGAGATGGTGTTCAAATGCAACAATCGCCGTTTTTATGGACGTTACATCAAATCCTTTAAGCTTTAGAGCTGCCTTAGCTCCCCAGTAAGGGTGTTTTCTAACGATCTGCCATTCCTCGTCCGTAAAATTAGTTGGTTTGTTTAGAATCTCTGCAGGGATCTCCATCTTGCCCATATCGTGGAACAAAGCAACAAGACCAAGTTCTGTCAACCCCTTTTTTGAAAGTCCAAGCTTCTGACCCAGTGCCACTGACAGCACACTTACATTTACAGAATGGTGATATGTGTATTCATCGTAGTCCTTGATCGCCGTCATTCCCACGAGAAGCGACTCTTCTTCAAGCAGCAGGTCCACCATCGATTCAACAACCCTCTTGGCCTTTTTCAGACTTACCTTCTCGCCTGCTTTTATCTTGTTTATAACACCTTTACTGAAAGATACCGCATTAAAGTATGTTTTCTTCACTACCTTCCTAATGTCGCCTTCATCCCCCGTCTCAGCGATCTTTTTTAGCCTGCTTACAAAAATGTTTGGCGTTTCCACCATTATACGGGCCATGGTGTCGAACTTTTCGTCGGGGGCATTCCCCGCTGTTACAAATGCGCGAATAAGCTTCTGCACATCTACCGCGCTTATCACATTCTTGAACTCTACTCCTCCAAGTTCCCTTTCCTTGAACTCACGCGACAGATAATCAAAGTTGAGGAGAAACTCCACTGAATATCGCACCCTCGTATCATTGACATGGAAATATTCACCGATGAGTTCTATAAGGACAAAGCCCTCTCTCTCAATAAAGGGGTTGATCATGGTAACGAATTTTTCGATAGCGGAAAGTACCGCAACGTTGTCGGCAGAATGAAATTGTGCCGAACGAAATACGATCGCGATCTGGTTTATGAGAAACTTAGCTTCCTGACTCAGATCCTTGAGCTGTCGCGCCATGTTGCTGTATCCTCTTTATAGCGTTCATTACATATTCCCTTATAAGGGGGATTTTCAAATTCCTGTGCTTTTCTAAGACCGGCAGTGCCTCTTTCCGCATCATCACCCCCAGAGCAAAAGCTGCACATGCCCTGTTCTCATTGACTTTTCCTCTTCTAAAAAGTGCTCCCTTCTTAAGAATCCTCGAAAGAAAATCCAGCATTTGAGGGTCTTGCCATCTCGAAAGGGCTTCGAAGAACTCCTTTTTCTCCGCAAGGTCACGCATTTTGAAATCGGGAGAAGACACCTGCTCCATAAGCAGTTTTCTGGCAATAGGAGCACCGGTCCTGGATATCGACTTCACTACAAGCACCCGAGTCGCTGGATCCGGATCATTTATGTGCATCTTTAAATGCTGAACAATCTCCTGCCCACCGAACTCACCAAAAGCCTTAATGATCTCCTTTCTCACCCTTATGTCATTATGTCTCATCTTTTTCACAAGATAGTCAAGCGCTCGCTTGTCACCAATATTTCTAAATACATAAATAATGTTCCTGACAACGAACCATCTTTCGTCATTAAGACCCTTTGCTACGGCGGCAAGGTCCTTCTTCCCAAGGATAATGAGGGAATTTACTATCGCCTTCCTCGCATGTATTGTGCTCAGATCTCCCAGTATGCGGATGAGCCCGGGGATTGCGGTCTTATCCATAATAGCAAACAGGCTATTCACTTTTTTGTCGTCAAATTCAGCCCTGCTATCCAGAAGTTCACCTACGAACCTGATCACACGTTCAGAATTGATGTAGGCAAGGATCATCCTCAGATAAGGCTTGATATGCTCGGGAGTCGTTTCAGCGCTAATAAGAACCTCTGCCTTTTTAAGAGCGTCAATCACCATCTCGATATCAGCGTACTGCAATGCATAGTCTATAGCGCTTCTGAACATAGAAACCATGTCCTGCAGATCCTCCTTTGAACCCGCAAGCATGAACATCTCGAAAAGAAGATTGAATATTTTAAAAACATAATAATTATGATCCCGGTCAAGCTCGTTCTTAAGATGTTCTATATCCTCATCACTCAGAGGAACCACAGGGATGTGACGGGTATCCTCTGCGTCAAATGCCTCCTCATAGGCCTTAAGGACATCGTCTTCCGTGGCTAGGTTTTCCTTCGCCTCCTGAATGGCCCTGTCCTCGTATTGATCGTCCTCCAACAGGAAGGTTTCATCAACAATATAAGAGATATGCATAAAATCTCTTTCCCACATAAGCGTCACTATATCATCGTCCGAGTCATCAGAATCGAGATCGAGCATGATGATCTTAAAGAAATCCTCAAGTTCAACTACGTCCAGCCCCTTCTTGAAGGTTAATTCGCGTATACCGTCCTTAAAGAAAAGAAGCGAGAGACTGTCCTCCTTTTCCGGATTGTAATAAACGGGTTCTGAATCATACAGAATTTCGAGTTGCTTTATCTTCATAGGAAGCGCATCATAATACTCAAAATAATCGTTAAAAAGATTGATTGTCGATTCCAGGGATTTTGTATAAATGGGATTGTTCTCCGGATACATCCTTATGTTCTTTCTCGACTTCAGGACGCTCTGAATAATATCAGACACCTGTTTTAGGGTATCAATTTCCATCCATCACACTCGCAGCACAACACCTTTAATAAACAGTAGCATTACAATATCCTGAGCCTTCGTTCCCTTACAAAGTTTTTTATGATCATAGTCGCACTATGAAGTCTCTGCAACCGCATATTTCTCCAGCGTATTGCCGGCATGTCACCCGGTTTAATCAGTTCATTTCTGACATCACCCTGTGCTTTCAGAAGCGCTTCATAGAACTCCTTTATCGTTTCTTCATCGAGAGGCTTGAGAAAAAGAGGATTAACGGCAGTATACCCCTCAGCGACATCAAATGCAACAGATTTGCAGCTCTTGCCGCGGATCGTGCTCATTCAGTTCTCCTTGCCGGAAAAATTCTTGATACTATTATACCGACTTCATAGAGGATTAAGATAGGAACCGCCATCAGCGACTGATTGAATGCATCAGGGGTCGGCGTCAGTATTGCCGCAAGGATAAACGCAATAAGCAAAGCATACTTCCTGTTCTTTCGGAGGGTCTGAGTTGTTATCAGGCCAATTCTTGTAAGGAATAGAATGACAATCGGGAGCTCAAAGACAAGCCCAAACGCAAGTATGAATTTAAGGCAGAAATCAGTGTACGCTCCAACGGAAAGCATTGGCATTAACGTACCAGTCTTGTAAGTCAGTAGGAAGCCGAGAGCAAAAGGTAACACTATGAAAAAACAGAACGCTGTCCCTAATACAAAGAGCAAGGACGCTACAATAATGAAAGGGCCGACATATTTCTTCTCGTTTTGGAGAAGTCCGGGAGCAATGAACTTCCAGACATGAAAAAGAATCACAGGTAAAGAAAAAACGAGTGCCGCAATCATTGATATCTTGATATGCATCCAAAACGCTTCTGCAGGACCCAGAAATACGAGTTTTTGTACCTCAGCACGGGAAGGGACAAACTGAATAAATGGAAAAGAATACACGAAACTGAGTTCCGAATGTAAAGGAATGGTTAAAAACTGGAATATCTTCTCTGAGTAGTTAAAAATGATTACAAACCACCCGACAATGGAAATCAGGGAAAAGATGATTCTTTTTCTCAGCTCGCCGAGGTGTTCGGTAAATGGCATTTTCTCTTCAACCATCTACCGGTTTATCCTCCGATTTTTTCTCTTCGCTTCCCTCGTGGTTTGCCTGATCAATCCTATCCTTATCTTCAAGCAGTGGTTCCTTCACTTCTTTTACTTCCTCATCGATCTGGTCTTTTACTCCGCTCAAAGCCTTTTTAAGCTCAGCCACCCCCTTACCCAGCGTCCTCCC
>MUGD01000087.1 GCA_002900555.1 Thermoplasmata archaeon M9B2D | reverse complement strand
TGTCGCCTTCTGCCTCCCCAAGCCCAATCAATGCGACGCCACCACGTTTCATCACCGTCTTTAGGTCAGCAAAATCAAGGTTAACCAACCCAGGCATCGTGATCATCTCGGTAATACCTTTAATTGAACGCATCAGGATCTCATCAGCGACCTTAAACGCTGCGTTTAAGGCAAGGTTTGGCACAATGTCAAGCAATTTGTCATTTGGAATCACAATCACGGTGTCACAGACCTCACGGAGCCGCCGAAGCCCCGATTCTGCGTTATCCATCCGCACTTGACCTTCCACACAGAAAGGTAGGGTGACCACGCCGATAGTCAGTGCGCCTGCTTCCCTGGCGATTTGTGCCACAATAGGGGCGCAGCCGGTTCCGGTTCCTCCGCCAAGACCACAGGTGACAAACACCATATCCGAGGGGACAATCGCATCTCTGATGTCCTGTTCGCTTTCTTTTGCGGCTTCTTCACCTATCTGGGGGAGCGACCCTGCTCCTAATCCCCGGGTTAGATGCCGTCCAATCAATATTTTATATGGAGACTGGGTAAGAAGAAGATGTTGCGCATCAGTGTTGACTGCGATAAGATCTGCACCATTAATCCCTTCTGAAAAACACCGTGAAATCGTGTTGGTCCCTGCACCACCACATCCAACAACCTTAATGGTGGTTGTCAGGCTTTCAAGGACTCGTTCTAAATCCTGGTCGTTTACTCCTGCAATTTTTAAGGTCGGATCACGTTTCGTTGAGCGCATCCCCACGTTCTTTTTTTCTGCTTCCGTAATCTGTTCTTCGACCTTTTCTTTTGCCTGCTCAGCAGCAACCACATCTTCAATAATTTTTCTCATGTATCAATACACCATCCTCGTAACAAAACCCCATCATTGTAGAGAATATTCTTTTTTGCCAATAATGTAAAGGAATTTCAATTCTTAAATATTTCCAAAGAAATATCTATGCTTTTCACTGAATGTGTCAGGCAGCCAAGAGAGATACGATCGGCAAATGAGGCGTACTTCTCGATGTTTTTTTCAGTGATTCCCCCTGACACTTCTATGAGAATATGCGGATTTATCGCTCGGATTTTCCGTGCAATGGTTTTTCCTGTCACTGGATTCATATTATCAAGCATAATGCAGGTAACGTTCATGGCTGCAGCAGTCAGTGCATCTGATTGATGCTCCACCTCGATTTCGATGGGGGTGTCTGGAAGTTTTTTTTGTATTCTTTTAATTGCCTCTTCTACAGAACCCATGAGTGTCAGATGATTATCTTTAATTAGCACTGCGTCATAGAGCCCATACCGATGCGGCTCTCCACCGCCAAGGATGATTGCTTTTTTCTCAAAGGATCGGAAGCCGGGTGTTGTTTTCCGCGTGGCCGCTATGGATACCTTGGGGTTTATTTTTTTGCATCGTTTGACAAGTTTTTGTGTTTCGGTAGCAATCCCACTCATCCTTGCGATGATGTTGAGCGCAAGCCGCTCACCTTTTAAGATGGAACGGGCGGGTCCTTGGACCTGCATTACTGTTGTTCCTCTCTTCACAGCATCTCCATCTGATAAGAATACTGTTGTCGCTGCTCCGGATTTCTGAAACACCTGCTGCGCTTCGTACAACCCAGCTATAATACAATTTTGCTTTACAATAATTGAAGCCCGTGCCGTTTGATTGGTGAACAATGCAGTAGAGGTGATATCTCCTTTTGTGCCTAAATCCTCTCGAAGGAAGCCATCAATTTCGTCCATAACAATATTTTTTATAGCTAATTCCTGTTTAAAGGTTTTGGGAGCGTCCACGTATGAGACTTGGCATAATCGGATGTGGTGCGATTGGATCAGATGTCGCAAAAGCAGCGGACATGATGAACGATATAGAAAAAATCTACCTGTATGATAGCAACCCTGTCGCTGCAAAGAACCTCTGTTCATCATTGGAGAAAGCATCGGTACAGCCTGTTGAAGAATTCTTAAAGGATGTCGATGTCGTCTTTGAAGCAGCATCTCAGCAGGCGGTTACCACCTATGCGGTCGCTGTTCTTGAAGCAAAGAGGGATCTCATCATCATGAGCATTGGCAGTTTATTTGATGATGCGTTTCGGAAACGGCTTGAAGATATCGCGCGGAAATATCATCGGAAGATCTATCTTCCCTCTGGTGCTGTCTGTGGGATTGATGGGGTGCTTGCGGCACGCATCGAAAAACTTGATAGTGTGACCTTGGTGACGACCAAACCACCGGCGTCTCTTGGGAAATCTGTTGATCAACGAACCGTGGTATATAAAGGGACAGCACGGGATGCAGTCAAGCAATTTCCCCGGAATATCAACGTCGCCGCATGTCTCTCCTTGGCGGGTGTTGGTTTTGATGAGACAATCGTTGAAATCGTCGCTGACCCCGTTGAAACAAGAATCAGTCATAAGATCCTTGCACATGGTAGGTTTGGAAGACTGCGTGCAGAGGTGGAGAATATGCCAAATCCAAACAACCCTCAGTCAAGCTATATGGCCTCGTTGTCTGCGATTGCTATTCTGCGTAAGATACTTGATCCCATCCAGATCGTCTAAACCAAAAGAGATAGAACCTTGCTTCGATCCGCAGAACCGCATCGGTGGATACCAGCGATTAGGATTTTTATTTTTTTCCTTAATAGCATTGTTTGCACTAAAACCTAAATAGCAGGCTTCTTTTACACGATTGCTGAAAAAATGACCTTTGAGATCAGGGAGCGAGACGCAGCAGGGCGTCTTTGCCGTTTCACGACACGTCATGGGGAGGTGACCACCCCAAATCTCCTTCCAGTGATTAACCCAAATAAGATGATGATTACTCCAAAGGAGATGAGCCAACGATTTGGGATTGAAATACTAATTACAAATTCCTATATCATAAACAAGGATTCAGACCTTAGAACGTGTGCGCTGGCATCCGGTGTGCATTCGCTTATTGATTTTCATGGCACGATTATGACTGATTCGGGTACGTTTCAAAGCTATGTCTATGGCGATGTCAACGTAGATCCTCTTGAGATAGTACGGTTCCAACGGGACATCGGTAGTGACATTGGCACCATCCTTGACGTTTTCGGAACCCCTGGTCAGACAAAGGAGGAATCGTATGAAAGTGTCAAAGAGACAATCAGACGAGCCAAAGAAAGTATCCCTGAGAAAGGCGAGATGCTGCTTGCGTGTCCTGTCCAGGGTTCTGTGTACCCTGACCTGCGAGAGCAGTGCGCACGGCAGCTTAGTTGCCTTGATGCGGACTTTTTTCCTATCGGTGGTGTTGTCCCACTTATGGAGAACCAGCGATACGCTGATTTGATTCGTTGTATCCTTGCTGCAAAACGAGGTCTTGACCCCTCAAAACCGGTCCATCTCTTTGGTGCCGGTCATCCTTTGGTTTTTTCTCTAGCGGTTGCTCTTGGCTGTGATTTCTTTGATTCGTCTGCTTACGCAAAGTATGCACAGGACGGACGAATGATTTTTCCTTGGGGGACAGAGAACTTCGATGACCTTGCGGAACTGCCCTGTTGTTGCCCTGTTTGTTCAACAACCACCGTATCGGAATTACGTCACCTTGATGTCAAAGAGCGGACGATGCAGTTAGCGTTGCATAACCTGTATGTCAGTTTCGCGGAGCTACGGACGATTCGAACGGCAATAAAAGGAGGATGGTTATGGGAACTTGTGGAACAGCGTGCGTCAGCAAATCCCTTTCTTCTCGAGGGATTGCAGGTGCTACGGGGACAACCCCATTGTGAATGGCTGGAACAATTCGAACCAGTACGTAAAAAAACCGCGATATTTTATACCGGTCCTCAGACGATTTATCGTCCAGCGATTTTTCGGTATCACACGCGATTGTTTTCGCGGTTTGACCCATTGTTTGACACAACAGTGGTCTTTCCCGAAGGAACAAAACCGTATTCGATGGGCTATCAGCAGGAGATTAAAAAGATTCTTTGCAAGAAACACGTCAATTTTGTTGTAGATTCCACTCTTGGTCCGGTCCCTTTTGAACTGGATGAAATGTACCCGCTTGCCCAATCCGTGTTTCCGATGTCCGTCGATAAGGAAACCAAGGAAATCATACAACATGTTACGCAGAAATTTCTTAAGACAGGCACTATCCTTCATTGGAAAAAAGGTATAACGATCCTGAAAGGAACATCTCAAAGATTGGCTTTTGACTTTGATTTACGACGTGTCTCGGCGGTTGCAGATATGCAGTTTGGACGAGGTGCATCTGAAGCTCTACTCAATGGGAAGGTCATCATTATCAAGTCAAAACGAACCGGAAAAATACGAAACATCCTCTCTAATGAGGCTCATGTGCTTTCAATGCGGGCGGATGATGGTTTGTTTACGCTAAAGGCAGATGGTGCTCGTCGGCTTCATGCATGGTTCCCATTCCCTGTATTGCGGGTTGTAGTCGCGGATGACGCAGTGCCATTTGTATCAGAGGGTAAAAGCGTGTTTTCCAAGTTTGTCTTGGATTGTGACCCTGATCTTCGGCCATTTGATGAATGTGTGGTTGTCGATAGGAACGATGTGTTAGTAGCGGTTGGTCGGACGCTGCTTACCAGAGATGAAATGCTTTCGTTTACTCATGGAATCGCGGTTAAAACACGAGAATCTATCAAATAAACCATATCCGACGGTATCCAAAACTCTTATTATCTCAATGATTATTACAACTATAATTGCACTCTACGTGAAAAGCTTAATTTGAGGAATGGAAACGATGAATGAATTCCATGAACTATCAGAACAGATAAAGAACCTAAAATCCACCCGTGAGTTTTTAAAGGAGAAATACGATGCCTCCGAATTCCATAAGAAAAAGGAGGAGTTCCCGCAATCTGCAGTACCCCCCACTCCAGAAGATGCAGAGATTTACAAGTTGCTTACTGCGATCCAGCAAATAGAGAAATATATCAAAGAGCTGCAAGATTTGCAGTTACAGCTCCTGAAAAAAGAGGAAAAATAAAGGAGTTTTTCCTTTTTTTTTTTATTATTTTTTTCGTATCTCTTGCAACCTGGTGTTGATGTCTTCTTGTAGTTCACTAGCGATATTTCTTTTGGTGAAGACATCCGCCTTTATTGCAGTTGATAGTTTTGTGGCAAGAAGTCTTGCTATCTTGCCTCGGTTTGTTTTCGGTGCGCAGTTTACCAAGGAGTGTTGGAAGATGACACCGTGTTTTGGCGGCCTGCCTCCGTCTTTCTTGAATCGGAATAGTGCTTTCTCAGCACCAAGAATCTGGATGGTTGATGCAGGTAGCATCGCCATCTTTTGCATCCCTCCTGCCAAGGCAATGAGCCGTGCGCCGATGAGTGGCCCGATGATACTGCTGGTATTTGGGGCGATTGCTTCCATGTCCGTTTCGATTTGCTGTTGTAAACGTGCTATCTCATCGTTGACTGCGGAGAGGGTTTTTTCGAATGGTTTTACCTTCTTTTTTGAGGTCGGAAGCAGTGACCAGCAGGTGAGGCGCTCTGAGAGGAGATTTGCGGTCTGGATAAGGTCGTCAAGTGCGTTGACCATCTGCATCAATTGTAAATCTTCTGATTGAAGCTGTTCATCTACTCGTTCTTTTGTAATGTGTATCATCGCCTCATGTAGAAGTTTAAGGGGGAACCCGTAGTCCTGCGGGTTTATCAGAATTGTCGTAAAGACCGGGTCGTCATGAACGTATGAGCCAAGGTCTTGCAGACGTTTTTCATTGACAAGAACGGATGGAGAGTTCACAATTTTTTTTTCTTCATCTAGGATGGTGTTTTTCTCGATTTGCCGTACCCGTGTTGCGATTTCTTTTCCGTCTTTGGGGAATAGGATTTCTCTCTGGACTGTGGTTTTGTCACAGAGAAATGTCCCGAACCATTTTGTGATTAGATACTGTGTCATCATGGTTGGATAAGGGCTCCATTCTAATGTAGTTTACGATAGATTTTTGTCAATAACCTGGTGATAAAAGAGATTTTAAATATAGGAACTTGTATTACGAGTGTTAACAAGTATCGAAGGATTGGGGGTTTTTTAATGAAACCGGAAAAAAAAGAAAGGATTGTTCTTACAAATGTCATCGAAACAGAGCTTGATATCTTAAAAAGGCATGTGCTTGTTCTTCAAACGTTACGGCAAAACGAACCTGCTGGTATCATCAAATTATCCGAGCTTACCAAACACCCACAGCACATGGTGCGGTATTCATTACGGATATTGGAGCAAGAAGGGCTTATCGAACCATCCCCTCAGGGAGCAGTGACCACGGAATCTGCCAATAAGGCGACCCCGATGCTGAAACAGAAGTTAAAAGAGATGCAAGAAACCATTAATGAAATTATGAAGGAACTTGGGTGAAGCATCGCTTCATTATTTTTTTTGCCGCGGTAACTCAGATGGGAGAGTGCACGGCTGAAGACCGTGATGTCGAGGGTTCGATCCCCTCCTGCGGCACTTTGAACACTTTTTCTCCTTTTGAAATGTTAAAAATTGAATACCGAATCGCGGCTCTAATACCTTGAGTTAAATGCCCCCGCAACTTCCTTTTATGTATGATTTTCGAAAAATTTTCTCATATGTTGATAAACAAAAAAGATTTTCCTATGATGGTATCTCAGTCTAGGTCTATATCCCCTACTGGGGGAATTAATCCCTCTCCTTTTCGTCTCATAGTGACAAATGGGAGTTTTATATTATTAGATTATACTCTCTTGACGGGCACTATTGTCAGGGGGTTTACATCCTTTCCCCTGCATAATTAATCTTACTTAATTTACCAATAAATTTATGCAATTGCTTAATTTTTGTGTAACAACTTTTAAATATATATCAATTTTTTTTGGTATTATGGAAAATAAAGACGATAAATATCCAGAAGGGCATTTTTTAGGAATCTGGATGGCGATAGGTATCGCTATTTTCTCAGGACTTGGAATTCCCCTAAGCATTGCTACCGATAATCCAGGATTTATTGGTATAGGTCCTGCATTAGGTGTAGCGTTTGGATTATCAATAGGACAATCAATAGAAAACAAATATAAAGAAAAAGGAAGAATTAGACCTCTTACAGAATCTGAAAAAAAGAGAAAAAAAATTGCAGTAGCAACAGGGATTGCTGTACTTACATTAGGAGTTTTAATATTTATTTTGCTATTATTTCTATAAATTTTGAATAAGCCTCTGTCAGTTAACCTGGGAAATATTAATTTTTTACCGGTAAATTGGGCTGTCAAATCTCCTCTCTTCTCTTATTGTCGACGCCTTTATTTTCATGGAAACAATACTGAATTTATTAAGCATTTTTTGACTATTTTTTACTGTGGGGATATCATTCTGGGTCTATACTCCCTCCTGCAGTACCTCTAAAATATCTCACAAATGGGGTGGGGCATTAATAGATGTAAATAATCAGAAAATCGTTGTAATCATAATTAAAATATAACAGCAATAGCCTGAGAGGATTCTACGGACGTTACTTCACTTAGATTGTCTGTTGCGTCACCACAAGTTCCCCGTGTTTTATCCCTTTTAATGATTTTATGGTGTCTGCGAGTTTTTGGATATTTTGTGTTTTTCCTTTCAATACCAAAACCTCTAGACAGGTGGTATGGTCAATATGGATGTGTGTTGTGGTTAGGATCTCCTGGTAATGGTCATGTTGAATCTCAAGGAGTCGATCCACGAGCGGTCCTGTGTGATGGTCATAGACCATAGTCAATGTTCCGATGACGCGGGCATTTGGATTTTTTATGTGTTCTTTCACAAGATGTTGTCTGATAAGATCGCGAATGGCCTCCGAGCGATTTGAATAATGTTTCCTTTTCATCATACGATCAAACTTTTCTAAGAGAATAGGTTCTATTGAGACGCCAAATCGGGTTATGGTTTCCATGGTACCACCTTCATGTGAAAAACGTAGCACGATTATATATGTTGTTCTTCTCAACAACGTCAGGAGTGTTCTAGGGAGGTTGTTTCTTGTTGCGTTAAGAAACATAAAAACAGTGTCACAGTGACCACAAGCAAAGGAAAGAATTGCGAAATTCTTTTGTAATTCATCTACGAGGCAATGTCATCGCCCACGTGTTGTGTGTAATCCGCTGGAAACGCGTTTCGGTTTAGACTCACGGTCTGTCCTTTTTGTTGATTTCATAGTGAACAAGGTTTTTTTCAGCTGATTTTATTAGAAACAATTTTAATCGAGTAGGACATCGATAGTGCG
>MUGD01000086.1 GCA_002900555.1 Thermoplasmata archaeon M9B2D | reverse complement strand
CATACGCAGGAAATCATTTTATTACGCATTGTTATGCACGGCGGGGTCCGTTCTTGGGGGCGCATTTGGTTTCCTGATCGGACTGCAGTTCTGGGACCTGGGAAAGGGTATTCTGCTGAAATACGTAACAGTGGACACGATAGAACTTGCGAGGCACTATTTTCAGAACTACGAGGCATGGGCGGTAGCGGTCGCCGGCTTTACTCCGATCCCTTACAAAGTTTTTACCATATCCGCAGGGTTCTTCCGGGTCAATTTTATGATCTTTATGATCGCATCCTTTCTGAGCAGGGGGGCAAGGTTTTTTCTGGTAAGCGGGTTGATCTATCTTTTTGGACCTTCCATACGAACGTTTATTGATAAATATTTCAATGTACTCACATATGTCTTCATGGTGCTTCTCGCAGGAGGTTTTATCCTGATCAGGTATCTATTCTAATGTATCCCCCGACCGGGGGCATGGTCAGCCTCAACAGGGCACGTAGTTGATCGTATAATTATGTCGTATGAAAGAGCGTTTGAGAGCTATTTTTTCCTCGGGTGTCATGAAAAGAAATGTGGCGATAACCTTCTGTTCTGATCGTTCTTCTGTACAGTTGTACTTATAAAGATCATTGTGTATCCGTTCGGGCAAAGACGTCTCGTCGAGGATGTCTCTGAGATCGCCGCTAACACAGAGAGTATTAAAGAGACGATCGCTTTCCCGCCCAAAATAATATGCCCGTCCATTTTTGCTGATGATAAACGTGGATGGCGAACATCCGGTTAGCAAAAAAGATAAAACAAGAACGAAAAAGATGAATCGTGAAAGCATTACGGTACCTCCCTTAAGATTAAGCCTTCAATATAGGCCCTTATTTTTTTACTGTTCAAATTTTCTCCTCCCGATATGGTTAGAACAATATATCCCTCTTTATCAATAAAAATGGTCGTCGGTAGTTTAGTGACCGCGTAAGAATCTATAAAGACCTCACCACTTGGTTCCATAAGAACAGGGTATGACACGTTGATCTTATTGAGCACACTGCGTATCTTCGCAGGGTCCCTGTCTATGCTGATTCCCAGCACCATAAGGCCGCGTTCATGAAAACCTTTATACAAAGCTTCCAGCGACGGCATTTCTTCAAGGCATTCTACGCACCAGCTTGCCCAGAAATTGAGGATAACCGGTCTTCCCCTGTAATGGGCAAGCTTATGGGACGTACCGTCGATGTCCTTAAGAACAAAATCAGGAGCTAACAAGCGTTTAGACGCGTCAGACGCAAATGATACCGTGGAAAGGAACAATAAGCAGATAATTTGAAATAGTATGCTATATAGTCTTGAATATTTCACAATTTAGAAACTCTTTGCTAGTATACCATGATTGGATGGCGATATTCTTGAAAAAAGGCGTTTCATAGGAACGTCCAAGTTGTGTCACATGCCGATAATAAGTAGCGACGTGAAAGCATCCCCTGTGATATAATTTTCATTATTTCCCGTTACATTGGAGGAAGGTACATGATCCTTGGGGTCAATATTGACCATGTTGCCACGCTGCGTCAGGCCCGTCTTGGTCAGGAGCCGGATCCCATTTATGCCGCAACTCTTGCCGTCCTTGGAGGTGCTGACGGGATAACTCTCCATTTGAGGGAGGACAGAAGGCATGTCAATGACCGGGACCTTGAGGTCCTCAGAGGGACTGTTTTGGTAGAGCTCAACCTGGAAATGGCAGCTACCGATGAAATGGTGAAAATAGCTACTGAAGCAAAACCTGATATGGTAACCCTGGTTCCTGAAAAAAGAGCTGAATTGACAACCGAAGGGGGACTTAATCTCTTCGCGAGCAAGGATCAATTGAGGAAATCGATCGGACGGATAAAAGAAAAGGGAATTCCCGTAAGCCTTTTTATTAATCCAGATCTCGAAGATATTGATTATTCCAAAGAGCTAGGCGCCGATATGATCGAGATCCATACCGGATTATACTCGAATGCGAAAGGTCAGATGCAGCGAGAGGAATTGAAAAAAGTTATTGATGCGGTCGCGAAAGCGAATGATATAGGCCTCCTGGCAAATGCGGGGCACGGTCTCAATTATAGTAATGTAAAGCCCGTTGCGTCTCTCAGAGGTATCAGGGGGCTTTACATCGGACATAGTGTTGTCGCACGAGCCGTTCTCGTGGGAATGGAAAAGGCCGTTCGCCAGATGAAAGAGATAATTGAGCAGGCGACATGATATTTGGTGTCGGTACCGATATTGTGAATGTTGAGAGAATCCAGCAAGCTGTGGAAAGATGGGGTGAACAGTTTCTCACCAGGATATTTACTCCTGGTGAGATCGATTACTGTTACAAAATGAGATATCCCTATCCATCATTGGCTGCAAGGTTTGCCGCAAAAGAAGCTTTCATCAAGGCAATTGGTGCCGAGATTGCGGTTCCGCTGAAAGAGATAGAAGTGGTTCGCTCGGCAAATGGGCAGCCGCTCATGCATCTTCATGGGAAGAGCCGAGACTTTGTTGGGGAGAGACGGATCGGGAAAATTCATCTAAGCCTCAGTCATGAGGCCGATTTCGGTGTAGCATTCGTTATTATGGAGAGAGACTGATCGATGCCAAGAACCGGAAGCTTAAAGAACATGCCGGTGCAAAACCTCTTTCAATGGATCGAGATGAGCGCAAAAACGGGGGTGCTCGTTCTCTGGAAGGAAGAGATCGAAAAGTGTTTCTGTTTTAAGGATGGAAGGATCATTTTCGTATCGTCACGAAAAGAGGGAGAACGTCTTGGGGAGTTCCTTTCCATGAGTGATGAGGTCGCCGAGGAAAAAATGAAGGACGCACTTCTTGAGAGCAATGATCTCAAGGTGCCTTTTACTCAGTACCTCATTGAAAACAATGTCGTATCGAAAGAGTTTCTTGAAGTCGCAGTGAAGGAGCTTGCCGAGGTGATCTTTCAGGACCTCCTTACATGGACCGATGGAAGGTTTGAGTTTTTTGACGGGCTTCCTGATATAGTTTCACAGGGACCCGTGTTCATGAGCACGAGTTACCTTGTGTTCAAGGTTTACAAGAAGGAATAGGTGCGATCGGGTCGATGAAGCTGGTTACGGCCGGAGAAATGAAACGTATCGACTTGGAGACCATTAATGACTTCGGGGTTCCTTCTCTCGTTCTGATGGAAAGGGCGGGCGAGAAAGTTGCCACGAGCATAGAGAAGATATTCAAGGGCAGCACCATAACGATCGTATCTGGACCAGGCAATAATGGGGGAGATGGCCTTGTTACCGCACGCCTCCTCTTGACGAAGGGGTATGATGTAAAGGTTTTTATTATCGCTAGAGGGGAATCCGCTCTTTCTCCTGATTGTCATGCGCAGTTTACTGCCGCGAAAAACGCCGGCGTCGATATCAGCATGGGGATGAAGATCAATCCTGATCGTTTAAAAAAAACCGTTGTGGTCGACGCCGTCTTTGGTACAGGACTGAACAAACCCTTGGCCGGGGAGTTCCTTGAAGTAATAACTGCCGTGAACAAAGCAGGGTCCCCCGTTCTTGCTGTCGATATACCATCCGGCATATCGGCAGATACCGGCAATCTGCTCGGTGGGGCTGTGAAGGCGGATTATACCGTTACATTTGGGCTCCCAAAGATAGGTCATTGCCTATATCCTGGTGCCGAATATACAGGAAAACTATTTGTTGAGGATATAGGGTTTCCAGACGAACTCACATCGTCGGATGAGCTAAAAAACAATCTGGTGGATGTTGCACTCATACGTCCCTGCATCAGGAAACGAAAAACCGTTAGCCACAAGGGATCCTATGGTCATGTCTTTGTGCTTGCCGGTTCCCCCGGTAAGACCGGCGCGGCGCTTCTTTCTGCAAAGGCCTGCATGAGGGCAGGGGCAGGGGCGGTCACTATCGGCATTCCGGATTCGGTTTTCAGTGTTGTCCAATCGCAGGTGTTCGAAGAGATGACTCTGCCTCTTCCGTCCTCGGGATACGGTACCTTTTCGAATGTCGCAACGGCCAGAGCCCTTGATTTCATCCACAAACGCGCGGATGCCGTTGTGATAGGGCCCGGGATAGGGCTTAATGAACAGGTGGCGGATTTTGTAAAAGAGATTGTCCTTTTGTCAAACAGACCGCTGCTTGTTGATGCCGATGCATTGAACTGTATAGACGGCGATGTCGGTGTCTTCAGAAATGGAAGGAAAGGAATTATTATAACTCCCCATCCGGGCGAAATGAAAAGACTTCTGAAGGAAAGTGATCCTGACATAGGCGTAAATGACATCAACATGAAGCGAATGGAAATTGCCCGTTTATTTGCGGTTGAAAATGGCATTTTCTGTCTTTTGAAAGGGGTCCCGACAGTAATATCATCACCCGATGGGGATGTCTATCTGAACACGACGGGCAACCCTGGAATGGCTACAGCGGGATCAGGAGACGTGTTGTCAGGTATTATTGCATCGTTTATGGGTCAGGGCCACGATCCCCTTCACGCTGCCGTTTGCGGTGCCTATCTCCATGGTCTGGCTGGTGACCTTGCTGCCCGGGATATAGGGGAACATTCCCTGATCGCCGGAGATATTATCCAGTATCTCCCTGATACGTTTAAGCGATTTAGCGACAATAAATAACGGAATGATTTCGCAGGGTAGCTACCTTGGGTGAACTATTTTACCTGTTTTCTTTTTTCCTCGATACGGATATCAAGGTGTTTCAGCTCTTCGATCACTTCCTTTAACTCAGCGTTTTCTTTCTGGAGGCCAGCGGTCTCTTGTCGGAGCTTGTTTATATACGAGATGATCGAGTACCAGTACTGGAAGGTTTCTGCCTTCGCTTTATCTGGCTCGAGGGTGCTGTAGTCGTTAAGAAGTTTCAAGGTACGCACATAGTCAGGGGAGGGGTTCCGATGAGAAGAATAAAGGGATGCAAGTTGCAGATACGCCGCTGCGAGAGTTTCTTTGTCGGGTTTCTCTTTCAGGACCTGTTCGTATTTTGTTATTTCCTTAGGAAGGTCGTTACTGTCTAGTCCTATATCGGGGTACGTACACTTTTTTGAAAAGAGGGAGTCAGATGTTGTATCGTTGTGAATCTGATATATGCACGAGGAAAGTGCAAGAATAAGAAGGATTGATAAGAAAAGAGATGCGTTTTTTGTCCGGTATCTGAGCGGGGAGGGTCTCATTATTGGTTATTTCCTTTTGACTTTTGAGGGAAATTGATAATATTTTCTTCAGTATACGGGTCAGCTTTTGCTTCATGCCTTCTTCTATCAACGACATATACGCTGCCCGGAAGTGATTTGGCATATTCTTTCAGCTCTGCGGCGATCTCTCCGATCTCGATCGGATTCGAAAGAGTGCGTGAGGTATTGGTAACCACCGCAATGGACAACGTCATGATAGGGAATCGCTCTTCGCTGCCCATTCGAGTTTTTCCGGGAATGTATCCCTTATTAAGGTCCTCTTCTGTATAATATTTTTTTATGTTCCTGTCAAAGTCATCGAGAATTACCTGGCATAAATCGGAGTATCGAGATAGAGACGTAATAATAACAAAATCGTCTCCGCCTATATGACCGAGAAAATCATCAGGAGAGCCCGCTTTTTTCAGGTTACGTTCAATAATCTCAGCCGTAGCCTTTATCACCTCACTGCCCATTGCATAACCGTAACGATCATTGTAAGCCTTGAAATTGTCCATATCCACGTGACAGAAAGCGATCTGGGCATTATTTTCAAGCCTCTTTTGCAGTATGCTTTCAATGACGCGATTACCGGGCAGTCTTGTCAGAGGACTTGCATCGAGATGGATCTCCTCAAGGCGTTTGAGCCTGTGTGCCATATCAGCAAATGCTTCAGAAAGGTCTCCGAGCTCATCCTTGCGTTCAACATTAGGCACAAGATCGTATTTGCCCTCTGCTATCTCTCTTGTCGCATTTTTGAGCTTTTTTATCGGCCCAGCAATACTTTTTGTTATGACAAGAGACGAAAAGAGACTCATTAAAATGCCGAAAAGACACAGTATAGCGGTAACTCGAAACGCGGTCTCACCAACCTCTGACGTAAGAATGGTCTTATCATGCTGAATCCTGCGAGCATTGAAAGATATCTCTTTGATCTGGGTAATAAGTTCTTCCTGCTTTTTTCTTATATCATTTTCATACTGCTTGGCGAGCCGTGACGCGGGTGTCCCCATATACTTGAATCCTTTTACAAACATTCTGTTATATTCAGCATGAAGCTTTGCTATCATATTGACCTTTGTGTCGTTGTATTCAGGAAGAAATGCTATTGTTTCAACAAGGTTATCGAATTCGGTGCTTTTTTCCCAAAAAAGTGCCAGGAAATCCTGGCTTTGAAGAAGGATATATCGACGTGCATAGAGTTCCTGGTTGAGCAGTGTATCAATCATTTTTTCTGACCTGTCAATCAAGGGAACATATGTGTTAATGAGAGAACTATTAATGGAATTAAGGCGTCGCAGGCTGGAAAGCGTTACAACAGAAATAAGAATAATGATGATAAAAAGAGACATGTATCCCATGAAGAGTTTCCGGGATATGCTCTGGTTCATAAATCCGGATGTGATCTGCTTTATCAAAGAAATGCTCCCCTTTTATTGTTATACATATGATGTAATACTAACATATATTGCAACATTTGTAAAGATTGCGGGTATATCCCTTTTTTATCCCCACAATGTGAAGTTTAATAAATTTTCTTACTTATCCTGGGTGGTTTTATCATCTGAAGGAGGAGGTAAAACAACCCTGTCTATGTCAAGGGGGATAAGAACTATCTCTATTCTCCTATTCTTGCTTCTATCTTCATCCGAGTCGTTGGGTGCAACGGGGCGATATTCAGAGTACCCCGTGGCACTAATAAGTTCAGGATCGATTCCGTTATCGATCAGGAATTTTACTACATTAGTTGCACGAGCAGTTGAGAGTTCCCAGTTCGAAGGAAAGCGTTCAGCGATGCGTGGCCCAATAGGTATATTATCGGTATGACCTTCGATCCTGATCTGTTTGTCTTTAACGTTACGGAGTATTTCTGCGACGCGCTCCAGAACATGCTTTCCGTTACTCTTGATGGCGGCGCTGCCGGAGTCAAAGAGTATTTTTTCAACAAGACTGAGTGAGAGTTTATCCTTGAGTTGAGTAACGGCTATTTCTCCCTCTTTGATCTCATTATTGAGTTCGGTCACGAGGTTGTCATACGTGCTCGTCAGTTTTGCGATCTCCTCTTCTTTTACTTTAAGAGCATCGGCTTTCTCACGGTACAGTTCATCGATCTCCTTTTCTTTCAACGACAGGTTATACTGAAGATCAGCAGCGGTTTTTGTTAGTTCATCACGTTTTGCGTCGAGGAGAAAATTGAGGTTTGCATTCAGGTCCGTCAACCTTCTGTTACTGTCTGAGAGTTCACCATTTTCCTTTTGTAACGATTTCAGTGATTGTTCCACTGACTCCTTTTGACGGTTGGTTTCTTCAAGATCATTTCTCAGGTTTGCATTCTCAGCGTTGAGTGTCTTTACTTCCGTCAGACACGCGTTGTGTTTAGATGATGACACGCATCCTGTGGCAAGAAGAGAAAGAGTGAAAAAGAAGGAGAACAGAAACATGTATCTCATGATAATCCTCCCGATGTCAGGTTTTATGGAAACTTATAAAGTTTATCTTAGTTCACTAGTGTTGTCAATTTGATCGTAGCTCGCAAATCTTCAGCTAAATAATGATTTTTCATAGTTTTTTCGTTTTCAGTGATGGTACAATTTATTTATGGAATTTGTCATGTCCGCACTTAAGCCTGAAATATAAGATGGTAAGAAAAGCGAGATATATTGAGCCTTCCATTTTTAAAAGGGAGAGGGTGAAAGCCTTTTTTACAACAAAACATGTGGGAACGGACCCTTTCGTGATAGCTCGATATGTAAATTTTCCTGTTGAAAAGATTTATTTTCCCGTTCAGAGACATACGAGCAGGGTGCATATTTTGAGAAAGAACGATCCGCTGAAAACAGCAGATGCTGTAGTGACACGGGAAAAAAATATCCTGCTTGGGGTAAAGGTTGCCGATTGTGTACCGGTTCTCCTGTATGATAGAAGCTCTGATGCATGCGGAGCGGTCCATGCGGGATGGAGAGGGACCGCTGATAATATCCTGAGCCGTACCATTGAACTGATGTGCGGACGATATTATTCAAAACCTGAGGACTTGCTGATATCGATTGG
>MUGD01000343.1 GCA_002900555.1 Thermoplasmata archaeon M9B2D | reverse complement strand
AGACATGGAATGACTGCTGTTGAATACGAGGTAGATAGTGATCCAATTATAGCTGCAGCAGATATAGCTACAACCTGTTGGGATTATTCTGATACAGCGGTTCTTGCAATGGATGGAAGTGAAATTGTTGATGATGCAACAACTAACATTGATAAGGATGCAACATTGAAGGTTGTTACAGATAAGACTATTTTAACTCCAGGGGATAGCAGATTCCAAGATTTTCCTTCAGAAAATTCTTATCAGATGTGGGTTGGAAAAAACTGGGGAGCAATGACTATTTATGCATATGGCTCTGATTGCCCAGAAATTGGTCTTATTACAACAAAATATGAGATAGGAGCCTACGAAGACTGGCCTCATCCATATGATTCAGCAGGAGATAACACAAACATATATTTCCCGATAGCATTACCAGGATTATACTGGCCTTATCTTGAAGCATCAACTGGTTTTGACACATTTGAAATAACAAAATATTCAGGTGATAGATATAAAATACCTATAACAAATACGGATACAAGTATTGAAGTAACAGTTACAACTGATTCTGATAGCTATCTAGAGGTGTTTTTAGTAGACCCTCAGGGAAGTATTAGAAGACCCAATATTCCAGTTTGGAATGGAGGGCCTATAAACCCGATTCATATATGGAATGGAGATCATCATAACGGTTTTGAGGATTGGAGACGCTGGGAACCAGAATATAGCAAAGAACACACTGTCGAAATTAATTATCCTTCAGAGGGGAAATGGACGGTTATCGTAACACCACACTACCCATATGGTCAAGAAAAAACAAGTGATTCAATACCTTATCATATAAACGCTGTAGTTCGTGAACATAACTCTCAGAGAGTTGATGCAGGTCTTTCTGCTGCAAATGGTGCAGTAATAGCATCACAGATACATGCTCCTTTACTCTATGTAACAGAAGACTCTGTACCAGTTGAAACACAGAATGCTTTGGATACGCTAGGTGTTAAAAACATTATGTTTATCAACATAAATGATGTGAGTAAAGCACAACCAAAAGGGGCAGTAAATGAAATTAATACAATGAAACAAGTTATTGCTAAAACACAGGCTTTAACGAAAGAAAATCCTGTAAAAACCTCAACAGATACAGGGAATATTATAACGGTTACATCATTTGGATCAGAGGATGGATTTTTTGCTCCAGCAGGATATATTGCAGCGTATCATGGAAGCAATGTTATAAACATTGGTGAAGCTCCCGAGGCGTTTAACTTAATAGATAAAGGAACAGCCTGGAGAGATTATGGTGGCGGATGGTATCATGGGATACGGGCACAAGGTCATCTAGCAAAAATGGATGAACCTATAGATGTTATTCAAATCATCAAAAACTTACTTAATGGTGAATTCCCACCACTTGGAGTAGATCAGCATCTTAGATGGTGGGGCGGAGCTCATGATGCAATATATGAATGGGTAGACGGCCTTGGTTTAACAGGACCAGGAAAAGAAGTTTATCTCTTTGTATCACCAAGAAATACAGATATACGCCATCCAGTATGCCGAGTCATGTCAGGAATAGGATCTTATGCAGGGCAATTTCCATTTGATACACCGGGTCTTGATGCAGCTTTGATGTGTCGTGATGTGCTTTATTCAGCAATTATCTATGCTAATCCTGGTAGAGATGTTACTACTGCTCAACTTATGAACTATCCAGATGGATGGACATGGAGAACAAATGATGGTGAAACCCATACAGTTTATTCTACCCGTGAAACAAAGGAATCATTTTCTTCACATGGCAGATTTTTCGAAGGGCATGTAATCTGGGATAACTGGCTTGATAGAGTGAATGAGGGTGTGTCTCTAAATTATTACTCCGGGCATGGAACAGGTGGATCAGGAATATCAGAACAATACAAAAATGTGGCAGAGCAATTCCCATATGCGGAACTAAGACATGAAGAATTGTATGATTTTGACTGGTGGGATGCATGGCGTGGATACATGTACGATGATGCAA
>MUGD01000342.1 GCA_002900555.1 Thermoplasmata archaeon M9B2D | reverse complement strand
AGCTTTTCAACTTTTGACACACTGTCACTTTTCATATTTCACCAAAGCCATCATTTCTTTGTCCTAAAATTAGAATTGAGGTGGAAGCTCTTAAGTTTATTCATATAACATAACTTAAAAAATAACAAAAGCCGTAACAATGATTATACCATTATCACGGCTTTTTAAAACTTCCTATAAATAATTTAATCTGTGTTAATTGGGCCTATAGTCGGGCACAATCTCCTTAAGCTTGTTTTTAATCATCTCTATTTGTTGGTCTTTGGCTATTTGAATCAAATTGTGTATATTACCGTTTAGAAGTTGCAAATTGCAATCCATTCCTTTTAGGACCATAATTTTTTCATGGCTGGTGGGAACAACGTCTTCTCCTTCGATGATGAGCTCTTCATAAAGCTTTTCACCAGGTCTCAGTCCGATATATTCGATTTTTATGTCCACATCCGGTTCAAAACCGGAAAATCGAATAAGATCCCTGGCCATATCATCTATTTTTATGGATGTCCCCATATCCAACAAAAATATTTCTCCTCCCTTGCCCATAGCACCTGCTTGAAGAATTAGCTGGCATGCCTCTGGGATTGTCATAAAAAATCGCGTTACTTCAGGGTGCGTGACGGTAACAGGTCCGCCCTTTTTGATTTGTCTCTTAAAAAGCGGAATTACACTTCCGACGCTACCGACAACATTGCCAAACCGAACTGTCATAAATTTAGTATGTGAAAGCCCACAACCGTTTTGGCTCTGTATCAACATTTCAGCTATTCGTTTGGATGCCCCCATCACATTCGCCGGTCGTACGGCTTTATCAGTAGAAACAAAAACAAAGCGTTCAACATCATATTTATTGGTAACCTCAACAAGATTTGCCGTTCCCTGGATGTTATTATCCACAGCCTTCCAGGGCTGCATTTCCAGCATGGGTACATGTTTATAGGCGGCAGCATGAAATACAGTTTGAGGTTGGTTGGCCATAAAAGCCTTTTCAAGTTGCTCTTTATCCCGAATATCAACCAATACAGGAATGGTTTTGATGACACCAAAATCCTGTTTGAGTTCATGATTAATTTCGTATAATGGGCTTTCTGCCCTTTCAACCATCACAATACGTTGGGGTTTGAACCTGCAAATTTGTCTACAAAGCTCAGAACCAATGGACCCCCCGGCCCCTGTGACCATAACGCACTGGTCTTTAAGATATGATCCAATTTGGGCTTCATCCAGCCTGATTACTTCCCTACCGATAAGATCACGATAATCAACCTCTCGAATCGCGTTTACCGTAACTTTTCCATTAATAAGTTCCCCAATACCGGGAATGGTTTTGAATTTGAGCCCACTTTCCCTGCAATAAGCAAGAATTTCTCGCATCTGTTCTGATGTTGCCGACGGAATGGCAATCAACGCCTCATCTACATCCACTTTTTTTGCAATTACTTTTAAATCTTTGATTCTGCCCAACACCGGAACACCATGAATAGTTTTCCCGACCTTGGTCAAATCATCGTCAAGAAAACCAACCACCGTATACTGAAGCCGAGCATTATCGTTTATTTCTCTGTAAATCTTTTCACCACCATTGCCCGCTCCGATGATGAGCAATCTTTTTGTGTCAGCCATTTTTTTAAAAAACATCGCCAAAACTTGACGGGTCGGTATTGATGAAGTTTTATTATTGCTCATCCGTTCAAAATAAAGACGGATACAGAGTCTGTATCCTGAAATCAATAAGATTGTAAAACACCAATCCAAAACAAACACCGACCGCGGAAAACCGATGAATCTGGAATGGCTGAAAAGGATTAAGAAGATAACAATCAGAGAGCTAACGCATGACGCTTTAATAATATTTAACAGATCAGCGATGCTGGTATAACGCCACATACCCCGGTATAAATCAAAAAGATAAAAACAACAAGTTTTGATAATTAACACAAGGGGAAGTATCTGATAAAACAGCATGGAGGTTGGTCTTAAAAGATGAAAATCAAAACGAATCAGATAAGCAAA
>MUGD01000085.1 GCA_002900555.1 Thermoplasmata archaeon M9B2D | reverse complement strand
ACTAATACTTCTGTTCTTAGGGATTAGTGTTGTACCGAGTGGAACGGTAAATGGGAAAAATACTGGCAGTTTCATTGATAGCAATAAAGACAATTCTTTTGAGAATGTGACATTTGTATTTATCGGACAAATCAAAGAACCAGATCAAAGTGAGAACCAGATTTTGTTTTATTGCGTACGAACTCTTTTTTTGTTTTTTGTTGATAACAATCTCTTACAATCCGCATTTATTACAGGAGGTTATCCTATCAGGTTTTTTTATGACACAAAAAGTGGTTTTGTTGGAACTCATTTTATTGTTGCATCGTTTAAAGGCATTAACATGTAGGGGTAGAAAAATTTGAATCTGATTTGAATGATCTGCATTTTCCCTTTTAAATTCCAACAAAAAAAACCATTCTGTCTAAAACCGTGTCACTGCATTCCCACCACCCTGTTTTTGAGGATATATTTTTAAAAGAAGGATTTGTTACAAAACTCAAAGGCAGGAGAGAATAATGACGTGGATTCCTGAGTTTGAAATTGGTATATGGAATGCGTGGATTTTCATAATCCCGGTTATCGTATTTTGGATTAGTGGCGTCAAATTTTTATTTTCTAAAAGGATGCCTCAAAGTGCTCCACCTTCAAAAATGAAGGATAAAATTCTTTCAAATCTATTGGTTATAGTCATGTTCGGATCCTTTTTTTATAGTGTTTTTTTGCCATTAAAATTTGGAACAATTTGGTTCAATGTAGGATTAATTGTTTACTTCGTTGGATTAGTTGCGATTGCTATAGCATTGTTAAATTTTGCCTCTACTCCAATGGATAAGCCGGTTACGAAAGGTATGTATCGTTATTCAAGAAATCCTATGTTTATTGGTTGGTTTTTACTCTATTTTGGTATAGCTATTGTTTCAATTTCTTGGGTTTATCTACTGATAACAGTGGTTTTTATCATCATCACGGTTTATCTGTCTGCTTTTGAAGAGGCAATAACGTTAGAATGTTATGGAAAAACTTATAAGGAGTACATGGAAAAGACACCGAGGTGGATAGGGTTCCCCAAATCAAAGAAATAGTTAATACAATAATAAGTATGTGTTGAATCCGTGTCACTACTTTCACCCAGGAGAATATGTTTTAAAGAAATAGATACTCTTCAGATACCAATAACTCCCAATTATTCATTCACGGTACGATAAAAAATACAATAGAATATTGCTTTCTTTGACAACCAAATCATTATAAATAAACTGACTATTTGATGTGTGAAAAACTAATAGAGTGGATGGAGAGTAAGAAATGGATTGGAAATCTCGATCAGCATATGTTTTTATAAAAACAACAAAAGGAAAAGCAGAGCAAGTCTGGAAACAATTTCAGAACTGGGAGAATGTCATCGGCTCATGGATTGTCACGGGAGACTGGGATGTCATTGTATGGTTTGACGCCCAAGATTGGGATACTGTTCATCGATGTGTCTCAACGATAAAAAACTGGAACGAAGTCGAGCAAACAAGCTCACATATGGTGTATTCTGGCCACAAAACCGATACTTGGTGGTGGGAAAAACCTGCTGGCGCATGGATGTTAATTAGAGAAAATAAACTTGATGAAACTTTAGAAAAAACAAAAAAATGGAATTGGGTAACAAGCGGTGCAAGCATTCCTGGAGATTGGGATTATATCTCATGGGTCCAAGGTGAAAACTGGGACGATGTTTGGAATCATATCCTTCAAGTAAAAAATGAGGATTGGGAAACATCTACCTATGTACCGGTTAAATCTTGGTGGAATGAAAAATGGAAATCACAGTGGTGGTAAACACTACCTTTTTTTTTTTTAATTGATTAGACTAAAACACTATACTCTAACGATATATTTTTAAGAAGGGCGAAGGAATTTGAACCCCGGAACCAAATCAATACGAGAAAACCATCCTTGAAACCGTGTCACTGCTTCCCCTTAAGAAGGATATATTTTTAAAGGGGAATCGTGATATAAAATCATATTATGGGGCAGGAAAGATTATGGAGAAGAAACCTCTTATTAGGAAATGGTTGGCGGTTGGAATCATCCTCTTGTTTATCGGGATAGCGTATGCACCAGCGATGGCACAGAACACTGAGAAACCACTATCTATATCACGAGGTACTTGGTTGTATGTCGGTGGGAGTGGACCAGGGAACTATAGTAGGATTCAGGATGCAATCAATGATTCCTCTAATGGAGACACAATTTATGTCTATAGCGGAATCTACTACGAGAGAATCATCATTCGAACAGCTATCCATCTTATCGGAGAATCAAGAAATACTACTGTCATTGATGCGATAACAGCAGAAGAAGGAACTCTCATTTCCCTTTATAGTACTAATATCACAATTACAGGATTTACATTACGCTTTAACGGGGATTTTGGATCTGAGAGAAGTATCATTTTAAATCATCTCTATCACGCACACGCAGAAAATGTGACAATCTCTGATAATATCTTTCAAACCAATATGTCAATAGGGATTCATCTTTTATATGGTTATAATTGTCGTATTATCAACAATATCATAACTACCAGTGAAACAGGTTATGGTTGGGGCGGCATACGATTTTCAAGCATTGATCATAGCATAATAGCGAACAATTCTATTCTCTCGAATTCATTTGGATGTGAATTACATCATTCCAATTTTAACACTATATCAAATAATGATTTTTATGATACGATGACAGCAATATCACTCACTGGATCTTCTGATAATAACTCTATATAGGCAAATAAAATTGATAATCCGATCACGATATATTTATTCTTGAACAAGGGGACTGGAATTTCTTTTTCTTCGGAGGCTTCATACGATAATTATCATAACATCATAACAGGCAATAGCATCACTCACTGCATGTTCGGTATTTATCTTGAGGAATCCCAGGATACAACGATTTCACAGAATACATTTCTAAAAAATTTAGTGCACGCCCGCTTCCATAACACCGGTTTTTTTTCCAATCACTGGGATCAGAATTACTGGGGTCGACCACAGATAATACCAAAACCAATTTTTGGAATTAAAGATATTCATTCTTTCTTTCCGGGTTTTGTCGAATTTGATTGGCATCCTGCACAAGAACCCTATGACATCCCAAGGATGAGTTGAAAAGAAACCATCTGAAATTGTCGAAAATGATGCCCTGGTATAATGAGAATAAATCTGTATCACTGCTCCCCCACCATCTAAATTAATAATATCGCGATACGTGTTAATACATAAAAACGAAGGGTTTTCTTGGAGAAAAAAATATTTTTTTAACCTTTGCATAGCGAGCCCGATTAGGTTCATGCCATTCTTTATCGTGGTAATGATTGACTGAAAAAATTTTAATTAATTGAACAACAAATCCCTACGGAACTATCTCTTTCATATTTCCAGCTGTTGGATGACAACGATTCTCTTGATATACTACAAAAAATCGATAATCTAAGGACTTATTTTTTTCTCTGAAGTAACCATTGCATGAGAGGAACGAATGTAATTTTTATGTTTTGTATTGTTTGTGTCTTAACAGCTGTATTTGTTATTATTGTTCCTTTGTTGATGTTAAGTTCTTTTGCGCATGAAACGATGCCGTTGATTTCTCGTTTTCTCGTGTCATCACTTTCAAGATCGTAGACAACTTGTATAAGTTCTTTGATATCAGATCCCTGTTTGACGATAAAATCGGTCTCCAATCCTTCTTTGTTTTTCCAGTAGCAGATATCAAATTGCCCTTGCGTTCTCCGTCTCAATTCCAGATAGACGAGATTTTCATACACTCTTCCTTTATCTATCTTACCAAGAGTACTGTACTGGAAACCAACATCACCGCAGTAGGTTTTTCGCGGGTATTGAGCCCTGTCTTTTATCTTGTACGAAAAAATCGGGATAAAGAAAAAGAGGTACGCAGCTTGTGCATATTGTTCGAGATAGAGGATTTTTTCTTTACCGATTTTATATCCAAGGGTTTTGAAATAGTTAAGGCATTTTGATGCGGAGAAATACGGGCTTTGGATGATGTATCTGCTGAAGGTGTCGACAATGCTTATGTCTTCATGTGCCATTTCAGCGACGTCCAATGCAATGATATCTCGGAAATATGAGTTGAGAATACGTATTTTTTCTATCGGTGGTCTCGTGAGAGCGATTTCAGGATATCCTCCGTATTGTTGGTACAGTTCAAAATTTTTTTCACGTTTTCCTCGCGCGGAGGTTGTTTTTTCAAGAGGTATCTGTTGGAAATTCAGGAACTCTTGGAATGATAACGGATAGAGTTCGTAGGGAAGCATTCGGCCACGTAATGGTTTTGTAGGACTTGCGATGCTTTTTCGTGAGGAGCTGATGATAAGGTTGAGTTGCCCTTTCAAGAGTTCATGTGTTCGCGCAAGCCATCCTTCCCAATCTGGTATTGCTGTGATTTCGTCAAGGAGCATAAATCCTTTGTCACCGAACCATTTAATGGTTTCGTCAAGAACATTTTCTCTGTTTCGTAATCGATTATCCTCGAGGTTGATGTAGCAGACTGGTTTTCTTTGGGATGTGAGGGTTTGAGCAAGGAGCATGAGAATGCTGGTTTTTCCTGATCGGCGAATGCCGGTGAGCGCAACGATTTTCAGTTTGGAGTTGTTGATGAATGCTTTGAGGTCGACGTCTCTGTTGGTAAGTTGTTTTTTCTTCGCGTACGTGTCCCATTCTTCGAAGATATCAAATGGTTCCATATATTGTTCTATATTAAAACAGTTTTTAAACTTTTCTGTTCTGTTAAAAAACGATTTTATACTTTTTCAGGAATGTAAGTGAACAGTGAACTTCTTACTTTAGTATGACACTCCCTATGCAGCATTTAAAAATCAATTAATCAAACAATTATTATTTCAAAAAAACAAACGTATGTAACAATTTTATTGATTAGATCTTTAAGGAATAACTAAAAAATAACCAAGGATAACGAGCTTTCTTTTAAGGAAATAATAAACATTGAACATTTGGAACACGAGCCCGGTTCGGCCCCTCTGTCATATTTTAGCACGGCAATTATTATCAATATTTACTATCGGAAAAATCATTATTTTGCTTTAGAATTCGTGTCACTGCTTCCCCCCCAGAAGATATATTTATAAGGAGGATCGGTAATATAAAATCATATTGCGGGGTAGGAAAGATATGGGTATGAAACCTCTGAGAAGGAAATGGTTGGCGGTTGGAATCATTCTCTTGCTTGTTGGAATAGCGTATGCACCAGCGATAGCACAGAATACAGAGAAACCATCGGTATCCAGAGGAACCTGGTTGTATGTCGGTGGGAGTGGACCAGGGAACTATTCCAAGATTATCGATGCTTTAGAAAATGCAAGTACCAACGATACTATTTTTGTGTATAGTGGAACGTATTTTGAATCCTTTTCAATTTCCATATCGATACGTCTAATTGGAGAGGATAAGTATACAACGATTATTGATGCACAAGGCGCTGATCACGTCATGGATTTTAAGGCTAGTTGGATAACGGTGAGTGGATTTACGCTCACAAATACGAGAAACGCGGCACTTGCTTGTGGTATCTATGTGTACAATCCTTGGTGGGAACCTAGTACGGAACATAATATAATAACCAATAATATTTTTACTCAACATAAACGAGACGCCATTTTAATATGGGGCTCGCCAAACAATTATATAACAGATAATATCTTTATGAACAATACTGGTTCTATTGTAACTGATGGTTCAAATTATAATGTAATATCGAATAATACTGTTATTGGTGGTGGGGGTATCGGTCTGTGGGGTGATCCAAAGTATAATGTAGTTTCTTATAATTTTATCATCAAAGGCGGTATTACGATTTGGTGGGGTGGCAATAATATAATTAGTAATAACACAATAGAAAATGGAGGAAACATCCTGTTAATGCGATATACAGACAAAAATGTTGTTAAAAACAATGTTCTTATCTCCTCAAATAAAATTGTTTTGGAGGAATCAACAAACAATTTTATTCAGGACAATAAATTTATCGACTCGCGAGGCATATCTATACATGGAGATACTGCAGGTTATTGGCTTCAGACGATTGAAAATAACTCAATCGATGGAAAACCAATTATATATTATAAAAATCAAGATTCCATGACTATCCCATGGAATGCTGGACAAGTCATTCTTGCATACTGCTCCAATTGTGTCATAGAGAATCTAACGTTATCAAACGTAGATTACGGAATACAACTCGGGTTTTCACAGAACAATACAATCTTCAATAATCAGTTTAACAATATAACAGAGAACGCTGTTCTGCTTCAGGATTCACTAGGAAACGAGATACGAAATAATAGGATTTTGAACAGCAATAATGGAATTTTTCTGGGTGTTAACTCTAAAATTACTAACATACATGATAATACAATAAAAAATTGTATCGGATATGGAATTTATCTTCAAAGTTCTTTTAATATAATTTCCAATAATAATGTTGAGAATAATCATGCTGGTCTGTATATTGATTATTCATACTTCAATACTATAACAAAAAATAATTTCATAAATAACTCTGAGTATCACATCTATTATGTAGTGAATTATCCCCTACCAAAAAGCAATAAATGCATAAAAAATTATTATGACAATAAGGGTCTTTTTGTAAAAATAATTTATGGAAGAGTGAAATCACGATTTCACATGCCCTCCCCGGAAGGAACAGTGTATTTCTATCGTCCTGGTTTGACTATTGACTGGCGTCCTGCGCTCAAACCGTATGACATCCCTTGATTTTCGCACAAAAAAACCATAATCTTCTTTGCAATCCGTGTCACTGTTTCCCCACCTACTTATTTCTGGGATATGTTTTTTATAGGAGAACAGCATTATAAATATTGATAAAGGGGCAGGAAAGATATGGAGAAGAAACCTCTGATAGTCGTCAGTCTCTGTGCGGTGGTTCTTCTTGTGGTAGCGTCATTTGGGAATGTGGTTGGGTATCAAACAGTCCAATCATCAAACCAGAGTATAATCAAAGAGAGAATCAATCAAAGAGAGTTACTATTCCAAACCATCGTTGATATTGCGAACAACAAGAAGATACAACAAATCATCCTGAAATCGCAGATAAGCAGAGGCATACTCCCAACATTAGAGATTCCTATTGTAAAAAAACAACAACTCAGACGGATGTATTTCATTGGTCTTATTCTCTCGAAATTCATTAGTAAAACCAGGATACAATCAATGGTTGATACATATCAATTGATTACACCTGAGATGCAACAAGAAATAAATGCTGTAATTGAAAATGACTCTGTATTAAAAGATGAAATCACGCAATTGGTAAACTCTGAGTGTGGTTGTGAAAAATCCGAATGGGGATTTCCAATAATTTGTACGACATTATTAGTGATGATGGGGTTCGTATTTATTCCCTGGTTCATACTAATGATTATTTTTATGATTCCACCAAATGCGGTAGACGATATGTTAGAACTTCTGTTCCTTTTTTTAAGTCCCATTTTAATTATATGGGAATTTTTTAATTGCAGTCTACCAAAAATAAATCACCCATTCCCTTCCAATATTTCACCTGCAGATGGTGAACAAAACGTATCACTCAACCTCACCGAGCTTTCGTTCCAACTCACGGACGAAGATCGTGGTTATTTTGGTCTTATGAGCTATACAGTAACAACAAATCCTCCTATTGGTGAAGGAGGAGAAGAATGGGTACGAAGTGGGACGTACACCGTACCCATTCATGGATTGAACGAAAGAACCCAATATACTTGGGAATTATTATTATATGAAGGGGGTTATGATGCGACACCAAGATCGTATACATACACCTTTACCACAGAGTCATTAACACCCAGTATTTTAAATCCGTCACCAAAACATAACGCTCTGTTTATCCCAATCTCAACGTCAAATGTGAGTTTTGATCTGACGGATCATCAGGGCGAGCTGATGAATTGGACAGTTGAGACACAACCAGATATCGGGTCAGGAGCCGGAACCAACGTTCCTAATGGTCGATATACTGTTCCCATCAGTGGCCTTGAGTATTTTACCACCTATACTTGGTTTGTGAACGTAACCGATGGAACGTACTGGGAGAATAAAACGTTTTCATTCAGAACAACTGCTGAGAATACCATGGTCCTTGAACCAACCGATGATGCTACAATTTCACAGAAACAGCCTGACGAGAATACAGCAACCGGTGGAGCGATAGCACTCAGATCAATATCAGACTGGAAATTGGATGGACTCATGAAATGTA
>MUGD01000341.1 GCA_002900555.1 Thermoplasmata archaeon M9B2D | reverse complement strand
ACCTGGGCCATCCCCTTTTGGATCGACTGCAGCTCCTCGCTGTTCAAGATCCCCTGCGCCTCCAACATCGCTGCATGCGCAAGAGAGCCTTCTATATCTTCTCTGTATAGACGTCGATCAAACATTATCGATGCATTGAAATCATCCAACAGCGACGAGGCACCCTCACTGAAACGACCTGACCACATTTTATCCATATCGGCTCCGTTAATACCACACGCATTATGCTGCTGTGGAAAATAATTTTGACATTTTACCTTAATTTTCGGAGGATATCACAGGCACATAGCAGAGCAGTCAACTTTTTTGTGCAAAGAGGTCTTGTGATCTTAATAAAGAGTTCTTAGCTGTAAATTTCTGTTAGGGAGTTTTATTTGAGGAAAGTAGGCACATTAATGTGCCTTGATCTATAATGAATTAGTTACAGGCAGGTACGTTACCGCTATCTTTTGCATATTCGACCATAAAGTCTTTAAGATGTTTCGCGCGTTTTGTATATTTTGTGCTTTCAAAATATTTCCAAGATGCTTTCGCTTTCTTATTCTCCAAGTGAAGTTTTGCCAATCCCTCGCCCTTATTATTCATAAGCTTTTTCCACGTCCTCTTCTTTTTCGACGCGGCTACCTCGAGTCCGCCACCGTGACATTTACGGCATTTCTTAATATAAACTTTCTGCCCTTTGTAAACAGCGGCATCAGCTGACCCAAGCCCAAGTACAGTTAACGCGAGTACAGACATTACGACTTTTTTCATATACAAGCAACCTCATTTTTAATATTGAATCTATAGTACATTATTAAAAATAATATTAGCCTTAACGGCCTTCCTATCGTAGCAATAGTTTACAGGGTAAATTTGATGTGTTACTGAATATATATAAGAAAAAGTTAACATTAAAAATATGATGTTTTTTAATGTTAACCGGTGACTATAATTGATAATCGAATTCGAGCTTGGGATCAAGGTCCCACAGTCCTTTTGACTTCAATGATGCCACCACTGCGGGGGTACAGGTGACATCATCCGGCCAGCGTCGTTCAAAACCGTCCAGTGCGTTCTTATTGGTACCATCGATGTAGACCATCTCGCCTGAGATCCTGACATCTCGCTGTGCATCCATGTTGTTGACGATGCGCCATGTCAGCATATACGGGTTGTCAACATTGTTCTTTTCGGCATCGACGAAAGCGATGATGCTAAGATGCTCTTTCAGGTCATCAAGGAGCTCAAAACACTCATTTACCCGTCTTGTCTTGTTGATGGTCATCACCGTAACAGGGTTTGGGGTCATCAACATATATTGCCGAAGCTCCTCGACCTCAGGAATCCGCTCTTTGACCAGGGCCAACAGTTTTTCATCGTCCAGCAACGCCGGCGTCTGCGGTGTATGTTTCTGCGTCGCATCGATACCGAGCTTGCCGCCGACCAGCGCTTCAGGACTGGAGTGATCAAGTGCATCCGTGATCCCTTCCGATATAAAGAGCATCTTGGGTGAGAAACGGTCAAGTACATATTTCGCCATCGCGAAGTAGTTGTTGAGCTCCGGTCCTTTCTCATCGACAAATAAGGCATGCTTAACAAAGCTCATCTGGCCCGCACCCCAGAAAACATGCATAAACTGCTTCGCATGGCCTTTATAGAGCGGCTGCATCTTTGCAAAGATAAGGTTGTGAAACACGCCGTTCTCCGGCATATGATAATCGATCAGATCCGGTGCGTTTGTCTTAAGAAGAGGTAGGAAGATACGCTCTGTTGCCCACCCCATATACTTGTCCTCGAGAGGGGGCTTGCCGACGACAGTCGCCAAAAATATCGGCTCGGTTTTGCGCGTGATGGCGCTTACCTCCATCACCGGATACGGCTCTTCAAGGGTGTAATATCCCGTATGATCGCCGAAAGGCCCTTCGATCTTCAGGTTCTGCGGATCGACCCATCCCTCTATCACATAGTCGACATCGCGCGGCACATACAGCGGTGTCGTGATCGACTTGACGACCTCGGCCTTCTGATT
>MUGD01000084.1 GCA_002900555.1 Thermoplasmata archaeon M9B2D | reverse complement strand
GGGCTGTGCTGGGCTAAGCGTGATTTCTGTAGAAGGAGGGTAGATGTCTTTGCCAACCAACGCGGAGATATTCCATTTGTCAAGAACCGGTGTCATACACGCAGAGGTACGAGTAAATGTTGCTCGCAGACGCACAGCTGATTCGGTGATATCGGAGATATTCTGGTCATTCTGGACATTCCCCTTCAGGACGATGGATCCGTTCTGATCCATAATGTCGAAGAGAAGTACCGTTCCAGAGGGGACGGTATCAAGGAAACAGAACCGTCTCCATTCACGGAACAACTCCGGCTCAATTACCACAGACATCAGCTGCGCCGTTGTGATCAGTTCTTTCTCAGAATCGAACACCGCAGTGACATTCAAGGAGCCATAGGGCTGTCCGGAACGCCAGACGTACTGGAAAACATCCGCATATTGACTTAAAAGGTCACGCTCGTCCTCCCAGGTGACAAAGATTCTTCCTGCCCCTACAGCGATATCGTTCCAATCGACGTTCTGTGAGGATCCGTCAGAAAGCTCCTGCCGACTCGTCATTATGGCACCATCGGCAGCGACCATCCGTCCATAGATATCTCGGTTTCCCTGGATCGTCCCATCATAGGCGATGAAAAACATGGTATCAAAATAGGGGACAGAGACACTTCGGATGAAACTGGTTCCTGGTTCGATGATATAATTGTTTTTCACAAGAGCACCGGTTTTATTAAAGATCTTCCCCCATATGTTCCCATCGTAACTATCTCTGTTGGTGGGGTCTACGCTTACATCACCGTCATTCCAGGTTACAAAATATCGTTCTGATTTTGAGTTATAAGACACCGCAGGGAAGATATGGTCAACAGTCTCACTCGCAAGTGCGATCGGAATGCGATTCCCAATACGATTTCCATTGTAGTCGTAACGATACGCAAAGAGACTAAACGGACCAAGCGATGAACTTGGCCCATCCTCATACACGATAAAAAACGTCCCCTTGTCATCAGTGCAGATCCAAGGATTCCCCTGGTAATTGATTTCATAGGCTATCTGAAAATCCACATTGATAGGGTATCCATTAGAGTTATACAGTCTTCCTCGAACATCAATATCGTTTCCACCGTTCCGGGCATCAGCCCAGACGACTAGGAATCGATTGCTGTAGCTATCATAGACGACCTGTGGATCAAATTGGCCTCCAGTAGCCGTGCATATCGAAAAACGTTTCTCCACAGTTCCATTTGGATAAATCATTGCCCCCATGATATCGGCCTCATAGCGGAGCAATGGTTGATTCGCTGGGTTTTCCTCCCATACAACAAAATATTTGCCTGCACCAAACGCATTACAGGGGTTTTCTGCATGATAGGTGTCGATACCGGGTGTTGAGACATCGATGTCGCTGTTGTTGCCAGGGATCGGATTCGCACCCTCCTTATCGTAAGTTCTGCCATGGATGACACACGGGAGGGTTCGTTCGTAGTTCGGAAGCGGTAGAGGAATATCCTCAGGACCGAGACGTTCTTCCCAGGTGACGAGAAATCTGTTTGCACCATAGACGACACTTGGGTCCCATGCGCCCTCTGTGGTGGCTTTAAAAGAAACCATGGTGTCAGGACGTGTTCGGTCTGCCCAGGAGAATACCGTGGAAAAATTGCTAATGTCTACATTTGCAGTTTCATTGCCGTAGAACATGTAAATCGTGGTTTGCCCTGGAGGAACTGTTGGAATTTTCACCATGATATCACAGGACATACCAGTAGTGGTCTTTACTCTGTAGTAGGGGAGGAAAACACCGGTCTGATTAGTAAAACGAAGGTCAAAAAAATTAAATTGCATGTCTGAATCGTACAAGACTGTGATGTTTAGAACGTAGTTGTAAAACGTTTCTTGTCCACTGTTTAAAACAAGGATTTCCTTCATGCGGGTGAACCCAGGGTCAATCCATGCTTCATAGGTGTTTTGCATAGAAACGGTTCCAACGATGGTATTGACGATGATGTTGTTTGAAAGGGCGGGGTCAATGTTACTAAGGTTTAGAAAGTCATCTTGCCAGACTACAATTGATCCACCGCGTGTTAAATCTATGTTTTTTGAGTCACGGACGTTGGTCGTTTCTTTTGGTTGTAGCATTCCCTGTCCGACTGAGGTAATGATTAGTAGTACCAATGCGATGATGCAAAAACCACATCGAGTTTTTATATCACCCATGATACAAACCTATCCCCAGGGTACAGAGTACCACTGACTGTTCCACAAAACTTGTAATGTCCAGTCTCCTGGAAGAGGCTGGTCACCGAGAATCCAGATGCGCACAAGGCTTCCATTCACGGAGTACCATTGAATGGTGCGGGTAATCTGAATAAAATGCTGACCCATGAGTCTAAACCCATACTGGTAACTTCCTGTATGCTGGGGGTCGTAGCCAACCTCAAGGTTAAATGCATCACCTAATGGTTCTCCAAACGTATAAATGGTGAAATACCCTGATTCCCCTAATTCCCATCCCAGGTGGAGTCGTCGGGTCGCATTCAAAGAAACCACGCCCTGGATTTTAAATGTTTGACTAGCTGTATCTGCAAACGTCACTGCGACCGCCTTGTTAAACTGCAGTTCAATAGAGCCTGATTGTCCAACATCAATATCTGCACTTACGGTGAACATCTCCCCTGCGAGGTTCACCCTGATGTCGACATCAGTCAGTCTGAAAAGCTTCCCAGACCACTGGAAATTCGTAATAAGCCCATTGATATAATCCCAGGAAATGACGTAATGATCATCGGTTTTAATCCCGACACCGATATGGAACAATTCAATACCGTTGTCCACCAGAGAGATCGTGTTATGGAACATCTGCCCCCCTTCTGTGATGAGCCCAAGTTCGACATGAGTATTTGTCGATGTCGGCAACTGCCAGTACAATTCAAGGTAGTTGTTGGAAAACTCAAGGGTATCTGCTAAGGTCCATCCCTCATGGGTGATGGAGAAGGAAAGCATGGGGCTCCCGAGTCCAACATCCCTTGATAAAATGACCTGCCCTGTTCGCTGCTGCCTGTTGATATCCCATGAAAGTTCAAGACGGCTATTGCAAAGCTCGACGGTCTTTACAAAGGTCCAGTTCTTATACTCGATTTCCGTAGACATTGTTATGATGCTCTCAGAATCCCTGGTGATATTCACAAACCCCGTTCCGTTTACCAAGTCAATTTTCCAGTTCATCTGCACAAAATTATTTTTCAGTTCGAAAGATTTCGTCACCGCCATGTCATTGTGCGCTATGCAAACGCTTAATGTTCTTGTCTCGTTCAAGCCTCGCATCACGGTGATGTTCCCTGTTCCATCGAGGAGGTTGACCGCATTTTCAAAACGGAGTTTCCTTGGGAAGTTTTCCAATGAGATGAACGGACGGTCATTACCAAAGAAAGATAACGCTAGACGTTTGACCTCATGGGACATATCAAGGTCAGCAAAGCTTGAGGCAGCAAGATCCCCAAGCGTGCCAAGATTCAGACCCCATGATGCATGGATGCGCTCAGGGAGATCTGTCACCATGAAGCAGACAAGGTTGCCGTTCTGTATTGAATCTAAGGAATAGGAGATGTTATATGGCTGGTTACATTCGTAGAGGAACTCCCGTGATCCTATAAGGGTGAGGTCAAAGGCCATATAGCTTGGTAAGGGATCAAGGGTGAAACTTTGTATGATGTCATCAAGTATCCCTCCTTGGGCTCGTAGTGAGATTTTCGTCTGAACACCAGCGCTTTTCCCAAACTCGTAGCTGATTTTTGCTTCGCGTGGTATCGACGTGATTGTTAGCTCGGTTGCCGGCTCAAAATCAATTGAATATGTACGTTGGAATATTTCATTACCCGTTCCATCAACCGTGAGGTACGTGGTAAAAAACGTCAGTTTTGAATCACTTGCAATGTTCTCTGGTATGACGGATAACCGGAAGACACGCGGGTCACTGATGTTGTCTCTGCCGACATAAAACGTGGTATTGACACAGTTAGGGGTTCCTTCCCCTGTCCATGATTGATAGCCTACTTTTGTGCTGAAATATGGGTTGTTATTTTCGGCAGGTTGTCCACCGTCAAGAAGAACAAACGGAAACCGCACTTCGATGGATATTTCGTATTGCTTTGACGTGTCGCATGTTGTTACAATGTTGCATTTTGTTTCCACGACTTTCTCCGTGTTATTCATGATTTTCGTCCTAATGAATCGTAAATCAATCTGGGTGTCATCATTGCTTTGCATCGGAACGCTGAACCGTTTTGTCTCACCAGTGTTTAGCATCGATGCGAAATCGTTCATTCCAAGCTCAAGGGGTGTTGATATGGTCTCCCCCCCGTCGTATTTTGTGTTGACCCAGACGCCAAAGTCCTCGCCACCAATCCTCAGATACAATAGTTTTATAGAATCTTTCGCAAGCTCGTAATTTGTCTCATCGTATCCTGATACCGTGATGGTATAAAGCCCGGACGTTAGACTGAGATCTGCTGATAACCCGTCCAGAGTCCTGTAATCCCAACGAACAGTCTCCCATCCAGTTACAACACGTTTTGCGGCAAATCTACTATGATGGATATCGGTATATACCGTATCGAGATTCACACTCCGACCAATCACTACCGCGTAGCCTAAAAGATTACTTATTACACCCATTTTGATTGGCGGAAGTTTAAATAAATACAGGTATCCTGCTTTTGGTGATTCGATGGTAATCGATGGATCGCTATTGGTCCGGCCAGCGGTGTTCTGCCCTTGGTTATATGCCGATGGGGCAACAGCATCTGGTTGTGTTTCGGCTTCCTGTGCAAACGTCGCTAATGAAACCATCGGAGAGCATACTAAACTTATTACAATTACCAATACTATTTTTTTCCTCAACTTTTTTTCACCTCTTCATATTCTATTTTGATCCCCCTATATCCACATAGGTTTTACATATTAAATAATAGTGTTTAATATATATAAAGATATTAGAGAGAACCATTATATAATCTTTGTTGTGGAGAGTGCGTTTAGTTCGAGATTTTTTATAAAATAATACGGTATTTTTCCTAAGAGTAACTTTTTCTACCTCACCAAAGTGTTTATTTATTGTAGTCAATCATAAAAATATACAAAGATAAGCTTATATATTAGAATCTCTATATATTTTATCAAGGTGAATAATATGAAGAATAATACGAAAAAATTGTTTAAGGCTGGTATAGTCTTATGTATCGCAGTCTTATTAGTCGGCCTACCTGCTACTGCGATTAACAGCACCCCTGAAAAACCAACGTTTGTCTCAAGCACCCAGACAACGACTCCCTCTGGCGTATTAGGTGACCAAGTTGAATTAAAGTATTATGAGGAATCTGGTCTTTCAAACGTCATTGGTATTACTACCAGTCCAGCCACATGGAAAACCGCTATTCGTCTGACCCAGGATGAAATGGCACCGTATATGACTTGGACCATGACCGCTGTTAATGTGGCGTTTTCTGCGGATAATGGACACCCAGACATCGATATTAAAATTTATATTTATGATGAAGGAACACAATCAACCCCTGGATCGGTAATCGTAAGTGATACGACCTATCATTTAGATACCACTGGGGTAACCACCGTACCACTGGTGACACCTGTTAATCTTTCTGGTCATAATGAACTGTGGGTCGCCGTGGAATGGTACCAAATTTATGATCCTCCTTGTTATTATGCATGGAGTGACTGCCTTACGGGACCAAGCATTCCATATAAAAGCGATTGGACATATTTAAACAATGTCTGGCAACAACTCCACGTTGTGCTGCCTACTGTTGATGGTCGCTGGGGGATCGGGGCAATCGTTGAAGGAGAAGGCTTAGCAGAGTTATCGATTGCAAATATTAAAGGACCGATTGGAATTAAAGCCGATGTGCAGAACATTGGTGAAACCGATGCAAATAATGTCGAATGGACCATTAAAGTCACCGGTGGTCTGCTAAAGATGGTAAACGTCTCTGAAATGGGGGCAGAAGCCACACTTGCCGCTGGTGGAGTCCTCCCGATAAGTGTTGGTATGTTTATCGGATTTGGTAAGATAAACATCGGGATCACCGCAAAAGCAGACAACGCACTCCAAGTATCAGCGTCAAAATCAGCGTTCTTACTTGGTCCACTAGTCGTTGGAATTAAGTAAAACCACTTAATTCTCTTTTTTTTCTTTTTAAACATCTTTGTATCACAGATGATATGTACTGGCGAAAAGATACTTTTTTCTTAGATACATAAAAAAGTGTTTTTCTTGTGACTTACTCTTGTTCGGACGAGGGATTTGATTTTTTTACTGGAGAGCGGATCTTACGTATAATCGAGGCTTTGCAGGAATGACAGAGACCTTGTGCCACTTCACTCATTTCTGTAAGCTGTTTTCCGCATGCCCAACAGAAAAACACTTTCTCGTTCTCTGGTTCCTTCGATGATTGTTTACACGCAATGCAGATGCGCCATGAGATCTCATCAACAGAGTGGAGTTGTTTGCCACAGTACCTACAGAAGAAGTTCTGATTTTCATCCAGTTCGTCTAAACTTTCCAGCTTCATGGATATCCGTTCCGATGCGACTTTTTTTTGGTTTGACAATCGAATGGTGTTTCGTATATAAACGGTTTTTCCTTTCTTCATGCATTATTTCTTATAGATCCCTTTCTCTGTGATAAACCCGGTGACGTAGTTGTGTGGGGTGATATCAAACGCAGGGTTCTTCACTGATACCCACGCCGGCATAATCGTATTTCCCTGTATCTCTGTTACTTCCTGTCTTCTGCGTTCTTCGATGACGACCTGCGACCCGTTTTGTATGTGAGGATCAAAGGTGCTTTGGGGCGCAGCAACATAGAACGGTATGTTGTTTTCCTTTGCGCATACTGCCTTTTCATAGGTCCCTATCTTATTTGCAAAATCACCGTTTACGGCTATCCTATCCGCACCGACGATTACCATATCGACTTCTTTGTTTTTCATAAAATACCCTGCAGCGTTATCTGGGATTAATGCATGAGAGATCCCCTCTTGGGTAAGCTCCCAGGCGGTCAGCAAGCCTTGGAGCCGTGGCCGTGTCTCATCCGCATACACGAATATCTTCTTTTTCTTTTCATGGGCGATTCGCAGTGGGGCTAATGCAGTACCATAGTCTACGGTGGCTAGCGCTCCCGCGTTACAATGCGTAAGAACGGTCATGTTGTCTTTTATGAGCGTGTCCCCGTGATCCCCGATGTTCTTGCACTGGGTGATGATGTGGTCAACATACGTTGATGCTGCATTAAAAACATCTTCTGCGTGCGTGATCGCCTGTATCATGTATTCCACTGCGTAGAAGAGGTCGTATGCGGTTGGACGTGTTGATCGTAACATCCCTGCGGCGTGTTCTGGATCTTTCTCCCCTAAAGCCATCCCATAGGCTGCAGCAGCGCCGATAGCAGGGGCTCCTCGAACCACCATCTCTTTTATGGCAAAAGCAATATCCTCAACGGTTCTTGCGGTGAAGATTTCAAAGCTAAAGGGAAGTTTCCGCTGGTCGATGAACCGTACGACGTTTCCATCCTGCCATAACGATCGATAGTCTCTTCCATTGACTTTCATGGGAACCCCCCAAGATACTTGTGCAGGGCGTCATGGATTTCTTTTACGTTTATCCCACCAAATACTATTCCTTCGTTTTTTATGAGGATGATTCTTCCCTTCTGCAAAATCCGTAGTAGCTCTTTGGCGCGTTCAAGGCTTGATGGTTTTGTGTCCTTCTCCGTTGCTGGAAGGCTGTGGTTCCATTTCTCAAACAATGGCACACTATTGATCTGAAGCAGCACATTGATATCATGACGTGCTTTTTGGATGATCCAGTGAACCGGGGTTTCGGATGAGGGATCTGTTGCTCCTATGACCATCATGATGTTTTTCAAAGGGTCATAGTCAACGATTTCAACGACATCCTGTTGTGTCATGGTTTTTACATCAGCGTTTTTTGCATTAATAAGAAGACGTTTTCCGTAGTCCAGGCTCATGATCCCTGTTTCTTTCTCGGGCAGTCCGAGGGTTTGCAACGTCTTGCCAATCGCAAGTATCTCTGCGATTAAGGGGCAATGACTTACCTCCCTTGAGACAAAAAGTGTGTGAAGCTCGGGGCTAGGAAGGACTCGTTCGGTCATAGTAGCTAGGTAACGAAGAATCGATTTTTTATGTTTTCCCTTACAGGAATGATTTAAACGATCCGGATGCCATGGTCACAAGTAATTTCAATATCACGTGGTTTTAATGTATGTTTCGTCCCCCGCATCTTCCGTATCGCTAGCTTCCTGCGGTCCATCGAAGGATCCACATCAAGGACAAGGATGCCGTCAACAAGAAACTCGGAGACAGAATCCCTGGAAAG
>MUGD01000083.1 GCA_002900555.1 Thermoplasmata archaeon M9B2D | reverse complement strand
GACCGTCGATGTTTGTTGCTCCTCTTCTGCGTCTTTCATGATCTTGTTTTCCTCAAACATGGTATCCCATGTGTTAAACAGTATTTCAGCGGTCCTGCCATGCTGGGTGACGTCTTTACTGGCATACTCCAGTCCATCCATGTTCGAGATGAAATAAAACGAAGGGTTCGTTTTCCAGGAATTCCCTGGTTTCATGAGCCGTTCCAGGCACCCTCGATGACGAATCCTAAGCACCTCAAGTGTGAGTCCTTGATTTTCCAAAGGACTGATGCGGTCATCGATCCTCACTGGTTCTTCTTGTGTTTCTTGGACTTTCTCTGTCGTTGCGATGTACCCATAGTACAAAAAAGCAGTGGATATAATAAGAAGGGCAACAAATACGGCTGTGACTTTAGTAACTAGGGTTTTTTTAATCATCGGTGAATCCTTTGAACGTTTCGGGTGTAATTATAGATATTTTAAATTATATAGTAAATAGCTAACATATCAATGATTCTCTTAAAGCAAGGAAGCGACCGTTTGATGAATCCCTCTCGTGGAACCACCGCGGTCTGACAAGGAAATAAATACTTGCTAGTACCCTCCTATCTTCAGGCTTGGGTCCCCGATGAGGATGAACTCTTCGACCGTAAAACGGTCAGATGGGATAAACGTGATGTAATCATTCTGCGCGGATGTCATCATCTCACCCACCGTATCACTCGTATTATACGCTTCGAAAAATCGAAGTGAAATATATCCTGCTCCTGAGTCTAACCCTCCAAAGGCAGTCCGTGTCGCACCAATCGTAGCTATAGCACCACCGCTCTTCAACCGCACCATCCACCACGCAAAGGTGGGGATTTGAAGAGCAGCGATACGGCTAAACCGTTCTAAGACAACCGGGTTATCACCCAAAGCATAGGTGAGAAACTCAGAGAGATTAAAATCAAGTTTTGCCGTCAGACACGCGTCAAAGAACACAATTGGAAGTTTATTGAAATTAACAGCTCCAAACAGATTATTCGAATGATACGTAACCCATTCCTCGCTGTTAGGAGGATGGGTACCAAGACCAATCTCAAACCCATGTCCTGAATAGTCGATAAACCCAGCACCACGGTTGATCGCTTGGTTTAAGGACTTAGCGGTAAACGAGTCGTCAGAAGTCCATAACCACACGGGAGTAAAATCCGACATAATCTCTGCGGTGAGCAGGTTTTTTATCTCTCCTTCGTTCCCATCCCAACCCGGGAAGGTATCACCTCCAACAAGAATGATGTTGTTAAACCAGCTTTCCCCAGCAGTCTCGGTTTCATAGCGGATGATCTTGTTTACAACAGTGCGTACCTCCGAAACCCGGTCGCAGGGCAAACGACCCACGTGAACATCCGGGTAAAAGTCACAGATATCACTGACACCAGGACAATTGATGTAGACCTCTCCGTATAATCCGTTGTCATTGGTGTCCCAGTTGGAAAACTTACCATCAGCATCGTAGATATCGGCATAGTATAAATCAGTAAGTACCGTCTCGTTCCAGTAGTGGTCATGGGTTCTTTGGAAAAACCAGGTGGTCCGGATAGGCAAATTCTTAATGCTACCGACAAGAAGGACGTACGAAACCCCTAAGGTGTCAAGGGCCTTTTTTATGTAATATTTTATCTCCTCAGCCTCATCAAACCCGTTATACTCGGCATAGATCTCCTCGGTTGTTTTTAATAGAGCATTGACACCCATCGTGACCTTGTGATCAATGAGAGGTTGCAACGCATTGGAAAACCGGGAGGGGGCGATGATCACCAAATCATAATCATCAGAAAACAGGCTTGGGGTTGCAGGTTCCTCATAGGAAACCTGGATTTGTGCATAGTCACTAAAATAAAGCATGTTCTGCGCAGGCGCATACCGAACAGGATACCACTGGACAATAACAAAGACGACATGGTCGTTCCCCTGAACTCCTGCCCTTGTCGTAGAGCAAAAACCACTGAAAGGATACACTGGTGCTTGGTCATAGACCATTGGGTCTTGTATCGTCTTTGGGGCTTCTGCAGAACCCACGGGCATAGGTTCCGACGCCGGAATAACCGGTTTTGATATGCTAATCTCTCTTGCCTCAGAAGCACGTACCGTCACATCAAGAATTCTTGTTCCAAACGGAAAGACAAACACCTTTGTAACGACAGGCAGCAGAGGCTTTCCTGGATCTAGAAGCGATGATGCTGCCTCATCAAGTGTTACAGTGACATAAGGACCAGTATCCTTTATGACCAGCTCTGAAACAGCAATCGATTCTGATATGCTACTTAAAGCTGTGTCTCTAATATTAGTCGTGGCAACTGTCCCAATCCCGCTAAGGACGAACATTCCTATTATACAAGATAGTATCAATTTCTTCATACGTTACTTCAACCCCCTTTTGTATTCTCTCGTTATCCAGTTTATCTGGTTTTACTATACTACCATCTCCTATATAACTTTTTGTAATTGATAGTCTTGTTTCTCTTATTTCTGCTCTTCATCGCCGTAAAGCTTAATAACCGAAAAAGAAAAAAACAATTGTAACTTCATCACTTTCCTACAAACAGAACAAAAAAAGATGGTTTTTCGCATTTTGACGGATTATCTCAGATGCGGGTTTTAAGTTCTTCATAAAGGATACTATACTCCTATGTAGTGTGAGGAAAGACCTATCGTAGAAATCGTTCGAATATCAAAGGATGGTTCCCTACTCGAAATCAAAGAGGAACCAGATACGTATAAAGCCACTTGCTACTACGGGCAATAAGACGCGTATCCACTCCAGTTTTTTTGTGTACCAGCAGCATCAATACATAGAAGACATCCCTACGTATCCGATACATCGACGATACCCTCACTGGATACCAGGCGCCTCTTCTGCTTTAGTATGCATATGCACCTACCCTGGTGTTCTTATAAAGGTTTTCTCCAATAGTATTATGGGATGTACCATGACAAACAATATCCAAAAAGGGGAAATGCCTGTCATCTACGAACTCCTCGGCTACACCGCCATATTAATAACCCTTATCGGAATAATTGCACTATCGATACTTCACTCAGGATCATTTCTGTAACAACACCGTGCGAGCAACACCGGTATTCCTCTTCCACCTCAAAGGATATCACATCACAAACACTTTTTTAAACAAATTCTGTTCCCGGTATACAGTACACTAGGTACCATCATGACTTCTTCCGTAGTATGAGAAAGCTTTTTATCTAGCTGGATTATCGAAATGCGACGGTTATATTTTTAAAGAAATGGCTGTTATTCATTGCGAAGAGCTTGAAATGAAGAAAAAACTTACTATCATAGGAATCATTGCCATTCTTGCTTGTGTTGGGTTGAGTGGATGTAATGAAATCAGCAATCTGTTTCTTTCCGATGAGGAGAAACTAGTTGGAACATGGAACAGTATGGATATCTGGACGGATGTGCCAAAGCTCATCACTTTTTCCCTTAATAACACCTTTATGGTAAAATTCAAAATTGGACCGGTGGATTACTCTCTAACTGATGGAATCTGGGAAATGAATAGTGGGATACTCACGGTGGAAATAGTAGACTATCTCACTCCTCCAAAAAGCTATACCTACAAATTCTCAGAGGAAAATACAGTACTTACACTTACAGACCGTGATTCCAGCAAGTCATACATACTACAAAAACAATAGAGCACATTTGGGTTGTTAACAAAAAGAAAGTAGGCGAAAAAAATTATTTATCGCCAATTTCTATCTTTTCCAAAGATTTAAATAAAAACAGAGGATAATTCTAGTACACCTGTGGTAATCAGGTAGGACCATTACATATGAATAAAAAAACACTCTCTACATTCATACTGCTCCAAGCATGCGTTTGTTTACTCGTACTGCCAGGAAACGCAATGGTAACGCAGCCAAGCGAGACATGCTTTCTTATCCCTCGTTCTCAGACAAATGCACCTGGACAAAATAGTATTACTACACCAGTAGGGCTACATAATCCCTTACAAACGCATCACGAATCACCGTATTTCACCTATTTTACACATACTCCTTCATTACAATCGCAAGCATCTAAAGGGACGAACGAGGGAAATGACTGGAGTAATTCCGGGGGAAACGCACAGCGAAATGGACAATCAGAGACCACCGGTCCACTCTCTGCAGATCTCCTCTGGTCAGGTGCGAAAAGCTCGATTATCTCCTGGCTTCCCGTCACCGAGGGAAACCGACTCTTTGTCATCAGGCAAGCAGGATGGCCTGGTTCAGTGAATGACTCACCAGTTATTGCAATGGATCTTTCCACGGGCGCAATGCTATGGGAGCAGCACATCCCCTATCACACCAATGATTGGACAACATGGATTGCAGGTGTAAAAAATGGTCATGTCTATGCCTCCCGATCTGGAAACGGGGCATCAGTCGATGACAATCTCTATTGTCTTGATTCAGAGACAGGGGAGATTCTCTGGGTATCCATGGACCTCATTGATGCAGGGCCGTATGATGGTGTGGTGTTCGCCCCAGATGGTGACCCGGTGATCGCCTCATTTACAGACATCTGGCGGATCAACGCAGAAGACGGGCAAACCGTCTGGCACTCCGCCCGTGTCGGGTCAGTCTCAGGGAGTTGCGGTGGTGCAATCTATGAAGATGCGTTTTATATCGCTGATGTTACTGGGGGAGGGCATATTATTGTACGATATGACCTTACCACGGGTCAAGAGCTGTACGCTAGCCCGGTGATGCCAGGGTTTACGTTGCAAAATACGCCTATGGTCGGCCCCGATGGAACGATTTACCTAAGCAGGACGCAGAACAACCCCGCAGTCGATTATTTCTACGCGTTTACCGACACCGGAACTAGTTTTATCGAGAAATGGCATCATGCATGTGCCTGGACTACGTTTTCCGAGTTTGCAGTTGCCCCTGACGGAGACGTCTATTGCATCCTTCCAGGACCACGCATCGGAAAAATCGATTCAAACGGATCTGTAACCGCCGAAAGTGAGCTTATCGGAAACCCAGAGTACACGTACCTCTCTCCCCACTTTGCTGTTGATGCGGACGGAACCGTGTATTTCTCAAACGGCGGCTTCTCTGACGGCAAATTGACGGTCTTTACCAATGATCTTATCTCACTTTGGAACGTCAGTGTTCCCAACATCAACATCGGCGGTCCAGTTCTTGGAGATGAAGGAACCCTTCTGGTGTGCGGCACTGGGACGACAATGCATGCATACCGAACACCAAAACCATCAATTAATATCTCTGTTGCAAGCGATAAAACGAAAATCACTGCGACTGTGACGAACATCGGGGAGAGAAACGCAACAAACCTCAGCTGGATCATTACGGTAAGTGGCGGGATTTTCGGACGCGTCAATGTCAGCACCACGGGGATGATACCGGTTCTTGCGGTCACAGAAACAGTACATGTTACAACAGAACGGCTCATTATCGGATTAGGCAGAATCACCATAACCGTTTGTGTGACCTGTGATGAGGGGGTATCTGAAACAAAGGACGCAAGTGGGCACATTTTCCTATTCTTCCTCTTCGGGGTCCATTAAAAAAAATTTCATGACCGTATCCTAATCTCGTATTTCCTGATGACTTTTTATTCGGAATTTACCAAACATTTTCTCAGAATATATATACTGTAAATAGCAATGCCCATCTATGATGATCGATGAAAACGAACAAAAATATGATACACATAATTCTCCTGACAGCATTGAATTGTTCTGGCTGTGGAAGAAAATTCGGTAAAAACGAAAAAACGGTAAGTTACGATTTCGAACGGTATTACTGCTTCCGCTGTGATGACGAACGATAACTCGCTGTCATAGCGAAGTAATCTATCACGATTGTTGGAGGAATATCATCCATTTTTTTAAAAAAAAGAATAATTGATGAGTAGACCCATCCGACGATAAGGGTGGATAAAGTCAATCTGGTTTCTATGGACATGAGCATGTGACAGCTTTTTTTCCTCTCTACAGGCGTCACTGATCCTCAGTCACTGAAACAAACGCAGGTTTTGTGGAAGGGATTTTTGCCGTATTCTTTTCCATTATTTTGGTAGTCTTATACAAGAATTCCAGTTCTGCAAGGGTCGGACACCAACTATGATTTTTTGTCCAGTGATTTTTGCCTTCGCTTTTAAATTTCACAATCACTAACGGGCTTCCCTCTCCATCCTTTATGATCTCGATGCTATAGTATCCCAAATCCTTTTTATTTGTACTCTCTCCCATATATGTTCTTATTTGTCTTTCGTTGTTAATAAAGATATGTTGGTATTATCACGATTTGACTTTTTTTTAATCCTAAAAAAAACAAGATACCCGGAGAGAATATCGTTATATACAAGAAAACGGAAACATTCTTGAGGCAACCATTGAACTCTTTAAAGATGTCACGGGAAAAAAAAATAGAAAAAGGTGGAGGGTTACTCACCCAAGAGATATCGGAGTAATGGAAAGATGCGCGGGAACCGCTCGAACAACTCTTGTAACAAGAAGCTAGGAACAATAGCGCTGTTCTTTGGCATTGTTACTTCAAGATACCCCCATGCACTCTCCGCACCAGCGGTGTCTTTTGCCTTTGCTTTTATCTGGTACGTCCCCTTCTTCATAAACGTATGTTTCACGATAATGACATCACCGGATGCATACGGTCCAATCCATTCTTCCGCAGGGCTGTCGTCCCCCCATTCGATCCAGTAATACACGTCATCTCCATCAAGGTCGTCTGTTGAGAAATTATAGGGATATTCAACGCGTATTTTCCCATCCGTCTCTCCTTGTATCAGTGGCTCATTTGGTGGTATGTTTTCTCTTCCGTAGGTCATAAAGGTCATGTCACCATCTGGTTCCTCAGACCAGTTCGCCCCATCGTTAACCGTGAAATAGATGGTCCCATTTGGATAGACATCACCAACTTTCAAGCCCCATGCATACCAGTTATCGGTCGCATTCTGTGTGAAGGACACAAGATAATATGTATTGCCTGGTGACACGGCGATATCCGGGAAGTCAAATTCTATCCAACTGAAATTCTCTGTGGTGATTTGTGCGGCAGGCACACTTGCGCTGGTAAGGTCCGTACCGTTTAAGGCATCACGGATAACAACGGTATAATCATAGGTGGTTGTGATGTTTTTCCCAATCATCAACTCAACCCTCGTCAGTATCGGCATGGTCGGGGTAAACGTCTGTGCTACGATATAATTCAGATGATCCCATAACGGACCAGATCCTATTGGTCCGAACCAATCCATCAATGGTTGTTGTTGATCAAGGACGTCAGCACGCATAATAGACGGCGTTGGCATTTGTTTCCATGAGAGGACATTTGATTCTCCTTTAGTAAAGGGTGTTGCACCAGCCTCCAGTCCACAGAGGACTACTATTCCCACTATAAAAAGTGGAACAAGTTTTTGCATAAGATTCCTCCAATTCAATATCAATGCATCCCGCATATTTAATTTTTTCGCCGTATATTTGTAACAATCATAACAAAAACAACAATCGTATTTCAACCATCGTGTTTTGTTTCTGTTCTTCTTATTTGTTATAAATCGTAAAGATAAGACAGAACTACAGTCTGCTGCTTTTGATAAAAAACTTTATTAACCAGGGTATTATTTGTTTTTTTGTGGGGTCTGGATTATTCCGTTTTACGAGGCGATTTTCTCCAACTTTATCCATTCTCTCCTCACCTCCTCACAGACCCCACACCATAAAAAAAACCATTCTTCTCAGAACCTCATCACTCCTACTTTTATCAATACTACTCATTCGAATATCAAATGATGAAGTGTCGTTTCAAAAAAATGTAACGAAGAATCAACAACAACCAACGCATCATCCATTACACTATTTTTCTATCTTCTTCTATCATCTTGTCAACTGAACTTTGAATCTCAAGAAGCTTTTGCACCCGTTCGTCTTTGGATTTTTTCATTTGTTGAATTGTACGACGATCCGCATTCAGCTTCTGTTGCATTCTTTCCAATTTCTGAGATATTTTTCGATTGGTCATATAGAGGTATATTCCAATGGAAAGGACAAGAATAATGGTTGCCCAGAATAGGATAATAATATATTCCCATGCGTCCATCTCACGTCGCTCCGTTGTTGTAATAAATTGTTTTCATATTAAATCTTTGTGGGGAAAAGACAGGGAAAAACCCTTGGGGTAAACCAAAACCCCCCCCACAGGTAAGGCAATCCTTTTTATAAGAAAAAAAAAAGATTAGAATGCAAACCAGATGGTTTGTGATACGAATCAACCCGATGAACCGAAAAGGGAATCGTTTTGGAGGAAAAGGGAAGTACGGAGGCAACACAAAAGTCTGTTCCTTCCCTGGTCATAGGGGGATAATATGAACAAGGATACCTCTCCTTC
>MUGD01000008.1 GCA_002900555.1 Thermoplasmata archaeon M9B2D | reverse complement strand
TTGGCCAACAAGTGATGTTTGATGCGTCTCGATCCTATGACCCCGATGGAGACATCATCTCCTACGTGTGGGATTTCGGGGATGAAACTGCAGGAAACGGAATGACCGTTGAGCATGTCTATGCATGGCCTGGTTCTTTTACTGTGACTTTGACGGTGACAGATCAAGAAAACGCCTCTGATACGCTTACAAAATCAATCCAAGTCTTTGAATCCCCGGTCGAAATCAACTTCAGCATCACCGGTGGTTTCGGGGTATCCATCCTAATCACGAATAATGGAGAAGAGGATGCTATGGATGTCCCTTGGCTGATCCATGTAGAGGGAGGCGCCCTTGGGCTTATCACCAAAACAGCGGAAGGTATCATCGACAGCATCTCCGCTGGACAATCAACAACTATGAAAACGGGGATGTTTCTTGGACTGGGGCCAATCAGTATAACTGCCAGAGTTGGTGCGTTAGAAAAAACCGCTCAAGGAAAGCAGGTCATTATATTCTCGATGCTGGACGATGAAACCTGGCTTCATCAGGGAAGGCGAGAAGAACAACAACCGTTTTCCTGTCGTTATGAGTATTCATTTGGTGGTTCCAAAAACCTTATCTAGCATGATGGTTACTGCGTATGTCGACAGGAAAGAATATGGGGTGAAATGAATATGAAAAAAGCAATAGTGTTTGGAATGATAAGTCTGCTTGTTGGAATGAGTTTATTCCCCTGCGCTGGGAATGAGGTCTTAGAAAACGCTATAGATGCCAAAGAACAAAAAACAATGCATTCTCATTGGGAGATGACTTCTTTAGGTGGATTTCAGTCACCGCAGGAGCCACTACCTCTGTTCGTCTCACCAGTAATCAATTTCCCAAGGTTGGGAGAGGTATTTCGAAATGGGGATCTTGTTGAAATCAATGGTACGGTATCAATGCCAGATTTTCAGAACTACATGCTTGAATGGGGTGTGGGTTTTGCACCCACCGAATGGTTTACCCAAGGTATGACTCTCGTGGATAACGGAACAACAGAGATTATCAACGGAACATTGGGTTTTTGGGATACCGAGTCAATCACCGAAGCAGGGTATTGCACCATCCGCCTCACCGTCTATCTTACCGATTTAGAACAATACATGGTCAATGCGACTGTCTACTTAGATCCTACCTTACGTCCGGATTTCCCGTTTGGGTGGCCAGACGAGATTCAAGGGATACAGGTTGCAATCTGGAGCCCTATTGCTCTTTCTGATATCAATCACGATGGGTATCAGGAGATTGGCTTTGGTACTGTGACCATCGGCCCTGTTGGTGGGAACAACTATGACTATGTCATTGATCCGATGGGTAACGTACTCTCCGGATGGCCATTTCAATTTATTTATATCCAAGGAGCATCGCTCACATTCGCAGATATCAACATCACAACGAGTAATGAGGAGATCATCGGAGGCATGTGGGGTGATAAAATTTTTGTCTGGCACGATGACGGAACAATCATGACTGGGTGGCCAAAAAGTGTCTATGCCGCTCGATCCTCCGTAGCAGTAATCGATGTTGACTGTGATGGTGATTTAGAAATTATTCTTCCGAGTACTGATGGCGGAGGAAAAATCTATGTGGTGCATCATAATGGAATCATGGTGGAAGGATGGCCTATTTTTTTTGGTAGTCCGGTGAGGGCTGCTGTATCGACAGCGGATATCGATGAGGATGGTTTCCCCGAGATTCTCTACGGCGACCAGGACGGGTATGTGCGTGTACTAAATCATGATGGCAGTGTTGCTGAGGGATGGCCGCAGCTAGCCCATGATTTAATCAAATCATCCCCTGTCATCGCTGATCTCGAGGGTGATGGCGATTTAGAAATCATCATCTGCTCTGGTTTTACTCAGCAAAGGCAGATTACTGTCTGGCATCATGATGGGACTATAGCAGCTGGTTGGCCTCAAGAGAATGGGTTGGCGTTTGCTCAACCCTCTGTCGCAGATATTGATAACGACGGTGATTTAGAGATATTGACTGGAGGTGCGATTCCTAATACAACCATTGGCCGTTTCTATATCTGGCATCATGATGGGACCCTTGCCACAGGCTGGCCTTTGACAATCTACGCGGAAGAATTTTCATATACAGGATATATCTATGCGCAACCTGTTGTTGGTGATATTGATGGGGATGCAGATGTCGAAATTATCGTAGGCTCCTATAATAGAAAGTTATATGCCTGGCATCATAATGCAACTACCGTAATCGGTTGGCCAAAGGTCATTGGTGACTCGGTAGATTCCACTGCTGCGATTGCTGATATCGACAACGATAGTTACGTCGAGGTTGTTGTTGGAGGAGATGATGGGAATATCTACGCCTGGGATATGGACGGTGTCTATAATGCATCATATATGGAATGGCCTATGTACCAATATGATCAGTACCATACCGGTTGTTATAAGAGGGAACCTAGTCAGAATCAGCCGCCAAAAATACCGACGATTACTGGTCCTGGAAAAGCAAAAGTAAAGGTTGCGGTTGATTATAATTTCACGACAATTGACCCTGATTTAGATGAGGTGCATTACTACATTGACTGGGGGGATACTACGAATAGTACCTGGATAGGACCGTTTGCTTCGGGAGAAACACTCACCTGGTCGCATACCTGGGCGAAACGAGGGACGTATACGATCACAGCCAAGGCGCGAGACAATGAGGGAGCGGAGAGTGAGTGGGGTAGTCTGACCGTTTCGATGCCAGCTTCCTATAATCGGCCATTTTTCATGGAACGATTAATCCAGGTCCTGGAACGAATCCTGGAACGATTCCCGCATGCGTTTCCAATCCTCCATCAGTTCTTCGAATACTGAGAATGCTGCGAAACATTAAATCAACGATATGAGGTACTTGCTCGCAATGGGGATTACCACTGATCATTTCAGAGACATTGCTGATTCCCTTGTATTCTCGTGCGTTTGAAACTCAATCGATACGAGTTTCTCCTGTTGAACTTAACGGACCTGTCGGGATTTGAACCCGAGTCAGAGGCTCCGGAGGCCTCTGTGATATCCAAGCTACACTACAGGCCCAAGACAAGTCGGCTAATCCGCAGAAGAATTAATAGGTTTTGCCTATCATTCATGCCATCCGTAAAATCACTACTCACCCAATGAATCCTAAAATAGTACAGGGATGCAGATCTGAAATGCATTTATGAAAAAAAATAAGACAAGGGACCTTAGGAAATGAAGTTAGACGTTTGGTTTTTCGTTTTCCTGCTTCTTTGTCTTAAACTCAGTGTATCCACATTTTCCGCAACTTAACCGGTCCTTATGATCGGCTAGGAACACACCATCGCCGCATTTCGGGCAGTTTTTCCGCTGTCGAACAATCTTATCGCCTTCGACCTTAAACACTTCTCTTTTCTCCATGATCTACTCCTTCTTTCCATCTGTCTGTTATTCATTAGATGGTGCTTTTGACTCTGTCTTCTGAGGTTTTTCCTTTGGTGGTTCTTTCTTTTCTTCCCCTTCTTTGGAGGCTTCTTTCTTTCGTTTCTTCTTTGTCCCTAGTCCATTACGCTTTAATATAAAATCTGCTTCTCCTGCTTTAGCGTCTTCGATAGATTTGTAAATCTTCGCATAACCGATTGTCTTGCGAGAGCCAAAAGAAGAATGCATGGAATCAACCATGATCGTCTCTTTCTTCGCATTCAATTTCTCAGCAAGTTCACTACGAACCAATTCACGCTTTGGAGTTCCTTCACCCTCATGAAGAACCATAAAACGTATTTCTGTTCTGCCGAGGAGGAGGTTATCAATTTTTGATTGAATCTCAATTTCCATAGGTCTTCACATTCTCGCTAATACTTCTTTTACTTTCTGTTTATGGGCAGCGGTTACTTCCACGACCACGACCCCCTTATTCGGCAATCCATATATTACTGTTACGCCTGGAGGGGAAAGATATATAACAGCTAACGAAGCAAGGTCTTCCTCCCCATCAATCTCGATACAAACCGGACCCCGTTCAGGGGTTTGAAAAACAGCTTTTATTGCATCCCATAGTTCATCGGTGATAGTTCCAGGAGGATTCCTTATCTTAAGATGGACTGCCTCAAACTCCTTAATACAGGTTTTCATTTCAAGCGAATATGATTTGCGTTCCAAGAGAAAATCAACAATACAAAGACGGGGAATAAACCCATGTTTTAGGACGGTATAGGTGACTTTATCTCCAACAGAAACAAAATCTTTCTTTTCGCGGAGGAGTGTAAGTAGTGTTGGTTCATCCACCAGTTGTCCGATATGCCCTTTCAACGTGTCCTTTAAATCATCAGGTAATACATACATATCGTTAACTAACCTTCAAGGCATACCTACCAGGTTTTGTTATATTCATCTTCTTGGCCACCTGGGAATGCTCTGGGTCACGAACAATTACGTATCCCCGCCATCGACTCACGGTCTGATCAGAGCAATTTGGGCAACGGTCTTTTTCTGTTAGCAAATGACAGGATTTACATGCATTTAAGTTCTTCATTTTTTCTGCCTTCGTTCATCTCGTTTTTCTCGACGGTCGTCCTTTTTCTTTTCGCCTCGTTTTTCATCTTTTGGTTCTGCGAGCCATTCATGAGCTCCCAGCGCAGGTTGCCGCATGGTAAGACCAATTTTACTTTCTCGAGCAGATAGTTCATTTAAACTCACTGCAACAATACGCGCACGAATCGGGTCACCGACCTTAAGGACCCGCTTTGTTTCTTTCCCTTGAATCCGTCCGCTTTCCACGTCAACATCCACATAGTCATTCATGATTTGGCTCATATGCAGTAACGCATCAAGGGGACCAATATGGCAGAATGCACCGAACTCGACGATTTCACATACGATACCATCGACAAGTTCTTGTAACAGGGGGTTAAAGGTAAGAGCTTCAAATTCGACTTTCTGATACATGCCACCGTCACCATGAATAACAATGCCGTCACCTAATGGCGTTATGTTATCAACCACAACAATTAACCCATGGTTTCGCCGGATTGTCCCTTCAAATGTTTTTTGAACGATATTTTTTATCGCTTCGTTTAAATCTTCACCAAATCTCTCGGGAGGTACTCGGACTGTATCATGTATTTTTGCTAAGGCGTACATTTTCTCACGTTTTTTTATTCCTGTTTTAAAGTGCGAACTGGAATGGTCTTATTCCTTAAATTCTTTTTGAGTGATGAAAGAGGAGGAAAAACAGGATGAATTCCCCCTGGAAAGACAAGTAATCGCAGAATACTTCCTCATTAAGGAGAAGATTTATAAAATACTCGCTATTCCCCTTCATGGAACACAATAGTACAATACAACTCCAATAAAAGAAGAAATGTAAGGAGAAAGAATCATGGTAGAATTCAAAGTTGTTGTAAACGACATCCAATCGGGAAAGTCTTATAACATCCCTGTGAGCGGACATCATGCCAACTCATTAATTGGTAAAAAAATTAACGATGAGGTCGACGGCATCTTCGTCTCCCTCCCCGGATATAAACTTAAGATTACTGGTGGGACCGATAAAGACGGGTTCCCGATGAGACACGACATCCCCGGGTCTACCAGAAGGCGACTGCTGTTAAGTCGAGGACTTGGTTTTAAGCCACAGGAGAAGGGAAAACGTAAAAAGAAGTCAGTCCGTGGAAATACGATAAACCAAGAGATCGTCCAAGTAAACATGAAGGTTATGAAACCTGGCGCTAAACCAATTGAAGAAATCATTAAAGGTGACGCAAAAACAGAGCCAAAAGAGGCATCATCAAAGGAGAAGAAAGAGGAGCAATAATGAGTTTTCCAAAGCCTCCCGAGGTTAACATCGGGATGATTGGGCATGTTGACCATGGGAAAACGACGTTGACTCAACGGTTGACCGGCAAATGGACTGATGAGCATTCCGAGGAATTGAAACGGGGTATTTCAATCCGTCTGGGGTATGCTGATGCCGCGTTTTATAAATGTCAGAATTGTGACGACCCTGCTTGTTATACCACTCAGAAGATTTGTCCAAATTGTAAAGGGAAAACAGAATTACTTCGAGTGGTGTCGTTTGTTGATGCACCTGGTCATGAGACGCTTATGGCGACTATGCTTTCTGGTGCTGCTATCATGGATGGTGCTATCCTTGTTATCGCTGCAAATGAGGAATGTCCGCAACCTCAGACACGAGAACATCTCATGGCATTAGAAATCATTGGTGCGAAACGGATTATCATTGTGCAGAATAAAATCGACCTTGTCTCTGAGGAAGATGCACTGAAGAACTATGAACAAATCACAAAGTTTGTCAAAGGGACCTGCGCAGAAAATGCACCGATAATACCAGTAAGCGCCCATCATGACATAAACATCGATATGTTGATTAAAACAATGGAGGAGCATATCCCAACGCCACAAAGAGATAGGGAAAAACCACCGCTCATGTATGTCGCCAGGAGTTTTGATGTGAATAAACCTGGGACGAAACCTAGTGAATTGAAAGGCGGCGTGGTTGGAGGAACACTGCTTCAGGGGACGCTGACGAAAGGCGAAAGAATCGAGATTGCACCAGGAAGGAAGAGAGAAGTAGAAGGCAAACCAGTTCTTGAGCCGATATTCACAACGGTGTACTCATTGATTACGGGGGGCACAGTAACTGAGAGTGCCTTACCGGGTGGACTACTGGCCATCGGGACTGAACTTGATCCTACGATGGTTAAATCAGATTCACTTGCAGGAAAGCTTGTTGGCAGACCAGGGCAGCTTCCGCCGGTGCTTGATACCATTGATTTGTCGATGTGCCTGCTGAAGCGTGCTGTTGGTACGGTTGATGAGAAGAATGTAGAGCCACTGAAAACCAATGAACCGTTGATGCTGACGGTCGGGACTGCAACGACGGTTGGTATCATCAGTGAACTTCGACCGGAATGGATTCGGGTGAAACTGAAATTACCGGTCTGTGCTGATCAGGGGCAACGTATCGCGGTAAGCAGACGTATCGAAGGAAAATGGCATCTTATTGGATATGGGGAGATAAAATCCGCAAAACAGTGATTCTGGATAGCAGTGCTATCCTTATGTTTTTTGAGGTTTCTGTCGATTGGAAAAAAGAGCTTGATCGTTTGGTAGGCTCGTATTGCCTTGTGGTTCCTGCCGCAGTTATACGGGAGCTAACGGTTCTTTCGACTCAGAAAAAAGGCCAGAAGAAGGCTCTGGCTGCCTTAAAGCTCATTGAGAACCTCGAAAGAATTGATGATTCTGCTAGTTTGGCTGATGAGGCATTACTGAATATTGCCAAGAAGATCCAGGGTATTGTGGTGACGAATGATTCGGTATTGCGGCATCAGTTGAAAGAACAGGGGAGCTCAGTGATTTTTTTACGGGGAAAGAAAAAATTGGTTTTAGATGAATAAGAAGGTCTTATGAAGAAAGTTTTTATAAACAGTCCCTATTCAGCATGCTATCGCGTCGGGGTGGCTCAGCCTGGTCAGAGCGCCTGACTCATAAGCTCAGCTCAAAGGTTCGTCTGAAGCGTAGTTGCGCTAAGATATCAGGAGGCCGCGGGTTCAACTCCCGCCCCCGACATGCTAATTATTAGCACGGTTAATTAACAGGAGAAAAACCATCTTTTTTACGTGACGGCACAGTGAACCCGCAAGATATTGACGAAAAGAACAAAAAAAAGTCAGATCAATTTCGACTTAAAGAATAATTCAAACTCTATTCCACTCATCCAGTGGTTAGTAGAACGTTTCCCGAATGCCTTCCCAATACTACGGTATCTTATAGGATTCAGTTGAGAAATAATTTAATATGAGTTTATGTGCAGAATTAATTATTGCACATAAACCCCGTTCTTTATGTGCAAAGCCGATAATATCTTAAAATATATAAAGTGTAAGTGCATTTTAATAGGTAAGGCTGGAGTGAAAAAATGAAATTTAATTATTTATTTTTATCAATCATAGTCATTTCTTTATTATTCATTAACGCTTTTCCGGCCCTCGCTAGAATTGAAGACCAATCAGATTATGAACAAGTCAATCAGCGTCTTCGAAAAAAAGCTGCGGAGTACGCCTATTATACCAGTTACTCACTTGAGGATATGCATGATTATGAAAAAAGGATACCAATTACTCTTGAACAGATGAAATGTGCACAGATTCAAGATAGTCTACAAGAGAGTACCTGTAATACTTCTTTACTCGTAAGATCTTCTCTGGTTAATTCACTAGATGGTCTATCAAATTCATCATGGCCTATGATAAGTCATGATGCACGACATACTGGAACAAGCCTATATAACCTCCCACCAGGAACCGAAGGTGTTGAAAAATGGCGATTTTACACTATTGACGCCTGTGAAGGAGGTGTTACCGTCGATGAACAAGGATGTATCTATTTTGGAGTTAAATGGAGCAATCTTTTTGGTTTATATCCAAATGGAACATTGAAATGGAAATTAACAAACATTGCTGGAGTAATGACAACAACCCCAGCATTGGATCAAGATGGCGTCCTTTATTTTGGAACAATCTGGGGGTCACCGAATTATTTTTACGCAGTTTATTCGAATAATGGAACTGTTAAATGGAAATATCCAACGGGACATCATGTTGATTCGTCAGCGGCGATAGGTTCAGATGGGACAATTTACTTTGGTGATTGGAATGGATATGTCCGCGCCATGAACCCTAATGGGACCGTAAAATGGGAATATAAAACGGGAGGTAATGTTCTTTCATCTCCTGCTATTGGTCCGGATGGGACTGTGTATTGCGGCAGCCATGATTATAACCTCTATGCTTTTTATCCTAATAATGGGACGGTAAAATGGAGTTTTCATACCGGCCATTGGGTTCGTGTCGGCCCCTGTGTCGAGGAGGATGGTACCGTTCACTGTGTTTCTCTAGATGGTAACCTTTACTCTATTTATCCAAATAATGGTACAATGAAATGGAAGATAAGTGTCGGAGCAGGAACCCACCCGACCATCGGACCTGATGGATCAATCTACGCTGGTAATACAGATCTTTACTCAGTGTATCCAAATGGGACGATAAGATGGATATATGATCTAGGATCTGTACGACATATATATGGATCTACCCCGGCTCATACCGCTGATGGAACAACTTACTTTGGCACCACGAATTGGGATGTCCAAGGTTATGGTTATATTGTCGCCGTCAATCCAAATGGCACGTATCGATGGGAAAAAAAATTGGGTAAGTGGGTTGAATCACCAACAGCAATTGGATCAGATGGAACCCTTTATATTGGAGTATATGACGGATTCATAGTTGCCTTTGGTCGAGGACCTTTAAACATAGATGCCAACGGTCCGTATAATGGTTACTATAATACAACTATTCATTTTAGTAACACTATCTATGGAGGTATTCCTCCATATACCTATCATTGGGACTTTGGTGACGGGAACTTTTCAAATGAACGAAATCCGACTCACAATTACACAGTCGTTGGTAATTTTACTGCAACATTTACTGTTACCGATAGTGAAGGGAATTCAAGTAGTGATACCGCTTTTGTAAATATTAGTTATGCTCCCCCTACGGTCTCAATTGTTAAACCAAAAAGAGGAATCTATGTTCTAAACCTTCGAATTTTTCCTTTATTTAGACTATGTATTATTTTTGATTATATCTCCATAGAAGTCCAAGCAAACCAAATACCATTAGGTATCGACCGGGTTGAATTTCTTATTGATGGAAGATTAAAAGCAACTGACAACGAAACTCCTTATCGTTGGGAGTGGAATAACTTTTCTTTTTTCAGGCACACTATTACCGCGATTGCCTATGATACGTCAGGAGTCAGTACACAAGCTAAAATGGTTGTTTGGAGGTTTTCTTTTTAAATTAGGGTCAGTCTAATTAGACAAAATTAGTTAGACAGACCCTATTGGATGTTTGGGAATATTAGGTGGGAAATTTTTAGACGATCCTTGTTAAAGATATGTTTTTAAAGGGAAACGATGTTATAATCACCATACAAAGGGGGAAAGCAATCTGAAGAAACACCTTATCTCACTGATGGTTCTATTCTTGTTGGTATCAAGTTCTTTGGTGGCTATATCCTCTCCAATCGCATCTACGAGTCTTGGGAATCATGCACCTATTCGGATTATCGGGAATGACCAATTCACTGAGGAGAACGGTGTCACTGGTGGTAGTGGGACTGAAGAGGACCCGTATATCATTGAGAACTGGGTGATTGTGAGCGACGGTTCTACTTCTGAAGGCATTTTTATTAATAATACGAATGTCCACTTTATAATTAAGAATTGTTCTGTGAGTAATTTTTCTGAAACGTATGATAGCGGTATACTGTTCAACAACGTTGAAAATGGTGGGATTGAAGATACCGTTGTTTTTGCAAATGATGATGGTATAAAACTACGTGAATCTACAACTATTACCTTCACCAATTGCACTTGTTATGGGAATAGAGGTGATGAGCAGTCCTGGTGGGGTTCTGGCATTGATTGTTATAATTCATCGTTTATCACGGTAACATCGTGTGTATGTTTTGATAATAAATACGCTGGTGTCTCTTTAACTAATGTACGGTATGCTACTATAGAAGAATCAGTATTCTATAACAATGATTTTGGTGTTGAATTATTCGGGGGATTATCAGTGTACAATATCATCAGAAATTGCTCTGTATTTAATAATACATATGGTATTTATGGGTTCGATAATGATAGGCATTCCTCCTATCATAAGATACTTGATTGTGAGATTTACGATAATGGGATTCCACGTCCAGGGGAATTAGGTGGACATCCTGGAATAGATGTCGCTATGTTGGATTATATTACGATTGATAACTGTACTTTATATCATAACGGCAGAGGGATAAACATCGATTTTTCATCGAATAATGTGATTAGAAACTGCACCGTATACAATCATCGTTTTGACAATGATGGTGAATATAACTATGGGATAGTTATTGGTGGAGGGATTATTCGGATATTTCATGCATTTAATAATACAATTACCGATTGCGATGTGTACGATAATGAGGGAGGGGTATTGGTATTTAGGGCAGTCAATACGAAGATTTTAGAGAATAATATATGGAACAATAGTCATGATGGAATACTAGTTAGTTGGTTTAGTACTGGACGTATCAATTGGAATAATATCTATGGAAATGGTTTTGGTTGGGACTGGGGTTCAGGTTTCTGGGTAGAGAAATCCTTGGTTGATGCTCGACATAACTGGTGGGGTGCATCCGATGGCCCGAAAATCTATCGTCTCGATAAATTTGCTAATGTATATCCTATTCGTCCTGGGGGTCATGGTGACAAAATATATCGGTTTAGAAGTATCCCTTTTATTCTGCCATGGGAGCAAGAGCCGGTTCCTGATGCTGGAAGACAGACATAATAATGTATAATTTCAAATTCATGGTGAAATAAACCTATTTATAGCAGAATCGTGATATTAAAATCATATCGCGGGGTAGGAAAGATTATGGATAAACGCCCATTGATAGTGGTCAGTCTCTGTGCGGTGGTTCTTCTTGTGCTGGGTTCGTTGAGTAATGTAGTCGGCTATAACACAGTTCAATCATCAAACCAGAGTGTACTCAAAGAGAGAATCAACCAGAGAGAGTTACTATTCCAGACCATCTGTGATATCGCTAACAACAAGGAGATTCAACGTATCATCCTCAAATCTCAGATAAGCAGAGGGATATTCCCATCATCTGAGATTCCTGTTATTACCAAGAACCGAATCAGACAGATGTATTTCCTTGGAATGATTCTTTCAAAGATTATCAGTAAATCAAGGATTCAGTCGATGATTGGTGAGTATCAATTCAGTCATCAGGCGATGAAGAATGAGATATCTGCTGTTATTAAAAAGGATGCAACTCTCAATAGTGAAGTGACACAATTAATAAACTCGGACTGTGATTGTGATTATGAACAAACATCTTCTTGGGGTTTCCCAATTTTTTGTTCTATTTTGAATGTTTTAATGATAATACCTTTGATCCTTTTTGTATTTGGTTCGTCTCTCGTGGCAGTTGGTTTATGGTTTCGACTCATAGGGCTTATCGGTTATGTGTTAGAATTGATAACAGTGCCTATAATATATACTATAATTTATGTAGGAACAATATTTGATTGTAATTGGTGGTTTATTACTCCATAATTTTATTTCTTTTTTTAATCGGTGTCACTTCAGTCAACTAGCCGATTAGGAAATATATATGCAAACCAAAGAACTCCCCAGAAAAAGGTAGGGGATGAAACGATACTCTCACAGGCAATCGATGATTGCAACGTCACCAGTGGCACCGAACAGATTAACATCAAAGTATTTACGAAAGGTGCCACACCTGGTTTCGAACTTCTCATTGCATTGGGTGCGATTGGTGTAACGATAGTTCTGTGGAGAAAGACACAAAGCGTATAGATTTTCAGACCATCGAAGGGCTTATAACCCCTAATGCATACTGGATAAATCCTGGCACGGCAAATCAGTTATTTCCCACCACAGGACGAGCCCAAATATTTTTATCTGGCTTTGTGATTACCCTCAAGTCTAGGGGTGACCTGTTATGCCCGATGATGGTAAAAAGATTGATCAGATTTGCGATGGTTTAAATATGATTAGTGAGGATAACTCTATTCCAAGAAATATTAGACGAGGGGCAGAAGAAGTCAAACAAATCTTGTTAAAACCGACGGAGCCAATCGATCTTCGTGTTGCTTCAGCAACCTCGATTCTCGATGAACTTGCAAACGACCCAAATATTCCACTCCATGGGCGGACCCTTATCTGGAATATCATGAGTCGTTTGGAGGAACTCGCATAATACGTTTTTTTTTACTCCAAACACCCTTCGTCCATCAAAAACAAATAGGAGGAAGATGAAATGATACGAATCGGGCAGGCCGGTATTCCCTTATCGTGTAAAGGGCGGACGAACAAGGATGGGATTGTCTATACCCATAAAAGTCTTGATTTAAACGCAATTGAAATACAGTTCGTTCGTGGGTTATATGTATTATCAGAAGAAGAGGCCCAGTTCATCAAAGACTACGCTCAAAAAAACGATATTGAAATTCATGTGCATGCCCCGTACTATCTGAATTTAGCTGGCGATCGCGATGAAATTACCATGAGTTATGAAAAAATCATGAAATCTGCGCAGATGGCGAACAATATCGGATCAAAAACCCTCATCGTACACCCTGGATACTATGGGGAGTACAATCCGAAAAAAGCCTTAAAGGTCATTGTGAAAAACTCAAAAAAAATCATCAGTTTGTTTAAAAAAGAAAAACTGAAGGTAAAACTTGCTATGGAGACGATGGGGAAACAAAAGGTCTTTGGGAGCCTTGAGGAAATTATCGAGGTTTGCACCCATGTCAAAGACATCGTCCCGATTCTTGACCTTGGTCATATCCATGCCCGGGGAAACGGCTGTATTAAGGAACGGGAGGATTTCGAAAAGATCTTTGACAAACTCAAACCATTACGCTTACGACACTATATCATCCATATCACTGGCGTTCTTTATGACAACGGCAATGAGCTGTATCACGTCCCCATCAAGAAAGGGGATATGCCATTAGCCCCCCTCATTGATGTGATCCTAGACCGGAATCTGAATGTTACGCTTATCTCAGAGTCCCCTTTACTGGAACATGATGCAGTGTACATTCGGCTTCAGGTGGAAAAAGCAATTATGAAACGAACAGGCAAAGAAAGCGCGTATTATAAGGATCTCTCAGAGGTCATAAAGAAATGACGACCCCGGATACGTTTCATGAGTCTCTGCAGTACATTCAAAAGAAGATCAGAAGCATCCTTACAAACGTTCCTAGAGAAAACATCGAAAAGATCATTGAGGCGTTTTTCACAGCAAACCGTATCTTTGTGTATGGGGCTGGGCGGTCCGGCTTGGCTTCCAAAGCATTTGCCATTCGACTTGTGCATCTTGGGTTCCAGACGTTTGTTATCGGGGAAACCATCGGTGCACCGGTAAAAAAAGGGGATCTTGTCTGGATTGTTTCTGGTTCAGGGGAGACAATCCCCTCTGTGATGACCGCGGAGATAGCAAAAAACATCGGTGCTACCCTTGTCGTCATCACCGGGAAAAAACACTCACGAATCACCAAATTTGCGGATATCGCAATCATTCTTAGCGCAGACTGCCAAGAAAAGGAACAAAAACAATTCGCTCCGCTTGGAACATTATTTGAGGCAAGTACATGGATTTTGCTTGATGGCATTATCGCGGAGCTTATGGAAAAGAAAAAAGAGACAGAGGAATCCATGCGCTCCCGTCATGCGACACTTGAATTACCCTAAAGGTAACGGGTACATCACGAAACAAGAAATGGTTTTTCCTCCGGATATTTGCCTCTCACCCATATGTTTTTAAAGCATGTCTTCACTACCGCTCTGCAAACCCGTGGTGATCATCAATGACGACTCCCAATAAACACGTCCGTCAACCAATTGTCAGTGTCCTTGGTCATGTGGACCATGGAAAAACATCACTGTTAGATTATATCAGAGGCTCCATGGTCGCTGCTAGAGAGGCTGGGGCGATTACGCAACATATCGGGGCTACGGAAGTCCCTATCGAAGCGATTTATTCAATATGCGGTCCGCTTCTCGGAGGAAAACGGTTTTCTGTCCCTGGTCTTTTATTTATCGACACCCCGGGTCATCATGCATTTACAACGTTACGGACCCGTGGAGGATCATTAGCAGACCTTGCGATCCTTGTTGTTGATATCAATGAGGGATTTCGTCCACAGACCCATGAGTCTATCACGATTCTTCGTCAATACAAAACACCGTTTATCATCGCGGCAAATAAAATCGATGCAATCAACGGCTGGCAACGTCTTGATGATATTGCACAGAATCGACTGATGCACCAACGTCCGATGGTTCAAACGCTCTTTGAAACGAAATTATATGAGCTGATCGGGACCATTTATGATAAAGGGTTTGAATCAGATTTATATCATAACATAAAGGATTTCCGCAAAAGCATTCCTATTATTCCGCTTTCTGCAAAGACAGGAGAAGGGATTCCTGAGCTTCTGATGGTCCTTGTCGGACTGGCCCAGCGGTTCTTGGAAAATCAGTTAGCAAGTGAAACGGCTGCAGGGAAAGGAACCGTGCTTGAGGTGAAAGAAGACGTCGGGTTGGGAACGACGGTTGATGCGATCATCTACAGCGGGGTGCTTAAAAAAGAGGATACCATTGTTCTTGGAACGCGAGATCAGCCTCTTGTCACAAAGATCAAGGCGTTATTAAAGCCAAAACCAATGGATGAAATCCGTGACCCGCGGGAACGATTCGAAAGCGTACGTGAGGTTCATGCTGCCTGTGGTATTAAGATTTCTGCACCAAATCTCGATCTTGTTGTCCCAGGGGCTCCTCTGCGTGTCACCTCTGATGACACAGAGGAGATCATCCAGGAGATAAAAAGCCAATCCCAGGTGAAGATAGATCTTGATAAGGATGGGTTGTACATCAAAGCAGATACCATCGGTTCCCTGGAGGCATTGGTGAAAGAATCCCGGGAGAAAGGTATTCATGTCAGAAAAGTAGAGATCGGGAATGTCTCAAAACGGGACATCATGGAAACTGATGCGGTCAACAATCCGTTAGATCGGGTGATTTTTGCGTTTAACGTAAAAATCCTTCCGGAGGCTAAGGAGGAGTTGGCGAACACCGAAGTCACCATCTTTAACGAAGATGTCATTTACACAATTATAGAGAAGTATGACCTGTGGTTTGCGAAGAAAAAAGAAGAGCTGGAGAAAAAACGACGGGAGGATTACATCCATCCAGGGATGATTAAGTTCCTGCCTGAGTACGTGTTTCGGGTTAGCCATCCTGCGGTGATCGGCGTTCGGGTCCTTGGTGGCCGAATCAAGGTGGATATGAGACTGATGGATCAAGAAGGGAAAAGCATCGGTAGCATCAAAGGTCTGCAGTGCGACAACAAAGCAATCACCGAGGCGCTTCAGGGCGCGGAGGTCGCCATTTCCATCGAAGGAGTCACGGTCGGCAGGCAGATCAAGGGCGGTGACATCTTTTTTACTGACATCCCTGAGAGCGATGCGAAAAAACTCAGACTCATGGACGTTCTTAATGAAGACGAGAAAGACGTGTTAAATAAAATATTTGACATCAAACGTAAGACAAACAAATTCTGGGGGATGTAACTCTCGGTTTTTACATCCATTTTCTAAACAAAATAATCCTGTGATTTAAATTTTTTTTTGATGATATCGATTTTTACATTTTAAAAGAAACTCGTAACAAAAAAGGTGAAACTAATGTTGTAACTAAAGTTAACAGCACTGTAGTTGCAAGAATTTGCTCACCAATTTCTCCGATTAGTACTCCTTGTGATATAGCTGTACCAACAATGATTAGTGCCATTTCAAGTCGAGGAACCATTCCTAAACCGACCTGGAAGGCATTCTTATTTGTCATACCAGCAAGTTTGCCACCGATGCTGCAACCAACAATCTTAGCTAAAATACTTACAAGAATAATCACTGCTGCAAAACCAATCATATTAATTGATGTAAATACGGTTGGATCGACATTAGCGCCAACCCACACAAAGAACAAAGGAATAAAAAACCCGTAGCTTAGCACTTTGATGTCATCGATAACTTTTCTTGATTTCATCGCTTGACCGATAACGACGCCAGCGACAAATGCCCCTGTAATTCCTGCAATACCAGACTGATACGCAAAAAAAGAATACAGTAAAAATATCGAAAGAGAAATACTTAATAACGCTTTAGGCAGTTGTATTTTTTCAGAAAGATTGAAGATTCTATCGATAATTCTCAAACCAATAAAGAGGAAAAGAACGAAGAAAATTAGTATTTTAAGGCCAAGAAAGGTGATGTCCATTGGTGTCGCGACACCAAGAACGGAGACAAATAGAATAATAGCTATTATGTCATCAATAACAGCCGCTCCTAAAATTGTCAGACCTACTTCATTATTCAACTTATGAAGATCAAGTAATACACGGACTGATACGCCCACGGAGGTGGCAACAAGAATCAATCCCATGACAAGTCCAATATGCCAGGTGAAACCAAAAAAGTATGACACTAACACACCGAACAGTAAAGGTAATATCACCCCTCCAATTGCAACAAAAAGAGAAGTTTTTTTTACTTTCTTTAAATCTGAAAAGTTGATCTCCAAGCCTGAAAGGAACATCAAAAAAAGAATGCCTAGTTCAGCAAGAAACGTAAACGCCTCAGAAGTATAGGAGAGTTGAGGGAGCTGTATTGTTGCAGAAAACACGGTAAAGGACTTGCCTGCGAGCATGCCAAGTCCAAAACCTCCTAAGAGCAGACCTGCAAATATCTCACCGATTACCGGAGGTTGTTTCAGTCTATCAAGGAGATAGCCGAACAATCGTGCGAATATTAGGGCAAGGGCTACTGAGAGAACGATTTCAAAAATCTCGATTTCATTTGCCGTATCGGTCAACCTTCTTCAAGCGAATGATATTGGGTCGCTTTATAATATTTCTGAATTAATCGATGTAACGTGATTTCCCCTATTAATTTCTTATTTTTCACAACCGGGAGACGGCGAAGTTGATACTTTTTCATCCGCTTTAAAATGTCGATTATTTTTTCATCGGGTTTGCATGTAATTATTTTGGTTGACATGATATCTTCCGCTGTTTTTACAGTTCCGTACTGAAGAGAACGGATATCAGGGACACCAAAAACATAAGGGGAAAAATTTCTCGGTGAAAGGGTGGTAAGGATATCATGTTCAGTGATCACCCCAATAAGTTCTTTCTTTTTTTTGTCGTTGATAACCCAAATATGATGCCGTCCACTTAGGATGTTAAGCACATTTATGATATCCTCATCTTTTTCTATGATAGGGAGGTCCCACAGATTGTCGTTCATTAGCTTTTCAACAGGAAGTTCATAGAAATCAGTGATAAGATGATTCTTCATGTCTAAACCAAATCGCATAAGAATATTTAATATCTACCAATTCAGTGAAGCGTTCCTTAGGATGTTAGAAAATTTCATAACGATTAAATATAGCATTCTTATTGCCCGCAGTGGAGGAGTTCATTTATGGAACCTATTACAATAATAATAGCGATCAGCGGATTTGTCGCCTTGCTTTTTGCCGGGTATCTTATTTTTAAGATACGCAGGGAAAGCTCTGGAACTGAAAAAATGCAGGAGATAAGCAATGCGATACGGGATGGAGCGATCGCGTTTTTAAACAGTGAAAATAAGGTGTTAGTCGTCTTTGTTGGAAGTATCACCGCTATTCTTCTTGTGGTGTCATTCATCCCAGATAGTGGGATGCATTGGGGCACCGCCCTTGCTTTTATTGTCGGTGCTATCCTGTCGATTCTTTCTGGGAACATCGGGATGCGTATCGCAACGATGGCAAATGCAAAGACAGCGCAGGGAGCGAAAACCAGCATCAACAAAGGTCTATCCATTGCTTTTTCAAGTGGAGCGGTCATGGGAATCTGCGTGGTTGGCCTTGGGGTACTTGGTGTTCTTGGAATGTTTCTTCTCTTTGCAGAAGTTCTTGGGTATGAACTGAACGTTACCACTAATATCCTCTTTGGGTTTGGGTTTGGAGCATCATCAGTCGCCTTATTTGCCCGTGTCGGGGGCGGGATTTACACAAAATCAGCTGATGTCGGGGCAGACCTTGTCGGGAAAGTCGAAGAAAACATCCCTGAGGATGACCCGCGGAACCCAGCGGTGGTTGCGGACCTTGTTGGTGATAACGTTGGTGATGTCGCTGGTATGGGTGCGGACCTTTACGAGTCATATGTGGAATCCATTATCGCTCCCATGGCACTTGCAGCGATCGTGGGTGGGTTTGCGCTGCAGACCTACGGTAGAAATGCGATTATTCTGCCGTTGTTAATCTCTGCGATCGGCATCTTCTCATCGATCTTGGGTATGTTCTTTGTACGGACTGGAAAGAAATCAAACGTCTATTCGGCGATGCGCAATGGTCTTTTCGCAAGCACGATTCTTGTCGCGATTTTCTCAGGGATAGCAACATGGTATCTGCTTGATGGAAACATGGGGCCGTATTTAGCGATACTTGCTGGACTGATCACTGGAATCATTATTGGTCTGAACACAGAATATTTTGCTTCTGAAAAACAAAAACCGGTCAAGGGGATCGCTGAGGCGGCGACAACTGGTCCTGCAACCGTCATCATCAAAGGATTAGTCACGGGGATGATGAGTACGGTCATACCAGTAGTTTCTGTTGTCGTTGCGATGATCCTGTCGTATTATTTCGCGGAGTTTTATGGTGTTGCAATCGCGGCTATCGGGATGTTAAGTGTGCTGGGAATCTCCCTTGCCACTGATTGCTATGGGCCTGTCGCTGACAACGCTGCCGGGATAGCTGAGATGAGTGGTATGGGCCATGAGGTTCGGGAGCGAGCAGAGTCACTTGATGCGGTGGGGAATACAACGGCTGCGATGGGCAAAGGTTTTGCTATTGGGTCTGCGGCAATCACCGCACTGGCGTTGATTTCAACCTTTATTGTATCATTGACGATACATTATACGCCTGAGCAAATCCTAAGTTTCCTATCGCTTGGAAGCAGCACCAGCCCGTATCTTGTCGCAGGTGTTTTCCTTGGTGCGATGCTTCCGTTTGTCTTCATAGCACTGACCATGGGTGCAGTGGGCAAAGCAGCCTACAGTATGGTAGAAGAGGTGCGATATCAGTTTAAAGAGTTCAAATTATTGACCGACCCAAACAGTAAACCGGATTACAAGCGATGCGTGTCCATCAGTACGAAACGGGCGTTACGTGAGATGATTCTCCCAGGCCTGCTTGCGGTGATTTCACCAATCGTTATCGGTATCGTGTTTGGACTAATCGGACCCGAAGGTGCAGGTCTTGCTGGTCTTGGTGGTCTTCTCATTGGGTCTATCGCGACTGGGTTTCTGCTGGCCATCTTCCTTGCCAACGCCGGTGGTGCCTGGGACAACGCCAAGAAGTACATCGAGGCGGGGAATCTTGGGGGCAAAGGATCACCTGCTCATAAGGCGACTGTCATTGGTGACACGGTCGGTGACCCCTGTAAGGACACCTCTGGTCCATCGCTTAATATTTTGATAAAGCTTATGTCGGTGGTCACCCTTGTGTTTCTGCCGTTATTTGTCGTCTTTGGCTAACAGGCAAACCAGTGGCAACGGAGATACAATAAACCAGTAAAAAGACATATCATCCGTACTTCATCTTCTTTTTTTTAAGGAACGCTTATTTTATAATTGTATTATTCCCAGGTAGACAAGACTAATTGCGATGATTGAAGCAAGCGATCCAAAGGTGACTACAAGAAATATTGTATGTTTTCGAAGACCAAGGGTCGTTGCAATAATTGTGGTGGATAATGCTCCTGTGCCTTGAAATGGGATGAACATAAACAACGCAAGTACGAACAATAAGAGTTTCCCATAATTTCGTCGCTGGATCTGCTGTGTTTTTTGTTGTAATGTTTCATACCAGCTTTTCAGGGACACAATCGTCTTGTAGAGATGTGGTTTCTTCCGACGAATCCCAAAGAATGGAAAAGGGGGAATGTGTTTTATCAACAATTCAAAGAACCACCAATTCGTCATGATCGCAAGGCATACAAGAATATCAAACATCCACAGGGTCCCGCACCAATGAAGAAGTGGTAAGCCCTGGCTCAATCCGACAAAAATAACGGTTTCCTTGCCTGCCGGGGGGACAAAATACGCTAACGAGAGTGCCGCATATAACACCTGTTGATTCGGTTCCAGTAGATCATAGATAAAAAGGAAAATAAGAGCACCTACAGCAATGATGATAAAAAAAATTGCGACTTGTACCCAACTAGAGACGCCTGTTTTGCTGATGACACCTGGAAGGTGATTGGCCCGTTTGTGTTTCAAAGACTCAGACACAGAATACCTCATCTTATGTGGTCTTAACCGTTTTTGAATCATGACATCGTCATCATAAAAACTGCTTCATGTAGTAGAGGTTCTTCTATTCAACTATCAGATCCTTTGAATATTTATCAGTATCCGCAAGAAGGAACTCATCGCTCATGCTTAGACAAGATACAGGACAGATGTCGTTGCATTGTGAGCAAAACGTGCAGCGTGCGAGGAAGATCTTTATTTTTTTCTCCGTTTCCTTAAACTCAATAGCCTCTGATGGACAGACCTTTATACATAACTTACAGCCGATGCATTTGTCTTTATCATACCGGATTTTCCCGCGGAAACGCTCTGGTGTGGCAACGGGTGGGTGTATCTGAACGGTTCCGTTTGTTACATCTTCCATGAACTGTGTTGTCGATGAGGGCGTGTATTTGGCGGGAAATTTATTGGTAAATGGTTTCTTAAACAATTGAGCGACGACCTGAGGTACCATTGAAAATCTCATAGGGATAACCTCCGTGTTTTTTCAACGCTACGCTGATGAAGCGCTTCTTTATCAAACGTCTTGATTTGTTTTTGTTCAACCATAAGAACTCTGTTTGTGCAGGACATACAGGGGTCTGTTGATGCCGCCACAATCGGGATGTCTGCTATCTGCTGGTCTTTGAGCATCGGTATCCACGGTAGGATATTGCTATAGGTTGGGGCACGGACCTTCCAGGAATACACGCTCTCATGTGCATTCATCTTAACATAATGGAACACTTCACCTCTTGGTGCCTCCATTCTGCCGATGCCTTCCCCACTTGCAGTCTTTAAATTCGCTAGCAATTTCGCTACCTTTGGCTCTGAGACGATCGGACCTGATGGCATCTGCTCAAGACATTGCTCGATTAACGAAATCGATTGTTTGACCTCAAGCAAACGGACAATAATTCGATCATAGACATCCCCGTTGACCTCACCTGTGAGGACATCAGGGGTGACATAATCAAAATCAAGGTCGCCGTACGCAAAATACCCCTGATCAAGGCGAACGTCCTTTTTCACACCGGACGCACGGGCGGTTGGTCCAACCGCAGCCAATTGTAAGGCATCTTCCTTGGTGAGAATCCCACAGCCTTTACTGCGCATGATGAACGTCTTATCATCTAAAAAGACATGACGGAGTTTTTCAAAATGTCCCTTGAGATACTCCAATATTTCACGGATTTTAGGATACATTTCTGGGGTGATATCCCGTCGAACACCCCCGATCATCGTGATTCCCTTGGTGACTCGATTTCCAGTTAGATATTCTGTGAGGTCCAATAGTTTTTCACGGATTTCCCATGTCAGGAACAGCACGGAATCAAACCCTATCTCATGAGCCGCAACACCTGCCCAGAGAATATGGGAACAAATCCTTTCCAGTTCCCCATGGATCACCCGGAGATACTGAGCATGCTCTGGGACTTCGATATGCGCAATTCGTTCGACAGCAAGGGAAAATGCCATCGGGTGGCAGTACGAACAAATACCGCAAATCCGCTCAGCAAGATACAAAACCTGGATAGGATTGCGCTTTGTTGCTGCCCATTCTATTCCCCTATGTACCTGACCAAGTGCTACAGAGACATCCACAATACGTTCGCCCTCAATCTCAAATTGGAAGGCGACTGGTTCCTTTAAGGCAGGGTGGATCGGACCAATGGGAAGCTGATACGTTGTTTTTGTTGTCTGACTCATTGTGTCACCTCATGGAGGTTTTTTACCATTGTTTGCGGGCCGGTTTCATCTCGTCGCCAGGGGTAGATGCCTTGTGGGAAATCGTCGCTTATAAAAACCCGTGCATCCTTAGGGATCCCGTTGACCTTCACCCCAAGCATCTCCTGTTTCTCCTGCTCGGAGATAAGGGCTCCTGGGAACAGGTCGGTGATGGTTTCGATAGTTGGATCTGATTTGGGTAATGAAACAGTAAAGTTGATTGAAAGTTCTTTATGTCGAAACCCATGATAGATGGAGAAATGATAGATAAGCTCGATACAATCGTTGATATCATATCCAGATATGACCGCAAGATGTGGACTTTCGTCAAACTGGAAAAGATGGTGTACCGCCTCTTTAAACACGGACCGGTTCAGACGCATCCAGATATGGACCAGTTCTGTTTTTTTCATACCGGTTATATGTCGTTCGACACGGGATTCACTGACGTTTTGTGAAAATGCATCTTGATACTGTTGGACAATTTCTTCTGCGGTGAAGTGCTGATCTCGTATCATTTCTTTGCCTCCAGGGTTTCAAGTTTCATCCATGCTTTTGCAACGCCGTTGATGATGTTTTCCGGTCGTGGCGGGCACCCAACCACATACACGTCAACGGGGATAACCTGATCGATAGGTCCAACAAGGTTATATGATTCATAGAAGACATCCCCTGTGTTCCCACAATTACCAATACAGATGACTGCTTTTGGGTCTGGCATCTGATCGTACACCCTTTTTACCTTGTCAACAAGTTGCCGAGTCACAGGCCCTGTTATCAACAACACGTCCGCATGTCTTGGTGTACCAACAAGTTTAATTCCAAATCGTTCCACATCATACCGAGGACAAAGAGCTGCAATAATCTCAATATCACATCCATTGCAGGAACCAGAATTGCAATGATACACCCATAATGCTTTCTTAAATGATTTAGAGAGAGTTTCTGCCATACATCACCCGTCGATGTTTTTCCAGCGGATGTAATCTTTTAGACTATTAGAAATTTCCGGTATAGGTAGCCATTGCATAATGATTGCTGTGCCGTTGATGTGTCTACTTAGAATCTCACTTTGCATTCGGGAGATAATCAAAGAGATTCCTATTCTTTCCTTTGGAGAAAACAAACCTTGTATTCCATGTATTTTTGTTTGAAATACCGACCGTTTTTATAGAAGAAAAATCCAAAAAGTCACTATCCAAATACTAATAAAGTATATGAGAATACCGGTATAGCGACATGACCGATTTAAAGGAAATAAAACAAGCTGAGACACTTGCGACATCCTCTATTGAAAATGCCAAAAAGGAAGCAGAAAAACTCCTGGAAAAAGCATATAAGACTGCAGAGAGGGAAAAACAAAAGATACTTGAGCAAACCAGCAAAAAAGTAAAAACAACATTTGAGCAGGCAGAGCAGGATGCAGAACAGGAAATAAAGAAAATAAAGAAGGAAGGAGTCAACCAGGTTACACAGTTGAAGAAAAACACGCAGAAGAAAATACCGGACGCGGTCACACTCATTTTAAATGAAACCATAAAGGAGGAATAACAATACTGTTTCCCTCTGAAATGAAAAAAACCTCAATAATACTTCATCAGAATTATGCAGAGGACGCCATAAAAAAACTCCATGAACTTGGGCTTATTCATATTATCAACATTGAAAAAGAGGACCATGCGCAAGACGATGTAGGGGACAAAGTCGACATACCAGCTGATGTTCCTGACTATCTTACCTTTGAAGCACGGCTGACAAAAATTATAGAGATTCTAGCCAGAGCAAAACACTCTCCCTCCGGAATCAAAGCAATCCTTCACCCGGAACAACCGCAGAGAACAACGGTACAAAATCGATCCGCTGAAACAATCTTATCTGATGCCAAGCACATTCTTCACACAATCGAACCAGATGTTTTACCACTTGATGAGCGGCTAAAACAAGTAAAAGACCAAAAAGCAAAAAATGAGGAGATTGAAAAACAATTGTCTCTCATACAAGATGTAGTCGTGAACCTTGATGATATTAAGGACTCACCCTTGGTGGTTTGTATCACCGGTAAGACAAAACAGCTTGAACAACTCGAAGAACAGATTACGCCTGATGACGCAATCACAATCGTTTCAAAACAGTTCGGAAGCGGAAAGAAAAAAGAATGGACAGTCATCCTTACAGCTCATATCAATGAAAAAGAAAAAGTAGACAGATTGAGTCGTGAGTACCTCACTGTTTTTGATCTTACAGCAGCATCTGGTTCACCAGCTGATGCCTTGGAAGAAATACAACAAAAACAAAAAACACTAGAGGAAGAGACACAAACCATCACCTCAAATCTTTCCACAAAGGCAGGAGAGCATCTTCAAGCGCTCTACGCTCTTCGCGAGGAAATCCAAATAGAAAAAGCACGAAAGGAAATACGAAAAAATTTTACACAAACCCAAACAACCTATATCATCAACGGATGGGTGTTGGAAAAAAACCAAGACGTCATCCGTACAGTGTTAGAAACGACCTGCGAAGGGCACTGTGCGCTTACCTTTGAAACACCATCAAGCAATCCTGATAACCCACCAACGCATCTGGAGACACCCCAATGGGCATCGACATTTCGGATGTTCCTTGAGATGTTTGCAACGCCACGGTACCATGAAATCAACCCAACCGTATTTCTTGGCATCTTCTTCATCATCTTCTTCGGGTTCATGCTTGGTGATGCAGGATATGGATTGGTCATTTTCCTCCTGTCACTAGCAGCATATCTTAAATTTGGAAAACACAGCCCGATGATAAAAAACTGGGGCTTCTTAGGTATTTGGCTTGGCGTGTCCACCACTAGCGCAGGGTTGCTACTAAACAGTTTCTTTGGTGATTTCATCCCTCGTTTCATCTATCAAGACCCCACCAGACCGCTCTACAGCATTACCGTCGCTGGGATACATCTGCCCTTAGACGCGCTGGGAGACCCGCTTACCATCCTTACCATGGCACTGGTCTTTGGCCTGATTCACCTTAACCTTGGTATCGTCCTTGGGTTGATTCAATCCGTGAGGCAAAAAAACATGATGCTGTTCTTCACCCAGTACTTCGCGTGGGTCCCTATGCAGATCGGCGGTGGCACCCTCATCGGGGTCTTTATTTTACGCTGGGAAATCAGCTCCCTTATGATGTATATAGCGATACTGCTGACACTTATAGGGGTCGTCTTGCTTTTTAAACATGCAGGTCCTATCGGGTTTTTTGGCATCACGGGGTACGTCGGTGACTGGTTGTCCTACGCTCGGCTACTTGCCCTTGGCTTAGCGACATCAGGCATGGCACTGGCCTTTAATGTCGTCGGAGAACTTATACCATCGTTGGTCCCTGTTGTCGGGATAATCTTGTTCCCTGTCGTGCTTGTGCTTGCGCATACCGCCAACCTAGGAATCCAATCATTAGGGGCAGCGGTTCATTCGTTACGACTTCAATACGTCGAATTCTTCAACCGTTTCTATGAAGGCGGGGGAGAACCGTTCGACCCGTTTCACATGAAAAGAACATATACGAGGATAGAAAAATGAAAATAATGGAGGTAGAAAAACTATGAAGAAAAGAATACTCATGACGCTGGTAATGGCCTTGTCACTTCTTATGTTTCTCTCCGCAGGTATCGTGCAAGCCCAGGAGGAAACCCAAGCGACACAAGAGGATCAAAACAAAATGTTGTTAATACTTGGTTGTGCACTTGCGATTACTATCGCAGGAATCTCTTCTGCGATTGGTCTTGCTTTTGCTGGTTCAGCGGGTGTTGCGGTCACCGCGGAAAAACCAAATCTCTTCGGAAAATGCCTGGTGCTGTCGGTTCTGCCTATGACCCAAGCAGTCTATGGTCTGCTCACCACGATTCTGTTGATGCTTGGTGCCGGGCTTCTTGGTGGGACTGCTCGAGCGGATATGACAAGCCCGGTTCTTGGTTCTGCTGCAGTCTGGATCGGACTGATTATTGGACTTACCGGGATATCTGCGATAAACCAAGGGATGGTCGCATCCTCCTCAATAAGCGCTGTTGGGAGAAACCCTAACGTCGCGGCTCGTGGCATCATTTTCACGGTTATGACAGAGACAATCGCTATCTTTGGGTTGCTTGCAGGCATCCTGCTTATGACCGGACTTGGGCTATTGTAAAAAAAATTACACTACGAAGAAAAGGAAGAACATCATGTCTGCAGAAAAAATCATTGAACGGATCAACAACGACGCGGAAAAGCAAATAAAGCACATCATGGACGACGCAGAGAAACAATCAGAGCTAATCTTACAGAACGCCAAGGCAGAGGCAAAAAGACAGGCTGAATCGATGCTGAAAAATGGACAACTTGAAAGCGACAACGCAAAAAAAATCCTGGTTTCAAAAGCGGTACAAGACGTTCGACGGGACATGATGAACGCAAAGGAAGAGATAATCGACCTGTGTTTCTCCCAAGCACTTGAGAAACTTCGAGCCTTACCAGACCATCAGTATAAAACACTCATCGCCACGCTGTTACAAGCAGGGAAAAAGCGTCTGGGTAACGACTGCACCGTCTCTGTTTCCCGCACCATCGACAAAGAAATCGCTACGCAGGAACAGGTAGCTGTCCAAGGGGAAATAAGCGCGATAGGGGGAATCATCCTGCATTCAGCCGATGGGAGAATCACTGTCGATAACACCTTTGAAGGTCTGCTGAACCGCAAGAAGGACGAAATCCGGATACATGTTGGAAAACTATTGTTTCCATCCTAAGGTGACCACGTGTTAGAAGAGATCCTTAATCCAAACTCCATCTTCTTTTGGCTACTCATCCTTAGCATTCTTACCGTTGTTTTTGCCTTCATCATCCGCTATTTCACCCCGTATGTGAAATTCATCTACCCGAATGCAAAATTCGAAGCAATCGGGAATCCATTTCTCATTGAAAAAGAATTACAGGTTCTTGCGGAGCACACAAGCCTTGATGCGTTCAAAGACCGGGTAAACGTGCTGCGGGACTATCAGGTCACTGGTGATACCGTCTCATCCATCCAAAGCTCATTAGATCAGAACTTACTGCAAACGATGCGAATGATGCAAAACGATAGCCCAAAGAAAATGCATGCATTCTACGAAATCTACCTCCAACGAATAGATTTCTATCTGGTGAAAAACGAAATAAAACAAAAACTGCAGGGAAGTAGCGCAGAATCGTACCTTGACAAGGCTATTCTCCCGATAACACGTGATCTGCTTGACCGGATTAACCATTCCACAAAAGAGACGATGCCAGCGCTGTTGGCATCCTATGACTTTGATACGGAATTAATCGAAGAACTCTCGAAAGAAAACCCGGACATGCTTCAGATTGATATTCTGTTTGACAAACAGTTCCTCCGCAGGTTAAAGGACGTTTCCGTCCCACGGAATTGCGAGCAAACAAAACAGGATTTCATAAAACATGTCATTGACATGCTCTTGATAAAACATCTGCTCCGAGCAAAACACCTCTCATACCCACCAGAGGTCTGTAAAACCATGTTCCTTGGGGAGGGAAAGCAGATTGCACAATGGCGATTTGAACAGATGGTTGAGGCACCTGACATCCCTCAGCTCATCACCGCCGTCGAGGGCACCACATATTTCTCTGCGTTGTCTGGAGCATCGGATCGATATGGAAAAGAAAAATCAGTTCATCTGTTTGAGCAGGTCATCCATGGATCGTTTCTGCAGCGGGTACGAGAACTCTCCCTTCAGAACTACCAGACCATCGGTCCAAGTCTGCGGTTTTTGGTCTCAAAAGAGTTTGAGATACAGAATCTAAAGGTCATTGTAAAAGGGATAGCAGAGCAGCTCTCTAAAGAGATGATACAACCGAATCTTGTCACGGAGGCGACATCATGAAGATTGCTGCACTAGCGGATAAAGAGACGGCTACTGGCCTGCGGTTTGCTGGGGTCCATACGCTGGTGATCCCAACGCAAGACACATTACTTTCGATGTTTCAGGATTTGATAAAAAACGATGACATCGGTGTGGTGATTACAACAGAAAGAATCGCGCAGGATCTTGGAGCAACACTAAAGGATTTTCGTATCCATCAGAAACGACCGATTATTGTTGAAATCCCTGATAAGAAAGGGAAGATAGACGGTCATATCGATATTGTATCACATTTGATAAAAAAAGCAGTTGGTATAGATGTTAGTAAGAAAGAACAACAACGATAAAATGGAGGAGTTACATGTCTGAAATCAAAGGGAAAATTATACGGATCTCCGGTCCCGTCATCGAAGCAAACGCCATGAGAGGATCGAAGATGTATGATGTCGTGCGAGTTGGGTCTGAACGTCTCATCGGTGAGATAATCCGGCTACATGAGGATGTCGCAACCATTCAGGTTTATGAAGATACCAATGGGTTAAAACCAGGGGAAATCGTCTCCTCGACCCGGGAGCCGTTGTCTGTGGAGCTTGGGCCAGGACTTATCTCAAACATCTTTGATGGGATCCAACGACCATTGCCAGCCATCTACAAACAAACAGGTGATTTCATCGCCCGAGGCGTGGAAACCTCCCCCCTTGACCGGAAGAAGAAATGGCACTTTGTCCCACGCGCAAAAAAAGGCGACACGCTAAAAGGAGGCGATGTGCTTGGTGAGGTCCAGGAATCACCGCTTATTCTTCATAGAATTTTAATCCCCCCGCAGCTGGAAGGAACACTAACGTCTATCAACCCAGAGGGTGAGTATACCATTGATGAGCCGGTCGCACAGCTTGAAACCCCAACTGGTCCCCTACCGTTAACCATGACCCATCGATGGCCGGTTCGTAAGGCACGACCCGTCACTAAAAAATTCGACCCGTCACTTCCGCTCATCACCGGTCAACGGGTGATCGACACGTTTTTCCCGATAGCTAAAGGCGGCACCGCTGCAATCCCTGGAGGGTTTGGTACCGGTAAAACCGTCATGTTACATCAGCTTGCGAAATGGAGTGACGCCACCGTCGTCGTCTACGTCGGATGCGGTGAACGTGGCAATGAGATGACCGACGTGTTACGGGAGTTTTCCGATCTGAAGGACCCGAAAACCGGTGAGTTGTTACTGAACCGGACGGTGCTTATCGCAAACACCTCCAACATGCCTGTCGCTGCACGGGATGCAAGTGTCTACACCGGTATCACCATCGCGGAATACTACCGAGATATGGGGTATGATGTCGCATTAATGGCGGATAGCACATCACGATGGGCTGAGGCGATGCGAGAGATCTCAGGAAGACTTGAAGAGATGCCTGGTGAGGAAGGATACCCTGCGTATCTTGCCTCACGACTTGCAGAGTTTTATGAACGCGCAGGGAGGGCACAGCTCGTCGGTTCAACGCATACAGAAGGGTCGATTTCTGTCATGGGTGCTGTCTCACCACCAGGTGGAGATTTCTCAGAGCCTGTTGCACAAAACACCCTACGGATCACCAAGGTGTTCTGGGCGCTTGATGCGGACCTTGCTGACAAACGACATTTCCCGTCCATCAACTGGTTGAAATCCTACTCGTTGTACCTTGAACAAGTCAATCCCCATTGGGAGGAACACGTAGGCAAAGGATGGCTACACCTGCTGAATAGCGCGATGGCGCTGCTGCAGAAAGAATCAGAGTTACAGGAGATCGTCAAACTCGTTGGTCCTGATGCCCTTCCACCTAGAGAACGTGCGCTTCTTGAGGGGGCACGGATGATTCGAGAAAATTATCTTCAGCAGAGCGCATTTCATGATGTTGACACGTATTGCCCTGGGAAAAAACAATTCGAGATGTTGCGTTTGATGCTGAAATTCTCAGATAAAATCCATGACGCTGCTGGGAAAAATGTTCAAATGGACGATATCATCGCGTTGAAATCCAAGGAATCACTGGCACGTCTTGGGAAGGTTCCCAATGAAGAGTTTGAGAAAGTGTTTAAGAAGATAGAATCTGAGTTCGAGAAAGAGATCGACACCCTGATAAAGAGGCGAGTGGCATGAAGAACAAGGATATCGAATACACAAGTGTAACGGCCGTGCAAGGACCGTTGATGATCGTTGAAGGAGTCGATGACGTCTCCTATAATGAAGTGGTGAAAATCCGCACGCCGACAGGCGAGGAGCGTACCGGTCAGGTCTTAGAAGTCTTTGAGCATAAAGCGATCGTCCAGGTCTTCGAAGGAACCCGTGGTCTGGATACAAAACATACGTCTGCCCGGTTTATCGGGGAGACCATGAAGCTAGGGGTTTCGAAGGATATCATCGGACGGATCTTTGATGGCACTGGTCGTCCTCTTGACAACTCACCACCCATCATCCCAAAGGAGCGCCGTGATATCAACGGGGAGCCAATCAACCCCTGTTCCCGTGAGTACCCCCGTGAGTTCATCCAAACCGGGATTTCAACGATCGATGGGCTTAACACGCTTGTCCGTGGGCAGAAGCTTCCTATCTTCTCAGGATCGGGATTGCCGCATAACGAGCTTGCCTCGCAGATCGCAAGACAGGCAAAAGTCCTTGGCAAAGAAGAGGAGTTTGCAGTCGTGTTCTGTGCAATGGGGATCACCAACGAAGAGGCGACGTTGTTTATCAAAGGTTTTGAGCAGAGTGGTGCTTTGGAACGAACCGTGATGTTCCTGAATCTTGCTGACGACCCTACCATTGAACGGATCATCCTCCCACGTCTCGCATTGACCTGTGCCGAGTATCTTGCCTTTGACCTGGACATGCATGTGCTTGTGGTTCTAACCAACATGACCAACTATGCAGAGGCGTTACGAGAGATTGCTGCTGCGCGAGAGGAGGTCCCCGGGAGAAGAGGGTATCCAGGGTACATGTACACTGATCTAGCGACGATCTATGAAAGAGCAGGCAGGATTAAAGGGAAAACAGGTTCAATCACCCAGATTCCCATGCTGACCATGCCTGATGATGATATCACCCATCCGATCCCTGATCTGACCGGATATATCACCGAAGGGCAAATCGTGTTGGAACGAGCCTTGTATAAGAAAAACATCTACCCTCCTGTCGCAGTGCTGCCGTGTCTGTCTCGGTTGATGAACCGAGGGATCGGCAAAGGCAGGACGAGGGAGGATCACTATGACGTGGCAAACCAGTTATACGCAGCGTACGCTGAAGGCTGTGAACTCCGAGATCTGGTTGCGATTGTCGGTGAGGACGGACTCTCAGATCGAGATAAAAAATTCCTTCATTTCGCTGATGCCTTTGAACAGCGGTTTGTGACACAGGGTTCCAATGAGAACCGTAGCATTGAGCAGACGTTATCAATCGCCTGGGAGCTTTTTGCAGATATCCCAGAATCCGAGTTGAAAAAAATTAGCGTGGAGTATATAAAAAAGTATCTCCAGTCAAAACAAGAACAGAAGGAACATGGCAGAGCAAATACTTGAGGGGATCAACCCCACACGGATGGAGCTTCTTGAGATACGAAAAAAGGTTCTGTTAGCGGAAAAGGGACATAAATTGCTTGAGGAGAAACGTGACGCTCTGGTCGAGAAGTTCTTCTCGGTAATCGAGAAACGAAACAGTCTGAAAAAACAGGTCGACGCAGGGGCTCTAGATGCGTTCCATTCCCTGATCCAGGCGCAGATGCTACTTGGGGAACAGCAGGTGGAGGATCTTTCCCGTATCACCCCAGATGCTGGAGACATCTCCTTCGATGTCGATAACATCATGGGGGTGAAGATCGCAAAAATCAAGACAACGACCCTCCGGCCGCACGGACCACCCCCCTATGGGTTTTCTGAGTCCTGCGCATCCTTAGACGACGCGTATCAGAAGTTCAACATCCTTCTTCGGTTGGTCCTTGATCTTGCCGAGGTCGAGGAAAACATCCATTGTTTGTCCCTTGAAATCGAGAAGACGAAACGAAGGGTCAACGTTCTTGAGAACAGCCTGATCCCGAAGCTGTATGGGACCATCAAGTACATCGAAATGCAGTTGGATGAACAGGAGCGGGAGGATTTTTTCCGCAGAAAACGCATTAAGGCGTTAATGGAGAGTAAGAAAGAAACTTATGGCGCTTGAAGATGATCCAATCCTTGGGAGGTTCTTTGATACCGCTGATAAAAAAGCCCGGTGGATTTTCCGGTTCAAACTCCTCTATATCCTCTGGATCTGTTTTATGATCTTTGGAATTCTTTTCCTTGCTCTATGGTTTTTCTTAAAATAAAAAAAAAAAGGAAAAAAAGAAGAGGGTGTTTAATCCGCTGTTTTTCCGATATCCCAGATTGCTTTTATAGCAAGGATGCCGACAGCAGGGGCAATAAATATCGCCAGGCTCTGGGAGACCCCTCTGAACAAAGACCCAATCCAGGGGTCAATAGTAAACCCTTGAAACACAGCGTACATGACGAGTAGTGCAACACCAGCCATGAGAAACGCTGGTACTTCTGCTTTTGTGATTGTTCCTTTGCCTAGCATCGCTAATAACCCAACAATGGCGCCTAGAATCGCCAAAATCCAAGCAATCCATCCACCCATGTCAGTGGTGAATACCGGTTGTTGGTTTTCTTCAATGGTGTAGGCTTGCCATAGGCCGACTAGTAACGCAATCACTGTGCCTATGATAAACGCCCAGATTGCTACCTTACCCATCATATCTTTTGCCATATTTCATACTCTCCTCTACGGGTTTTTTCATTTATATATTGGAGAAAAGAAACATTTTCCTTCTATTTAAAAACTTCTATTTCGTCAACAGGAGAAAAACAGGAGGGAGTAAGAGTTCTATTTATTCGGTGAACCACTGCTCGTCAATACGTCTGTATGATGCGATTTCCTGTGGTGAGAACCAAAGGTTAATCTCAAAAGCCGCTGTGTCCTTCCCATCAGATGCGTGGATGATGTTCCTTCCGATGAACTGCCCGAAGTCACCGCGGATCGTACCCATCGCTGCTTTCTGCGGATCGGTTGCTCCGGTCATACCTCGAACCATTTCGATGACATTGACACCTTCAAGGACCATGGCGACCACCGGTGATGAGGTGATGTAATGCACGGTTGGCTCAAAAAATGGTTTTCCTTTATGCACCTCGTAATGTTTTTCTGCAAGGTTCCTGTCGACAGCAACCAGTTTCATCGCCACTATCTTAATCCCTTTTTTTTCAAATCGGCTAATGATTTCTCCTATAAACCCGCGTTGAACCGCATCAGGTTTGATCATCGCAAACGTTCGTTCTTTTTGCATTGTTTTTTCACCTTTTTCTGTGGAAAGGGGATACATCTAGCATTTATAGAATTAACGTTTAAACCCAAAAGGATGTGCCGAAAACAAATAACGTCAGACTGGTGATATTAATCACAACATGAGCAACTATTGCTGAATACAGGTTTTTTGTTTTCAAGACGACCAGTGCCAGGAGTACCCCAAGGACTGCCGAGGTGATGGCAGCGTAGGCATAGGTGTAGGACAGATGTGACATTCCGAAGAGCACGGACGTAACAGCGATTCCAATGATGGGACCAGCTCTTGTTGTGATTTTCTCAAAAAGGAAGCCTCGGTAGAAGAACTCCTCGCAGAAGGGCTGCAGCGTTACAAGGATGTATAGGGATGGAAGTGAGAAGAGTTGTTGAAGGTCAGGGATGTTGCTTAAGGTCTTTGTGTCAATGTTTGTTAGATACATATAGACAAGACCGATAATAACGGTCATGGCAAATGCGAAAAATACTGTGATGATCCCCCAGAGAAGCGCACGGTCCCATCCTTGTTTTTTCAGTTGTAATCTTGCGAACATCTCTTTTAGAGAGAGTCGATTGACAAGCGTGTACCAGAGGACTGGAACAACGATAAGGCCAATGAATACCAACAGCAGTTGCGTAAAAAGCAGGGAAACCTCAATGGTTAGCCGTTGAAATGACGTCATGGAATCAGTGTATATGGATGGAATTTGTGGTGAATAGAATAGGGAAAGAACAGGGTAGGCGACAAACAAGGCTAACGATCCTATCAACAGGAGTAAAGCGACAAGATGATGCGGTTTTTTATAATCAAAATCCATGAAATGGGAAGAACAGGCAACAGTACATAAATTTTTGTTTATTGGTCGTGTAGCCTTCGCCGTAGTCTTCCATTTTATGGAGAATTATTAATTGTGTTGTGCGAAGAGGTCAACTGTCCATTAACGAGGAGAGATTGTTGCTAAATCCCAAGCAGGTTGTACAGCAGCGGGAAACGATATTCAAACCATTGGCAGAGTTTTTCCAAGAGGTTCATGAATGGTGTCTTGTACGACAGCGGCATGGTCACAGGTAATGGATCTGACCAGGTGCCTTCGTTTCCATGGATGTCCTTTGCCTTTACTTTGATGGTGTAGGTTCCTTTGCTACTCCAGGTATGTGACGTGCTTATCGTCTGACCTGAGGGGTAGTAGTTACCGTTGTTATCATCCCACTGGTCAACTGTACCGTCACCATCCCAGTCCCAGCCGTATGCGACCGTATAGGACTCAGGATCTGAGGCGTTGGTGCTATAGGTGTAGGATGTTCCGACTGTACCAGATGTCGGTCCTGATGGTTTGGATGGTTTGGTCGGCGGTTGGTTTTGTGTTATAACAACCGTTAGCTGCGGTGAGAACGCACCTTGTTTGCCGTAGATGTCCTCTGCTTTCACCTGTATGTTAAACGTTCCTTGAGTGGTAAATACGTGTGTGATGCTTACTGGTATTCCAGAGGTATAGTAGTTGCCGTTGTTATCATCCCACTGGTCAACAATTCCATCTCCGTTCCAGTCCCAACCGTATCGTAATTTATCAGCTGTTGGGTCACTTGCAACAGTTGAATATGTGTACGAGAACCCCGTAATACCCGTGGTTGGTCCTGTTGGCTGCCCAGGTTTTCCTGGGGCGAGGTTCATTGCCATTGCAGGATCACCGTAGAGGTTGAAATTATACATGTTTGCGTTATCCTGCCAGAGGTTCCAGGGGTAGGTGTTATATACGTATTGTTTTGCGTTGTAAAGAGCATGGCCGCAGTCTTCGTTTTTATTTGCTATCCTATCGGTGAAATCATAACAGATTGTTCCATGTCCCCCATGGCTTGGTTGTGTCCAAAACGAACTTGCATAGGAGACTCGTGCTGCTCCGATAAAAGCAGCTGCTCCATTGGTGAGCAGTGACGCACCAAGATTATTTGTTGTTTCTGGATGGGAGACGTAGCAGCTTGCTGCAAACACAATCGGTGGTTGATTGTTGTTAAATCCAGGAGTATTGGTGTTTTGTATCATAATTGGCCAGATGATTTCGCCGTTATTCTCTGGTACTCCATCCCCGTCATCCGTGTTCCAGACTTTTCTACTAGCTGATGTAGAAAGACCATGGGCAGCCCAGTTTACGATTCCCCATCCGGCTGTACCGCTCCACTGTGTTATGATATTTGCATTATTCAAAGGATACGTGCAGGTATAGGGGCATTGGCTGTATCCTTGTTTTTCATACATTGTTGTTATGGTGAAGCCAGAGAGGAGGTTGGTTCTGCATTTTTCCATGACTTCTGCTCCATCGAGCCGTGGGTTTCCTAGGTTATCCTCGTTTGCAAAGTTGTATATCGCTCCAAGGAGCATGGCGTTTTTCTTCCACCCTGTGTATGCATTTTGTTCAAATTGTTGTATCTTTAAGGTGATGCTTGGTACGGTAGATGAGCTGTCAGATGGTATCCGGCCAACAAAGACCTCTGGTGTGAAATCAACACTATCCTGATTTTTTTCACCATAGAATCCATCACCGTCGCTATCCCAGTTGCCTGTAAGATCCGCATAGTAGTAATCGGTTGGTATGTCATGCGTGCCGTCATTATTATGGTTGGTTGGGTCAGGGTAGCAGGTCCGCATCGGAATTGACGCATGTGTGCCAACGATGAGGACGTACTTAATCCCCCAAGAGGCGTAGTTTGCTACCAAAAAATCTCGTATGCTTTTTTGCGTATCTGACGCAGGGTAGTTTGTAAGAATCCAGGTCAATGTCACGATGTTTACATTGTAGCCAATGGTTGTTTTCCAAGTGAAAAAACCCATTACGGATGACGCAAGAGAGCTTGTGGTGATTATCACATAATCATAGGGTTGTCGTAATGGTTCAGTTGCCGTATAATAGGTGCAGATGGAATCATAGTTGTAAATAACCTCTGCAGCGATGTCATCCATTGCTGTGTCTGATAGAAGGACATCTGAGAGTGTTTCAACAACGGTATAATAAATCCGTATGGTGATGTGTTCATGTAGGAAGAGACTCCCGCTCGTAGGAATATAGGTCATTGGAGAGAATCGTATCATCGCCAGTGAGTATTTCCGTAGTTGGCTCATTCCGAGATACTCGTAAATGGTCGGTGGGTATGCCTCGGCAGGTTCGGATTCTGTGTCATCGTTTGGATCTTGTGTGTCGTCATCACTATCCATTACGGGGGCGTTTCGTAGAGTGTATGTTCCTGGGAGCTCTATCGTTTTTTCCGAAAGTAGCTCAGTTGATGTAGCGATGCATCCCGGTGGCAGACCAATAAAGAATGTTTTTGTTGGAAGCATTGAATGTTTAGGAATAAGCAGATTTCCATAGTCTGACATGTGGATTTCTAACGACCCATCAGCTAGATACGTCATAGTATATTCATCAGCGGTGAAGGTCACATCAAGATACCCATCAGTGGCACTTTCAGTTGGTGTTTGTATGAGGGGTTGACTGATTGATCCTCCAACGGGAAATTGCGCAGTACCAAGAATCAACAGCATACATGCACAAAAACAAATGACTGTTTTTTTCACAATAGATTCCTCCATTTGATAAATTAACACAGAACACGTATATAAAATTATACCCTGTGGGGGTTAAAATAGACAGAAACGTATAAGATTCGAGGAAATTCATCAGAAACCTAGAGATACTGGACGTTAAAACAATAGATGGAGAAAATCAGCTTTACGCAAGGATAACGCATGTCGACGCTTCTGTTTCCAAGAATATTTTTAAATATGATATGATGTTACACCGTCTATGCCTCGGGGCCTGTAGGGTAGCTTGGTCCATCCTTTTAGCTTTGGGAGCTAGAGACTCCGATTCAAATTCGGACAGGCCCATATCTTTTTTATGTTGAGATTTAAATCTAAGAAATCAGCATTAGAAAAATTATCATTACTGGAAGATTTTCTTCTTGTATTCCTTAGATATTCAATCTCGTTATTGTAGTCGCTAATCACTTGTTCAGCAACAACATTAATGGGAATACCATGTGCTTTTTTCCGATTCAACCCCTCGTTTGTTTTGTCGTTTGTTTTTTTTTAATAGGGGTATAGTAGACGCTTGCAGCTGTTCGTTAGTTGATTGTCACAAAGAACAAGAGTACTGATGCGGTTTTTGTCATTTCAAACGTGGAACCATCTACCTCAAGTCGGACGGTAACCAGGGGTTTGCCGATACCGATAATGAACTTGGATTGAATCTCTGTTGTCATCGTTGTGTTCAATACAGGGACCCGCCCTGTTGTTTCTTTGCCAAGTAGCATGAAGCCTCCGTCTAGCGATATGGTCCACGTCACATTAGTCACATCGATGGACCCTGTGTTTTTTATTGTTACCAGGATTCGTCCCAGTCCCCCTTGTATGTCTAGTATCTCAAGTAAGGGTGTCGTTTCGATTAGGATCGTATGCGGCTCTGACCAGTCGCTTTCCAGCTCTTCGCTATCTTTTGCCTTCACCTGAATGTCAAAGATTCCTGCAGTCGTCCATGTGTGCGTAGCGGTGACAATGGCGCCAGATGCGTACGGGCCAAGCCATCCACTGTTGGTTTCATCTCCCCAGTCGAACCAGTAGAAAATGTCATCTTCTTCCGGATCGGTGGTGGACGCGGTAAACTCGTATTCGACATCTGTTTTCCCTTCTGTCGGTCCGTCTGGTGCCACTGGGATTTCCGGTGGTCTATTCGTCCAACCACCAGTGGTGGTGTGAAGAATCACGCCGTTGTCTCCAACGATAAAACCAGC
>MUGD01000340.1 GCA_002900555.1 Thermoplasmata archaeon M9B2D | reverse complement strand
CATATCCCAGCGTTTTGCTAGATCGTAAAGGGCAGCGACGGCTCCAAAGTTAGAAACGATAACTTCGTCTGGTAGTGTTAATTTATCTTTATTTTCAACTGCATGAATAATGTCTTCAGCCTTACCAAGGTATTTTTGCCAGGTTATTTTGGGGTTGCCATTAACACGCTGACATTCGCGAGCGTAGTAATAGATTTTTCCTTTAACCAATTTCTTAGTTAGTGTCCATCCATAAATGGGTAAAATTATCAAAATAGCCCAAAAGTGAATGCCATTCAATTGATGACTGACAATTCAAAAACAATAGATATGCTTTTTTCTATCGATTATGTCTTTTGGGGTAGAATTCAAGACAGACGTATCCCATGGCTTACAAAACATGGAAAAAACTGAAATAATCAAAAGTTGCCCTTAGCCGATTTCTTTCCTGGCCAATGTCAGTAAATTTGCTGAGACTATGGATGACCAAACATAGCATTTAAAAGAACGAAATGTTTTCCACGTACAACAAGTGAGCCCAAAGCACCTTTTAAGCCATGAAATACCGGATTCGATACCAGCACGAAATCTACGAAGACGCTTGTACACCCATTGACTACGACACATGTCTTCAACTTCGAGACCACGCCCTTTGGCGAAACAAACATCTTTTATGCCTTTACTCTGAGCATATTTCAGATTATCGGCTGAAGCAAATCCTCCATCCAGAGCAACTTTGAGAGGATAACGGCCATAAATGTCCTTTTGTCGATCCAACATCTTCTCAGTCAAAGAAGAGTCAGCAGGGTTGCCTTCTTCAATCACACAGTCAAGAATGAGGTTGGATGACCCACCAGTCAAACATACTTTATGACCGTAATATGTCTCTCGATTATCCTTAACAATAATGTCAGTATGCGGTTCAAAGATAGAAACAACCTTTTCGGAAGCAGGAACGGATTCATCATGGATAATCCTGCGTTCAGTCTGATCTATGACTCGCTTTGCCAATTCTATGTATCTCTTCAATTCATTAGCAATATTCTGTGCGGAGTGTATCAGAAGGGAGGTTTCTGTCAGGCAGCCTTCAAGTTGGGACACTGCTTTTTCTGAGTAACCGACTGTCTTACGGGTTACCTTGAGGAGATCCAAGTATTGTTTTTTACGGGCCTTTTCTTTTTTAGCGTTCATAACACCTAACATCCTTCTCTTGGCCCTTTTTGTATGATCATTCACCTGAATATCTATACCAGGAAACAGGCCCCTGGCCTTTATGAGTATTCGGGTGAGGACTCGAACAGAGTCCCAAAGAAGACTTGAATCTGTAGGATCATGGATATGAGAAGAAACAACTGTACAGTCCGCCCGAACCTCTCGTCCCTTTTCAACACCCTTGTCCTTTGCTTCTCCAATAAGAACGCGATTGATAGCCTCCCATGTTTCGGGCGAAAGCGCTTTGATATTATTACACAGCGCCGATTTACCAAACCCTTTATCATTAATGCCTATGCGACAGAACCTTCTGTAGGTTGTGGAATCAATAATATGAAAGGCAAGCCCTTGATAACTGTACCCTTCCGCTTGCTTTATGACAGCAGCACGGACAACCTGTTCTGCAGTCATTCCGCAGGCTCCGGTACCAGTATTACTCACATTGTGAGTAAGATCATTGAAGGCCATTTCATTTACAATTGGATTTCTATCCAGTATGCGACTGGCAGCATCCAATTCCTCAGCATGCAGATGATCAACGGCAGGCATCATAAAAGACATCTGTATTCGACTTTTTTTACGCATTTATCGGTGACTCCTTTCTTCGTTTTGGTTGTTATATCAATAAGTTACACTTTCAATACTACCATATTACGAAGAAATTGTCGACCTTAATATGCGTTTTTGCTCTTTTATTTCAAATAATTAGCATTTATGGATGGACACTAGGTAGTTTCTGCAAACAATCGGTCTTGTATAATATATCCGACATCGGCGAGTCCCATTTTTTAATTTTTTACTTAAAAATGGACATCTTTTTATAATACTATCATCCAGGTATTCCTGCCAT
>MUGD01000339.1 GCA_002900555.1 Thermoplasmata archaeon M9B2D | reverse complement strand
CTGAACTTCCTTGGAATAGCGTTCCACGATGAGATTGACCAGAAAAGAAATCCAGTCCTTTTCGAGCATTATTATCGTATCATCAATTGGGACTAAATAATCCCTCACGCCTGCCGCCAGCCGTAATCTTTACATTCGTCCTTCTCTTTTCAATATCCTACCCGATCTGATTCCATGTACAGCCTCGCCTGCCATAACAGCAACTTTTCCGTTAATGATCACATGGTGGATACCGTCCGGTTTCATGAACGGTTCTTGATATGTAGCATTGTCCCTAACGGACATTGGATCAAAAACAACCAGATCGGCGAAGAATCCTGCTCTTATGCGCCCACGATCAACTATACCAAAGGTCTCCGCCGGAAATGATGTAATCCTTCTGATGGCTTCTTCAAGTGATAAAAGGCCCTCTTCAATTATATACTTGCCAAGATAACGAGGAAATGTTCCAAATGCACGGGGATGCGGCTTACCTATTGCTGTAACACCCTTAAAATTTCTCACAGCACTATCCGATCCCACCATACAAAGTGGATGACTCAGAAATAGCCGGAGGTTGTCTTCGCTCATTGATTCAAATATGGCACCTACTCGTACCTTTTCCTCTAGGAGAAGATCGAGTATTACCTCTTCTGGATTCCTGCTCAGAACATGTGCTATCTGATCAACCGTTTTCCCTTCCATCCAATGGTTTTTCTCAAGAGTAACCGTAGAGATCATTATTGATCTATATAGATCATTTGCACCATACTGTTCACGCAAATAATTCACCAAAATCCTGCGGGTTGAAGGGGTGCGGAGCCGCTCGCATTCGGCCTCGTTTCCTCCCTCATACATCCATGAGGGTAACACGGTATCGAGATCGGTAGCAGAAGCAGTATATGGATACCTATCAAATGTTATACGGATCCCCTTCCTCGAACTGTTCTCTATTGCCTCAATGGCTTCATCTATCTTATGCCAGTTCTGATTTCCTCCCGTTTTGAGATGAGAAATATGAACGCTCCAGTTCGCTTCCCGGCCCACCCTGATCGTTTCCTGAATTGATTCGATAAGCCTGTCACCCTCCGACCTCATGTGGGTAGCATAGATAAGCTGCCCATTTATACCGATATTCTTCAGGAGTTCTACCAACTCACTCGTTTCAGTAAAAACTCCCGGCGGATAAATTAAACCAGTGGAACAACCGAGTGATCCCTCAATAATGTCGTTCCTGAGAAGCGCTCGCATCTGCTCCAGCTCACCGCTGTCGGGTTCCCTCCTGTCATATCCCATCACCGATGCCCTGATATTTCCCTGCCCGCTCAATGTAGCATAATTGATCACCGGATAACGTTCATTGAGATATACAAAGTATTCTTTCAAAGAATTCCAGCGATAGGGGATTCCCGCCTCAATAAAGTCAGCCTCTCTTCTTATTTTTGCATCATTCAACAAAGGGCCTGCTGACAAGCCGCAATTGCCGTTTATCTCCGTGGCTACACCCTGAAGGACTTTCGACTCGCATTCGGGAGCTGCTATAATATTGAACTCTGAATGCCCGTGAGTATCCACAAACCCGGGGGAGACGCAAAGACCATCGACATCGATAACCACTTCACTTTCTGCTGTTTCACTTCCTGAGAGAACGATTCTGTCCCCTTTTATACCTACATTGCCACGAAAGGGGGCATCTCCGCTCCCATCATATATGAAACCATTCTTCAAAAGAAGATCAATAGTATCACCCATTCGCTTCATCCATGCTTTTCCTGTCTCCGCCGTACGGTCCATTCACGCTATTATTTCCTGTATTCGTTTTTGAGTCACCAAGTATAGATTCGGGATTTTTAATGCTTTCGATGAACACAGGTAACATGAACCCAAATACTAACCGAATGCGCTCAGTAACCGTTGTTCTCTCCATCCCTGACATCCTTTGACCATACTCTTCGCCAATCCTCTTCCTTATCAGGGGAAGGGCTCTGACCGCAGAAGCCATTGTTTCGAAAAATTCCTTCACCGGGACACCTATCTTCTCAAGAGGGCTTAAAAGCCTTCCC
>MUGD01000082.1 GCA_002900555.1 Thermoplasmata archaeon M9B2D | reverse complement strand
TCCAAGGTGTCATCCTCAGGGATTGGACGGGAATCTCGCACCACTATCACAGCATCAGAGCGAAGCTGCAATCGTTTCAGCAGATTCTTAACGGTTTCTCCTTTCTCGACGTCAACGACTGTTGTGGTATCTTGCGGTACCCGTGTGATTTTTACCTTCATAGGACCGATACTCATATAAAAAACCCTTAAATTAACCTTTTGACCGATTCTCCTTACATCTGTGCTGGGGTAGCCAAGCTCGGTCCACGGCGGCGGTCTCGAAAACCGCTGGTGACAACACCTCAGGAGTTCAAATCTCCTCCCCAGCGTACATTCATTGACCTAGCATATATAAAATTTTGAATTAGTCGAAAATCATAAATACTATAATCATTATAATAATTATTGATATTATGGCAAATACGACAATTTCAATTACCCCGGAAACAAAACAGGCTTTACAACAACTCGGGACAAAAGGTGAAACATACGATACTATTATAAAAAAATTATTACGAAGATTTGCATGGAAAAAGCTTGATGATGAATGGAATAAGATTCTCGCTCAGGATGAATTTATTCCACTTGATGAGCTGTGACGAAAATGCCCTATATTGTTCTCGTTTCACGGACATTTCAGCATAAATACCAACAACTGCCAAACACTTTGCGTAATCAAATAAAAAGATCTTTAGGAGAACTCAAAGAGAATCCATTCACCTCTCGATCAAAGTGTGATATTAAATTACTTAAAGATACACATCCGAAAAAATATCGTTTACGTGTTGGTGATTATCGAATTATTTACGTCATTATAAAACAAGAAGTAAGGGTTATTGATTTACTAAAAAGAGAACTTGGATATGGGCGTATAGAATAAAATTTTCTGTGCAAAATTCTTCTTGTTTTTATATTACCTATAATGAATAGTACATTCCTATTTTTACCGGTAAAACGGGCTATCAAATCTCCTACCCAGCGTACTTTTATTTCCTTTTTTTAAAAGTAATGTTGACCATTGATAAAAAATTGATTAAGATTTTCTGTATGTTAAACAAGGGAAAAAGTCTGGACAGTTTGTTATGAATATCGGATATTTAAAAATTTAACCGATACCGATATATAGCTACTACTACATATCGGTAAAACATGAATAGTGCCGATACCGATATTATCATCAGTGAATCATTATTAAGAAACATAAATGAAAAAAAACGACGACTAGACAGTCTCAGACCACTCCCAAAAGATGCTGCACAAAGACTCCTCGAAGATCTAAGAATTCGACATACATATCACTCAGATGCCATCGAAGGAAACACCTTGACATTACAAGAAACAAAACTGGTTTTAGAAGAAGGAATAACCATCGGAGGAAAGCCATTAAAAGACCATATCGAAGCACGAAATGATGCAGACGCATTCGATTTCATCGTACAACTCGTTCAACAAAAAAAACCATTCTCCCAGGAGAACATTCAACAAATTCATGAAATCGTTACCAAAGGCTTGTTAAAAGACGCTGGAAAATATCGAACAGGAAATGTCAGAATCACGGGATCATCAATCACTCCACCAAGTTACACAAAAATCATTCCTCTTATGGACGATTATATTCATACCATTAAAAAACTCCAGTTTCATCCACTTAAAAAAGCAGCATTCATCCATTATCAACTGGTCTGGATCCACCCGTTTTTCGATGGAAACGGCAGAGTTGCAAGATTAGCGATGAACCTATTTTTTATGCAGCAAGGATATCCTCCTGTTGTCCTCAAAAAAGAGCAACGAAAAATCTACTATCATGCACTTCGTCAAGCAGACAAAGGAAATTTATCACCTTTTACTGAGTTTATCTCAAAAGCTATGAATGAATCATTACAACTATACCTCTCTGTATTTATCGATGAGGAACATCTTATTCCTCTGAAAGAACTCGCACAACAATCACCCTACTCACAAGAATACCTTAGCTTAAGAGCCAGGCAGGGGAAACTCGATGCCGTCAAACTCGAACAAGTCTGGTACTCATCAAAAAGAGCTCTAAAAGAATATATTAAAAAATAGAACACACCAAACAAATCTCTTCACATTTAAAAGAATAGTAAACCAAGGACTCATTTTTTCCCCTCCACATTGGAAGCAAATCGGAGTATCCTTTTCTTTATGGTTTTTACCGGTAAAATGGACTGTCAAATCTCCTCCCCGACGTACTTTTTTATAGTTGTTCTAGAAATTTACTATATTCTACAAAGATTGAATCATATTCAATCTCCTAGATTGTAATATAAGAATTTAATGTTTAGCTAAAGCTCGCAAAGTTCTCTTATGGCCTTGAGCAATTTTAACGATTTCTCTAAATTCTTCCTCAGCAATCTTTTTTCTTGTTTCTTCCGAAATGTTATCTTCTAAATGTTTTGATTTTGCCATGCTTGATCCACTCTTTAATTTCCTTTGGAGTATAATATTTTTCTCTTATTCCAATCATTACTTTCACATTACTTTCTCTATCCGGAATTCTGAAGCGCTCTCCATTGATAATGACAAATTTTTTTGTCGAAAGAAAAGCAGTTCTTTTATTACCACTCTCAAAAGCATGTATTCGAGTCAATTCAAGAAGCATTAGGGCGGCTTTATCATATATATCTCCAGGAGTTAATCTTACTGTATCAAGTACTTTTTTTATGAATGAAACACTAATTGTTTTCGCTTGATCATGTTTGCTTCTTCGAAACATTTCAATAGCTATCGTATTATTATACTGAATTTCTTCAACGGTAGGATAAATGATTTTAATCATTCAATCATTGAAAGAAAAAGAAGACTATAATCTTTGTGTTTTTCCTTTTGTTTCAACTATTAAACAGTTTTTTTCCCGGTAAAATGGGCTGTTAAATTTCTCCCAAGCGCTTTTTTTTTTTAAAAAAAGTAAAAATACACTGTTACATTCTTCTAACAATAAAAAAGGAAAAGAAATATATTAAATAATACACCTCCTTATTCCATCATCCTTAGCAAGGATGGCTCAGTATGAAGGAAGGATACATGCAAATGAAGATTGCTGAATTTACTGATAAATGCAATCAGATTGAACAAATGTTGGCGATGGAGGATTCAAAGATTCGTCTGTTGCAGGAGAAGGTCGGCGAGTACAAAGAAGTCATAAAAAAACTTCAGGACATCCAAGAATTCAAAAATCAGACAATTTCGGACATTAGGAAAGAAAACGAATCAGTATTAAAAAAACAAATCGAAGAGGTTTCGCAACGACTCTCAGAGGTGCTCAAAGAGCTAACGACAAACAAAACCGAGAAGATCAACCAAACTTTACAATTGCTTCAAAAACGAGAAGAAGAAATCACAAAGCAATCGGAACAAGTAGAGCAGCATACAAAGAAGCTTATCTTTCTTTTGGAACACAATGAGATTCTTATGATGAAACTTGTCAATCGGAACGTGTTAAAAGAACACGATGTCATCGAAATGCAGCGCCGATCAAAAAAGAAGGCAGAAGAGATAGAGTAGATATCCAATCCTATCCCAATTGGAAAAAATCAAAGAAAATAACATTTTTTATTTATTGTTAAATAGGTGATATGACGATGGTGAATTTTTTACTGTTACTTTTCCGATATCTTTAAAAAAGAATGTCTTATTCGCACTTCAAGAGGAATTTTCACATGAAAGTAAGAAATGCAGTAGCGATAGGAATATGTGTACTGATGTGTTTTTGTTTTAGTGCATCAGCAGAACAAATCACCGATGGGGCTGGTGACGTCTATCATTGGTCCCAAACAGGGACTGTATGGTCATGGAGAACAAATATTGCGGATAAACCCGATATTGATATCAAAGAAATCTCCTATGCGATTAACGATGATAAAATAACGTTAACTCTGAAAGTCTATGGTTCTATTCAGACATCTGAAAAAGTTGGTTACTATATGTGGTACAATAGCACTGATACTGTGTATATGGTGTCATATGTAAACGGAGAAGGTGCCGCTTTTGGTATGAAAGGAATGAATTTTACTTCAGAACAAAATGTCACCGTTTCCGCAGATGCCCTTAGTGTTGTCCTCGATGTCCTTGGTGATACATCCAAGGTAGAACTCTGGGGATATGCTGTTGAATACACCACGACATTTGGAGATCAAATGAACGAATGGTGGGGAGATTGGGCTCCAAACGATAAATTCATTGGTGATACTGGTGATGATGATACCGATGATGGGACTAGCGATGATGGAACCGATGAAACTGATGATGGAAGCGAATCACAACCAAGCACCCCTGGATTCGAAGTTTTGGCAGTTCTTGTAGCCTGTGGCGTGGCGTTCATTCTGCTAAAAAAACGTCGCTAATCCTCTTTTTTTTCTCCTTTTTTTCGAATACCATCAAAAGAATGTCTTTTTAACCGAGGTTTGTTTTAGGGGGGTCTATGGCACAATCCATTCCGTTCCTCGATGAAATCTTTTCATCAATAAAACAACAGATGCGTCCGTATGAACAACCAGTCGTATCACGGAAAAAACACAAGATACCAGATACTGCGTTTGTTACGCTTATCTCCTGTCTTCTCAGCCTTCGAACCAAAGATGAGGTAACCGAACAAGCATCACGGCGATTGCTTACCACATATAATACTCCTGCGAAGATCCTTCTGCTTCCAAATCAGCAGCTAGAAGCCTTGATTTACCCTGTCGGATTCTATAAAACCAAAGCAAAAAGAATAAAGGAGATATCCAAAACACTTCTTGAGAAGTATAACGGTGAAGTACCCGATTCCCTTGAGGATCTACTCGCCCTCAAAGGCGTCGGAAGAAAAACTGCAAACATCGTCATGGTCTACGGTCATAAAAAGCATGGATATCTCCCAATCGATACCCACTGTCATCGGATCCCAAACAGACTTGGGTGGATCAAAACCAAGACCCCGGAAGAAACAGAACACGCTCTTAAAAAAATTCTGCCAGAAAAATATTGGGACGATTTCAACGATTTGTTTGTGAGATTTGGACAGACAATCTGCGTACCGGTTTCACCGTTCTGCAGTCGCTGTCTCATCCAAAAGTATTGTAAAAAAATAAACGTAAACACTAGTCGGTGATTGTTTAATATTTCTTTTGCTGGATGAATTTCTCTATTTCAGGTACAGTGATTTGGCTGTTCGTTGTCATCAAATCCACAAGTTTGTCTTTTTCAGCCCAGTTCTGATAGTATTTCTTTTGGACGTTGTTGAGTTTAAAGGTGATGCCTTTTGCTTCTGCTAGTTGCTTGAGCTGATGTTCTGTCAATTCATTTAGGAGTTCTTTTTTGATCGACATGCGTATCCCATCCTACTACCCGGTAAACAAAAACAAGCATTTATCTGTTTCGTTTCATTCGACAGAGATGTTCTGCATAAGGAACCATGAACCGATTAATTTATTAATGGGAAACGCAATTCCAATCCCGCTACGTGGAATGGGATGCTGGATGGAGAGAAAGCAGTTATTTCTCCAGAGATGTTAAAGCCTCTTATTATCAGGTCGCTTCGGAGAAGTAGCGTGCGGAAGAAGATCGCAGATTACCTGTTTGAGATAAGCCCAAGTGGCAGTTACACATCTGAGATTGCATACAACGTCAAGACCACGCCGACCAATGTGATTGGAGCGATTCGCGGGATGAATTCACGCTATCGGGATGATGAATCCTTGATGAGTCTGAATCTTGTCGAACAGATCGAGGGAGGCAAACATAAGGACATTAAGTTGTATCGTCTCACTGATTTTGGCAAAGAAATCGTCGAAGGTCTGCGGGATACAAAAAAACGGTTCTAACGATCATCGTTGCCTTGCATTCTTTTTTTCATCGAAACTGATAAAACAAGGCGCTGCGTTATCCTCGTCTTGGGAGTCAGATGAGATATGACTGAAGTGCATATCAAAGAACTACTGTCTACATATGATACAAAAAACCTCACCGTTGCGACCGTCTGTTCACATTCGAGTCTTCAGATATTTCATGGCGCTAGAAAAGAAGGGTTTAAGACACTGGGAATCTCCGTTGGCGAGATAAAGAAATTCTATGATGCGTTTCCCCTGGGAAAGCCTGATGAATTTTTTATCGTTGAGAACTACAAGGATATCGCAAAATATGTAGAGGAGTTACGACAAAAAAATGTGGTTGTAATCCCCCATGGATCATTTGTCGAGTATCTTGGCCCGAAGAATTTCCTTAACCTGCAAATACCAACCTTTGGCAACCGGCATGTGCTGATGTGGGAGTCGGACCGTGAGAAGGAGCGGGTCTGGCTTGAGGGCGCTGGCATTACCATGCCAAAGGAGATAAAAGACCCAAGGAACATCGAAAAACCTGTGATCGTCAAATATCATGGTGCAAAAGGAGGAAAAGGATTTTTTATTGCAAAAACATTCGCGGAGTTCTCCAAACGAGTGAAACATGATAAGCCATACACAATCCAAGAGTTCGTGATGGGAACTAGGTATTATCTGCATTATTTCTACTCCCCAATTCAGGACAATGCGTATAAACTAACCAAGGGAAGTCTGCAGTTACTCTCCATGGACCGCCGTGATGAGACAACGATTGATGAAGTGCAACGACTTGGATCTATCGCGGAGCTTGAGGAGCTAGGGATTCATCCGACGTTTGTCGTCACAGGAAACATCCCGATCGTCATGCGGGAATCACTGCTGCCGCAGGTCTTTAAGATGGGAGAAGCAGTTGTGGAAAAATCCCTTGAGCTCTTCGGCGGCATCATCGGACCATTCTGCCTTGAGACGGTGGTCACGGAGGACCTGGAGTTTAAAGTCTTTGAGATTTCTGCTCGCATCGTCGCAGGCACCAACCCATATATTGCCGGCTCTGCCTACTCAGAGTTGATACAACCGAACCTTTCCACTGGTCAGCGGATTGCACAAGAGATACGCTATGCGATAAAGAAGAATCAGCTGGAAGAAATCCTTAGTTGAGGCATGGATATGTTGACGCTGATGCTGGCCGAATCTGAGCTTGAACTGATGCCAGCTGAGCTGTGCCGTCATCCCGCCGTACTAGCCCATGCCAAGCAGAGGGGAAAACCACCAAGTCAGATTCTTCTTGATTCGAACTATGACCATGCTGCCATGACACATCTTCCAGAAGGGCGACGTCGGGGACGCCCGGATATCACCCATCTCTTTTTACTGACTGCCCTGGAGTCCATCGTCAATAAAAAAGGTCAGTTACGGGTTCTGATTCATACCAGAAACGATATGGTTATTACTGTTAATCCACAGACACGGATTATGAGAAACTACGAACGATTCCTTGGCCTTCTGGAGCAGCTTTTTCAGAACCATGTCGTGCCTGACCGCTCTCATCCGCTGCTATCTTTAACAGAAAACCTCTCCCTTTCTCAAATCATCAAGCAACACGAGGCAGACATAGTCATCGCGTTCTCAAAGGAAGGTACACCGGTGAGACTTGAGACGTACTTCAGTCAGATGGTACAGCAGAAAACACACGATTTTCTCTGTATTATCGGTGGGTTTCCTTCTGGTTCGTTTCATACCGATATGAAAACAATCACCACTGCGGTCTTCTCGTTGTACTCGGAGATGCTGCCTGCCTGGACCGTAGCAAGTGAAATTCTGGTCACCTACGGGAACATGAACCGGTAAAGCGCAACCATAATCCCGATCTGTGCCCACATCCTGTTCTCTGCCTCATCGAAAATCACGGATTGCGGTCCATGTGCGACTTCCTTTGTCACCTCATAGCCATAGTATGCGGGCAGACAGTGAAGGAAAATAGCATCTGGTTTTGCTGCACCCATCAGTGTCTCGTCAACCGTGTATCCTTTGAACTCTTTGATGCGTTTTTCTTTTTCCGCTTCATCGCCCATAGACACCCAGGTGTCTGTTGCGATGACATCAGCACCATTGGTTGAACCTTTAAGGTTATCAGTGATTTCTACGGTACCCCCCAGTCTTTTCGCCTCATCAACATAGGTGGTCGGTGGCCAATAGTGCTTTGGCGACACAATGCGGATGTTCATCCCAGCGATTCCACAGCCAAGCAGATAGGAATGTGCCATGTTGTTGTTCCCGTCACCGATGTACACGAACTGTAGTCCCGCAAGTGTTTTTTTGTGTTCTTGGATGGTCATCAGGTCGGTGATCACTTGACAGGGGTGTTCTTTGTTATCAAGCCCGTTAATGACTGGTACGGTCGCATGTTTCGCAAGCTCTTTCATCGCATCGTTGCTTTTCGCACGATACATGATCATGTCAACGTAGCGGGAGAGCACCAGTGCGGTATCCTGAATGCTTTCCCCTCGTCCGAGTTGGATGTCGCTTGTGGAAAGGAAGATGGCATGACCACCAAGTAGGGTCATACCGGTCTCAAAAGAAACCCGTGTCCTGGTGCTGGGTTTCTCAAAGATCATCCCAAGGGTTTTTCCTTTCAGATGTTCGATCCGTTTCCCTTTCTTGGCCTGTCGTTTGAGGTTCATGCTTAGTCTGATGATATCG
>MUGD01000338.1 GCA_002900555.1 Thermoplasmata archaeon M9B2D | reverse complement strand
GAAGAAGAAATCATAAAAACAGTCGATTTAAACCTTTGGTATGGAGAGAAACAAGCGTTATTTAATATTAACATGAGTGTCCTTGCCAACAAGATAACTGCTTTAATCGGCCCATCAGGCTGCGGAAAATCAACTCTGATTCGATGTTTCAACCGGATGAATGACGTGATTGATAAATGTAAGATAACAGGAAATATCCTGTTTGATGGACACGACATTTATCATGCCGACGCCGATGCTGTTGAAATTCGGAAAAAAATCGGCATGGTGTTCCAAAAACCAAACCCATTCCCGAAAAGCATCTATGAAAACATCGCCTATGGGCCTCGTGTTCAAGGCAACAACAATAAAAAAGAGCTTGATACAATCGTTGAAAAAAGCCTAAAGATTGCGGCATTATGGGATGAGGTTTTTGACAGATTACATGAGTCTGCCTTGGGTCTTTCCGGTGGTCAACAACAGCGGCTCTGTATTGCACGGTCACTTGCTATTGAACCGGAGATTATTTTAATGGATGAACCCTGCTCTTCTCTTGATCCGATTGCGACTGCGAAAATTGAGGATCTGATGCTTGAGCTCAAAAAGAAATACACAGTCATTATCGTCACCCATAACATGCAGCAGGCTGCACGGGTAAGTGACTTTACTGCCTACATGTATCTTGGGAAACTCATTGAATTTGGACCAACAAAACAAATATTTGAGAATCCAAAAGAGGAACTCACCGAGAACTACATAACCGGGAGATTTGGATGAGGTGAAATACAATGGTTGAAAAATTCCATGTTGAATTAAACCAAGCAAAAAAAGAAATTGACACAATGGGGCATCTGGCAAAAGACATGCTTTCAAAATCTGTTGAGGCGTTAAAAGACATAGATACACAGAAAGCGCAATGGGTGATTTCAAATAAAGTCCAACTGGCAGATATGGATGATCAAATCGAGGAAAAAGCACTACGGTTAATCGCTCTGTACCAGCCGATGGCGCGGGATCTCCGGGAGATCGCCTGTATTCTTAAGATGATTACGTATCTTAACAGGATAGGAAGGTATGGGAAAGATATTGCAAAGTTGGTATCAGAGTTTGAAAAGAACGGTCATGTGAAGAAACTGGTCAGTCTGCCGCATATGGCTGACCTGGTGACCGGTATGATCAACGACGCATTGTACGCTTTTGAGACCGGTGATATCTCAAAATTCAAGGATTTTATCGATAGGGAAACAACCGTTGATGAGTTACGATATTCTATCTTCCGAGAATGCCTTAGTTACATGATGGAAGACCCCTCTGTTATCACCCGATGTACATATTATATTATTATTGCTCGGTATCTTGAGCGGTGTGGGGACCATGCGTGTAAAATGGCTGAAAAAATTGTGTACATGGTAACAGGGGAACGTGTGGAGATCGACTATCGCGAAGAAACATCAAAAACCTCTTTTACCGGTATCAAGTAAGCATGAGTAAAAAAACCGTGTTGTTCCTCTGCACCCATAATGCTGCGCGGTCTCAGATGGCGGAAGGACTGATGCGGACATTATTTGATGACCGCTATGAGGTGTACAGCGCAGGGGTGCAACCGACAGTGGTCGACCCCGATGCTATAGCCGTGATGAAGGAAATCGGCATCGATATTTCAGCACATCAGTCAAAAAGCATCAATGAATTCCAAGACATCGTCTTTGACTATGTAGTAACAGTCTGTGATCATGCAAAGCGGACATGCCCGTTTTTTCCAGGGAAAATCCTGATACATCGAAGGTTTGAGGAGCCGACGAGTTATCACGAATTCCAACGGATACGAGATGAGATGAAACAGTGGATCATCGATACGTTCTCAGAGGAGGAGACACCCAAAGATGCTACACTATGAAAAAACCTTTATTGTGTCGAGGTGGTTATTGTTCTTCTACATCTATTGGCAGACGTATGTTACTTAGACATCGAGGGAGTACGGAAACAATAATTTATTTGTAGGAATATCACGTTACTTACGTGAGGCTAATGAACACGTCACTGTTGTTTGTTGAACCACCACGGAACTTCTGGTTTGTTATGGG
>MUGD01000337.1 GCA_002900555.1 Thermoplasmata archaeon M9B2D | reverse complement strand
ATTAGGTCCCTTTCCAGTATTCTCTCCTTGAGGAACTTCACGGGTATTGTTTCCAAGAACTACTGATACATTGGCGATACATAGCATACAAATAAGGATTCCAATCAGAGATTTCTTTCTCATACCTTTCCTACCCCTATTCATATTTTATAATGCTGTTCTCCTATAATAGGTTTTTCAGGTGAATGGCAGGGAGAGCTCAAGAAAAGAAAGGAAGAGGTGGTTGGTATGGTATGTTAATCCCAAGGAAAGTCAAAATACCATAAAAAATTATTTTTAATCCAGAGTTCTGGGTTGGGTATGTATGCACCACTAGTATCAAGAATCCAGCTGTTTTCCAACCATGTATTGTCAGGTTGTGACTTGAAATCAACAAGTCTGTTTGATGCGTCTGACAACCATACATAGGTAATCATCCCAGAACCATTTTCGGTATCATAGGTATTCAAGAAATTCAAAAATCCGTCTTTATATTGTGTTTTGACGAATAATTCGACATACCAATTTCGAAAATCAGCTAATCCAAAAAACAATACGGTTCCAGGAATACAGAAAAGTATTGTTAGTTCAACGAATTTTTTTTGCCATGCTTTTTCAAACCCTGATTCATTGATAAGGGATATCCATTGTACCGTCTGTTCGTGGTCGTCACAGAACATGATACACCGATACTTGTTTCCATCTGGTGACGGGATATCAACCCTACTTTTATAGTTCCATATTGTGCCAACACCCCTATCAAGGAATAGGGTAGATTTTTGGATTGTTGTTGCCGATACAGGAAGTACAGTTAGAATCAACAGCATACAAACAAGAACACAAAATAATGTTTTCTTCATGCTTTTTTCATTCCTCCTTATGATATGATAATTCATACCATGTATTTAAACTCATCGCGAGAGAGACAGGGAAGAGATGGATTCTTACCTAGTATTATGTTCCTGGGATGTCGTAGGGTTCTTGTGCAGGGTGTTTATCAAACGCCATCCATGGAACCTCCCATTGTGTTAACGAAAAGTTTGGAAAACAGATATCAACGGGCAGACGAGGGAATGGCATAAACCAAAATGTTCCAGTGATTCGTAAAGGGGTATTACTTGATTCACCCCAATAATTACCATCCCAGGTGTTGAGAACGAACTGAGGATACCGGAAGATTAAGATGGTTGTGAAACACGCGTTTTGGGAATTGTCAATAATATTGTTGTTGGTAATCTGAGTTTTTGATGCCTGGTAAATATCAATCCCAATTCCATCGTGTCCTGGAAACATCCCATGGTTGGCACTGATATTGTTTTGAGTTATAATCGTGTTCACCACCCCTCCATTCAGCTGAATCCCCCATCGATTCGACAGGACAATGTTTCGAGAGATTAGATTGTTCTCTGAAAGAGGATTAAGAAAATTCCGTAACCTATACGGGCTCCATGCACCATCGATATTAATCCCACTTCCCGTGCAATCAGCAATTCTATTGTTTGTTATCGTATTATTCGATGAAATAAAGAACTGAATGCCACAAGAACAATGATTGATATCATTCCCAGAGATGTTTGCATTATTTAGTCGGATTCCAAAGATACCCGCCCAACTCGTATTTTTAATAATATTATTAAAAATATTTATATTCTGGATAATCGGTGTATTCCAATAATCAGGATTTACATATTTTTTACAGACGATGATTCCCGCTGGAGTTCCGTTGTATGGTTGAATCGTAAAACCACTGATATACACATCATCAGCGGAGATATTCACAATCACTCCATCGAGGCTTTCGTCACCAAGAATCTGTGTTGTCGATGCCATTTCTCCTATGATAGAAATCGATTTTTCTATAACGATGTTCTCATAATACGGTGAGGAATCATCATAGACAAACACAGTATCCCCCTGATTTGCGTTATTAATCGCATCCTGAATTTTCGTATAGTTGCCTGGTTTCGTATAGTTGCCTGGACCTGAACCACCAACATACAAGATATTTCCCATGTTTAACGATTGAGATGTCTTTTTCAAACTTGTAGCCGATATAGGGACAATAGAGGTTACCATCATCAGCATGCAAATAAGGACACAAAATATCCATTTCTTCATACTTTTTTCATTCCTCCTTATGATATGATAATTCATGTCATATATTTAAACCCATCGTGAAAGAAACCGGGGCTCGCTAAATTCTTCCCTAGTATCAGGTTCCCGGGATGTCATAAGGTTCTTGTGCAGGACGCCAATCAAAATTCGTCCAGGGTTTCACTGTATCAGGAATCGGATTATCAGGATCCATAGAAATATGGGGAATAATCAGTTTCCCTTCAATACTCTTAGGAGTACTTCCATCCCAATCATCCCAATAATTCCTCCGCCAGAAGTTAGGGAAAATATTGAAAGGAAAGACATATTCAAAATATGCATGCACACTATTGTTTATGAAATTATTTCTTTTAAACATATTGAGTTGACAGGTTTCTGATAGAACACCAACATCAGTATTTACTATATTATTTTTGATAAAATTATTAAAATTACAGAGAGATTCAAGGTAGATTCCATAAACACCATTGGAAATGGTATTGTACCTAAAGGTATTGGAA
>MUGD01000336.1 GCA_002900555.1 Thermoplasmata archaeon M9B2D | reverse complement strand
ACCCGTAAAACGTAAAGTATTTCTCATAATGCTTCCTTAGATCTTTTTCTCAAAGTCGTCTTGAGTGATTGCTTTTCTCTCACCTTGTGCCGCTTTGATGACTTCGTCATAAAGGTCACAGTACTCAGCCTGCTCTACCTGGCGCAGAACACCGGTAGGGAATTTATTCAGCTTCTCTTCATCAGAGAGTGCTTCCCATTTTTTCAATGGTGTCGTAATGCTGTCGATCCACTCAAGGTTCTGCATTGCAGAGGCCATTTTGTTTTTACGGCCAAGGTTGATGTGACAGTTAGACATGATGTCGAAGAACGAGAAACCTTTGTGCTGGAACCCTTTGACAAGAATCTTTTCAAGTTTTTTAGGGTCAAGCATCGTCTCACGCGCAACGAAAGAAGCACCGGCACCGATTGCAAGCGCACATGCGTCAAACGTTGGGTCGATGTTACCGTTTTTCGCAGATACACACCACATACCCTGAGGTGTTGTAGGCGAGATCTGAGAGTTTGTAAGACCGTAAATAAAGTTATTGATAAGAATGAAGTTCAAATCAATGTTACGACGGCAGCCGTGGATAGTGTGGTTACCACCGATCGCAAGGCCGTCACCGTCACCCGCAACAACAATGACATGTTTTGTCGGGTTCGCAAGTTTTACACCTGTTGCGTATGCTACCGTACGACCGTGAGTCGTGTGGATAGTGTTACAGTTGATGTATGAACTGAAACGTCCCGAACATCCGATACCGGATACAACACAGACGTCATCCATGTCCCAACCGCACTTCTGGATTGCACGGATAGTCGCTTTAAGGATAACACCGTCACCACAACCCCAACACCATAGTGTTGGCATCTTGTCTACACGTAAATACTGATCATAATTAAATGCCATTACATCATCTCCTTAACTTTTGCTACCATTTCTGCAGGTGCGATTGGACGCCCGTTGGCTTTTAGTAGTTTTGTGAAGTCGTTACGCTTGATAACACGCTCGATCTCTTTTGAGTACTGACCCATGTTGAGCTCAGTAACCATGATCTTGTCTTTGAAACGCTCACCGACTTCTTCAAGTCTTTTGATCGGGCTTGGCCACAACATGATCGGGCGGAAAAGACCCGCTTTGATACCTTCTGCACGAAGCTTTTTGACTGCTTCATACGCACCAAGTGCGATCGAACCGTATGCGATGATACATACTTCTGCATCTTCCATATCGACCTCTTCGTAATCCGGAAGATCGTCAAGACCGTCGTTTTCAAGGTGAACCGTATTGATCTTACCGGTCAAACGCTCGATATTGAACTCACACTGCTCTGCATCTTCAGTCGGGAAACCGTTGTCACCATGGTGAAGACCTGTAACGTGGAAACGGTACCCTTTGAACATCGGGTTAAGAACCGCCGGCTTGTTCATCTCTGCTGCGTATGGTTTGTACTCTTCGACCGGACCGTCAAATGTAGCACGGTTAACAATGCTGGCTTCTACCTCTTCAAGATCCGGAAGAATCGCTTTACCGTGCATGTGACCGATTGTCTCATCCAAGAGCATAAATACCGGAGTCATGTACTTCTCAGCAAGGTTGAACGCACGTACAGTCTCTGTATAACACTCAGTCAATGAACCTGCACATAGTGTGATTGAAGCGTAGTCACCGTGAGTCGGGTACTGCGCCTGACCGATATCTGCCTGAGATACACGTGTCGGAAGACCAGTCGACGGGCCACCACGCATAACGTTGATGATGACCAATGGGATCTCTGCGATAAACGCAAGACCGATCTGCTCAGCTTTAAGCGAGATACCTGGGCCTGATGTAGCTGTATACGACTTAACACCAGTCATAGACGCACCAAGTGCTACCGAGATACCACCGATCTCATCTTCCATCTGAATGAACTTACCGCCTACTTTTGGAAGCAGGTCAGATGCTTCGTGCATAACTTCAGACGATGGTGTAATTGGATACCCACCGAAAAAACGTGCACCGGCATCAATGGCAGCTCTTGAAGAAAGTTCGTTACCTGTTGAAATAACTTCTCTTGCCATTATTTAACTCCTTGTTGGTCTAAAGACATATAGTTGTT
>MUGD01000335.1 GCA_002900555.1 Thermoplasmata archaeon M9B2D | reverse complement strand
CGATATTTCAGCACATCAGTCAAAAAGCATCAATGAATTCCAAGACATCGTCTTTGACTATGTAGTAACAGTCTGTGATCATGCAAAGCGGACATGCCCGTTTTTTCCAGGGAAAATCCTGATACATCGAAGGTTTGAGGATCCGACGAGTTATCGCGAATTCCAACGGATACGAGATGAGATGAAACAGTGGATCATCGATACGTTCTCAGAGGAGGAGACACCCAAAGATCCTACACTATGAAAAAACCTTTATTGCGTCGAGGTGGTTATTGTTCTTCTACATCTATTGGCAGACGTATGTTACTTAGACATCAAGGGAGTATGGAAACAATAATTTATTTGTAGGAATATCACGTTACTTACGTGAGGCTAATGAACACGTCACTGTTGTTTGTTGAACCACCACGGAACTTCTGGTTTGTTATGGGGGAGTACCTCGCCCCACCCTCAACCTTGCTTATCCTTGCAGCATATGTTGAACGGGAGCTTCCAGGAGTTGACATCGACATCGTTGATTGTCAAACGGACGGTCTAAACTGGGATGGTCTTGAACGGTACATCCGATCAGAAAACCCATCAATAGTGCTTACTTCGGGTTATACGACCAATGCCTACACTGTTGCAAGAACCTGTGAGATCGCGAAAAAAGTAAATGAAAACATCGTTACAATCGTAGGTGGTATTCATTTTTCATTTACCCCAGATGAATCATTGCACATGTATCCAGAGATTGACTATATCGTGCGTGGCGAAGGGGAGCTGACTGTTGTTGATCTAATAAAAACCCTGCAGAGGAAAGGAAAAATCAGTAGGGTGAACGGGATTTCCTACCGAAAAAACGAAAACGTTATTCATAACCCGCCACGTCCCTTGATCGAAAATCTTGATACGCTGCCGTATCCTGCGTATCATCTTGTTGAGGAGAACCTCAAGCACTATCATTTCACGATGATGGCCGGGAGAAACACTAGGTATATGGTTCTGGAAGGAGCACGTGGGTGCAACCATCAGTGTTCTTTTTGCACACAATGGAATCATTGGGGAGGCCAGTGGCGGACCAAATCAGCGAAACGGATTGCTAATGAAATCGAATTTCTCCATGACACATACGGAGGTGAGTTTCTCTGGTTGGCAGATGACCATATGCGACTGGGCGTACGAGGCAGACAGCTGTACGAGGAATTAAAAAAGAAATCATATACGGAGGACATCATGCTGTTTTTCCAGGCGCGAACCGATGATATCGCAACTCATCCGGACCTTGTTGGGAAACTTCGACAGGTTGGTACCTATTGGATTATGGTTGGTGTGGAAAACGATTCTGAGGAGATCTTAAACGAATATAAGAAGGGGACCAAAACATCAGATGCGTATACCACCATGAAAACATTACGGGACCATAATATTTTTTCTCACGCGATGTTTGTGATTGGCGCACGCAGAGACACGCATGAGTCAATCGAAGGACTCCGAGAGTACTGTATGGATCTTGCCCCAGATATTGCGATTTTTACAGCACTGACACCACTTCCCGGGACCATCTATTATGAGAATGCAAAGAAAAACGGTTGGATCGAGGATACGAATTACTCGAATTATGATATGGCGCATGCGATCATGCCCACCGAATCATTGACAAAAAAAGAGGTTCAGGAAGAGCTATGGCGATGTTACAAAATGTTTTATGGGTCAGTGACAAAGAATATCTCTGGGATTTTTTCAAAAAACAAGTTGAAACGGACCTTGTACCGACATATGGCCGGACAGTTTGTCCTTGAGAAATTCAGGAGATTAATTTGAACCAGACAAAACGCGTCATGTTCTATCTTGGTCTTTCTGCTCTCGGGGCAGTATTTCTAATCACTGTTATCTTTCAAGCACCAGAACTTCCTCCAGCGGTACCATCGGAAGAAAAGATAGTTGTTGCAGGTTTGTTTGTATTTCTATGCATACTTGGTGCCTTGATTGCTCTTCGCACTAATTGGTTAAAGACAAGATTTCTAACGGAAGATAAAAACAAAAAAAACAACATCAATGAAGGAAAACGAGGCTTTCGTGGACACCATCCAGATTGTTCCGTCTTTGATC
>MUGD01000334.1 GCA_002900555.1 Thermoplasmata archaeon M9B2D | reverse complement strand
CGGTTTTCTACCCCCACCAGACTTTTCTTTGTATACTGTTATGTTAAGTATCAATTTTATTTGATCTTTGAAAATTATGTCATCATTCGATCCTTGTTTAGGAAGAACTTTGGAACTGTAACTTACTGTTATACGTGGCATCCCTGATAAATTTTATATTGGGATCACACTCATTGGTTTTTCGTGTTATTCTTTTGAGTCTCTTACTCTGTTCGAATCATAATTCTAACACAGATCGAGGCGTCTCAAAAGAAAACGTTCCAGACTTCAAAGAACTACCGGTACTTTTATTATTAATGCTGTATATAGTTTCTTTCATCTTTTAAAACACGATAAATGATCTGAGTTAACTTACGTGCCACAGCCGTGATCGCTATTCTGGCAGCTGCTTTGGGATGATTTTTATTTTTTATTCTATGATAAAACTGAGCTAATAGGGTATCTTTTCTTATCGCCACCCAGGCTGCTTCAACCAGTAAGTAACGAAGTGTTTTATCACCCAAGTGGGTAATCGGTCCTCTGTTAACAGAATCACCGGTTGAATTTTCTCTTGGAGTAAGACCAACAAAAGCAGCTAATTCTCTTGGATTTTGTAGATCTTTAGGATCACCAATTTTACCAAGAAACATTATGGCAATAGTGAAACCAATACCGGGAATCGATTGTAGATATTGCATATATTGATTGATCTGGTCATTTTCAATACAGAATAATTTGAGTGTACGGTGAACCGATAATAGTTTCTTACGCGCATACTCAAGATCTTCAATGAGCATATCCAGTCTTTGACGGACTGCAAATGAACACTCAATGTTTTTAAGTTCTTTAATATAATTAGAGGACCAACCCGCATCCGAATCTTTGAGAAGAGGATAGAGGTTCGAGTATAACAGCAAAGCCTTGATTCGTTGCCGGGCTACTTTACGATCTGTGGTGTAGTTTTCATATATTTTAACCAGATCACGCAATTCGCGATAGGCGCCTTGAGGGACTCGAATTGGTTTTAATTTACCAGACATAAGATAATCTGCGATTTTTACAGAATCAATTCGGTTATTTTTAACTGTTTCATTTCGTGCCGTAGGGATAGAAGATGGAGAGGTAATTAAACACACGATATCTTGCTTGCAAAGATAATCATAAAGATGGAAACCTGTTGGCCCTGCTTCGTAGGCACAAATGACTTTATTGTGATCAAAATGATTGTTTATGTAATTATACAAATGTTCAGGATTAGATGGCATTTTTTTTGATTTTCTATTCTGAAAATTATCTTGAACAGTAAAGGAAAAACTGTTTTTATCAACATCGAGACCGATAAAGGTCTCATAATCTTTAGAGTGGTATGATAGTTGTGTCATGTCAAATCTCCATTTTATATCTTTTGTAAGGTAACAATGTTACGATACAATAGACGATAAAATTGATACTTAAAAATACCAACTCTGTGGTTAATTTTTAGCTACACTTATTTTAAAAGGGAGGGTTTTATGAAACAGCTCATTATATTTTGTACGTTCATTTTTCTGTTTGCCTGCACTCAGAAAAATGAAATGCAAAGTAAGAAACAGGTGGATCAAAACTGGACTCATTATATTCGTACTTCCGGCCATGGCGTCAATAAAGCAAATATTGAAAGAAACATCAAGGATGCACAAGAAACCTATCTGTTTGGGATTGAAGTTGATAATGATCCTCCGGGTCGTTATGGCAGTTTCCTGGATCCCACTGAAAAACTGGAAGCCCTGAAAATAATGGCGAGTCGGGCTCATGAAATTAATAATTATGCGTTTGTATATATTGCAGGACTGGAATGTATCACTAATGATGCGGATAATAAAGAACATACATTTTTTAAAGATCATCCGGACTGGGTACAACGTGATATCGATGAACGTCCGGCCGTGTTTGGTGGTGGTACTGCCTTCTGGATTGGCGAGGGAGATGAAGATGTCTGGATATCACCGTATGCTACCGAATGGCGTAACATTTATATGGAACAGGTTAGAAAGATTGCTGAAACCGGTATCGATGGTATTTATGTCGACATCCCGTACTGGATGACACATTTTCGTGGTTGGACGGATACCTGGGCC
>MUGD01000081.1 GCA_002900555.1 Thermoplasmata archaeon M9B2D | reverse complement strand
TAAACATTGTAGTCTGCATCCCCAATCCTAGTTGTGGATTTACATAAAGAGGTTTCAAAGGATATCCAAGAATAAGGTTTGACCAATATGCTAAAATATGAGACATATGTTCCAAAATGAAACTTGACTAAGGTACTCCAACTAGGTAAAGGTACATAATGAAACCAAAAAAGGACGTCAACAGAATGAAACGCAACCAAAAGATAAAGCTTATCGCTACATTTGCCTTCTTGCTTTTCGTGTTCATTGCTGCAGCTGGCTCAGTTATAGCTCTTCCGGGTTACTCAGGCGCTGATGATGTAAATGAGTGTGGGAGTTGCCATATAACGCAAGGAACACTTACTCTTGCATCTAACTCGACAAGTCTGAACGCGACTACTGGAGAAGCCTTTGTCCTTGATATAGATGCAGGAAACGGCGCAAAATGGATAACAGTTCTAAGTGCGTGGGCTAATAACTCGGCATTTGAAGTATCTACTAGGGCGGTAGAAGACGATTCAACGAACGATGCAGATGGTGCTGCAGGAGCAATCTCAGCAGCAATAACATTCACGCCGTTGTCGCCAGGAAATCTAACAATTCGTGTATGGACTGCTGCCGGTGGTCAACTATCAACATCATTGGACATTGTAGTTAACGTAACAGGCCAAACCGTAACTACATACACACCGCCTCCTGATAATACAAGCGAGCTTCTGGAGATATGGAGAATAATGATAATAGCACTACCAGTTTCCACAGGCGTGATCCTTCTAATCCTTGGTTTCACTGTTTTCAAAAGGAGAAATTGAATAGGTGATATGAATGGCACTACATCCAGTCTTTGTACACTTTCATACCGGAATCTTGGCTACAGCTGCAGCAGTAGCTCTCATTAGTCTGATACTCCGTTTCTTGTTCCGAGATAATATTCAAACACCTGGAACACGGCTTGCTCGTTTATTCCATTATATTGATGTGTACATATTCATCGGCAGTATCATTGGTTTCATTGGGTTGATTGCAGGTATGATAACAGGCTTCATGGAACCAGAATATCCCCTTTCAGTTCTCGAAGCGTCTTCACTAATGCGATTCAAAATACTCTGGTCTATCGTATCAGTTGAGATTTACCTCTTCTTGATGGTCGTCAGAGCAAGGCTTGGAGATCGCGTGTGGGTTGGGAGATCATCCAGCCTCGCCTATGGTATTCTTGTAATAGTTGGAGGCGTCTTGATGATAATCATAGCTGCTCTTGGAGGTATTGCAGTCTATGGAGAGTCCATCCTATCACCCGTCCTTGATTGGTTGGGATTGCCGTGGCCATGATAAGGAGATTCCATAATGACAAAACCGTACGAACCTCTCAAAATTGAGGGTCTTGATATTGAGCCAACAGTATGCGCAAGATGCGGTTTCTGTACTTTTGTGTGTCCTGCATATCTCGATACATTATGGGACTCACAGTCACCTAGAGGAAAATTATTCCAGCTGAGGTCGCTCATTAAAGAGAATAAACCAATTCCTCATGATTTCGCAGCCAGAATATTCAATTGTACCTTATGTGGAGCTTGCCAGGAAATCTGTCAGACCAATATCCCTCTTCTGCGATTTTGGCAACTTACAAGGCAAGAGATTGGCAATCTCAATCAATGGCCTGAGATAGTAAATTACATTGATGATTCTATTCAGCAGACACAAAACATAATGGAGATGGACCAAGCTGATAGGACGCTCTGGACTGACATGGTTGATGATCTTGTAGAAGATAAGATTGGCATCCAAGCAGAAGTTGCGTATTTTGCGGGATGTAACATTTCATTCAAGGGAACTCTAGCCCACATGGGTGAAAACACGATAAAAGTCATGACTGCAGCAGGAGTTGATTTTACAATCCTAGGTGATGATGAATTTTGCTGTGGAAATCCCTACTTTGTTGCAGGTGGTTTTGAAAAGGGCAGAGAACTAGCCCTTCACAACATAAAAGCTCTCAAGAATCTGGGCGTTAAGACTGTTGTATTCAACTGCCCAGGATGTCACAGAGCTTTTTCGGAGGAGTATCCACACCTCCTTGGTAAAGAGGCAGTCGAGGGTCTCGAGTTCCTCCCGTTCTCAGAGTTCGTTCTTAGACTGCTAAAAGAAGATAAAATCAAATTCGATAAAAAATACGAACATGAAGTAGCTTGGCACGATCCCTGTGAACTAGGTAGACATCAAAATATCTACAATCCTGCACGTGAAGTCCTTAATTCCATACCAGGTCTTAAGCTAAAAGAGATGAAACATAACCGAAATAAAGCACGTTGCTGCGGAGGCGGAGGATTACTAAAAGGAACATATCCGGTTGCATCGGTGAGAATTTCAGCTAGACGGATTGAAGAGGCTGAAAAAACAGGAGCTTCCTTGTTATCAAGTGAATGCCCATCGTGCACTATGTCACTAAATGATGGAATAGAAAATCGTGGTTCGCAAATGAAATTCAAAGATCTATCCCAAATCGTTGTTGAAGCATTAGGTCTCTAGGTGGTATTATAAATGATCGCGAAGAAAGATATTCGGAATCTGGCGGACATAGTAGGTGAAGATTATTTCTCCTCAGAGATGTTTATGACAAGTCTCTACTCGCATGATATTGCAGCACTACCAGGTATTGTCAATGATGTATTAAATCCTAATGCTGAAGCAGTGGCTCAACCAACAACTACTGAGGTTGTATCAAATCTCTTGAAATATTGCAAACAGCATAACCTTCCAATCGTTCCTAGAGGACACGGGACAAGTGGATATGGAGGGGCTTTGCCTGCCAGGGGCGGAGTTGTCGTTGAGATGACCAGGTTAAATGAGGTGCATCACATTGACAAAAGCAATATGACAGTTGAAGTAGGATCAGGGATAATCTGGGGGAAATTAATAGAAGAACTTGAAGATGAAGGTTTGACTGTTGCTGCTTATCCGTCCAGCGCGCCTTCAAGCACTGTTGGCGGATGGGTTGCAGCTGGTGGTAGTGGTATTGGAAGTACAAAGTATGGCGGCATAGCTGAGCAGGTTGTAGATCTTGAGGTTGTTCTTCCTGATGGTGAAGTAATTCGAACAAAAGACACTTCTGAAGAACATTTCAAAATAGAAACAAAAGGCCATTTCTTTAGGGGTGACGATAGCTTCTTCACTGACCTTAGCGATAATGCTGTCTATGACACTGATTCAACTCAACTTTTTGTAGGTAGTAATGGCGCACTCGGAATCATCACCAAAGTCGTATTGAAAATAATACCACTGAGACACATTAAGCCTACAACATCATCATTTCGAAGCCAAAACCTAATGGTTGGAGCGCTTCAGGACATCTTAGAAGCGACCAGACCATTCTACCTGCATTTCATTACTGACAAATTCTATGATATGCTCAAGGAAGTGAATCAAGCTCCACCAACTATGGGAGGATTCATTATCTCGTGCGCGTTCGAAGGAACTGATGATGAGATAGAAACTGAAATCGAGAAGCTCAAGCATATTGTGAGCAGATATAGTGGCTCTGTAGAATCAAAGGAAGTTTCAGAACATGAATGGAGTGAACGTTTTTACCCTATGAGAATAAAACGTCTCGGTCCCAGTCTGGCACCCTCTGAGGTTTATGTGCCGCTAGAGAATTTAGATGGTTACCTCAACCATATGAACAAGCACTTTAGAAATGAAAATTTCGCACTTGAAGGAGCGATAACTGATCGAGGGGAAGTAGCAGTTCTTACATGGTTCCCTGATGATGAACGCCGCAGGATTTCATTCTTGATGGGATGGTATCGTTCACTTGATGTCATCAATCTTGGACTGAAGCACGGCGGTAGAGCTTACTCAATTGGTATGTGGAATGCCGCTCATTCCAGAAGCTTCTATGGGAAAGAGAACTACGCAAAGATGTCGGATTTGAAACGGAAAACCGATAAAAAGGGATACTTGAACTCTCACAAAGTCTTTGCTGGACCATTGGTTCTTAGTACGCGATTGAATGTACTCATTATGCTCATCGCTGGGATTGTTGCACCAATTGTTATTTGGTTGGCTGGTATAATTGTGCCTTCGATAATACAAGCTTACGTTCCTTGGATTTTTGTGAATGACCCTACGAGTTTTCTGATTTGGTTTATTGTGGGATTGTTCGCTGGCTTTGCTGTATCGGAGTTTGCCAATTTATTACCTATCTCAGTAGTGCTTTCAATAGGTACACCATTCCTAAGACTAGGAAGAAGGATTTTCCATTGAAGAAAGAATCAACCAATACAGGAGGTGACCGAAGTCTGACCATCATGATGGAACATTCGAGTTCCTCAGTCAGCAGGGTACTCAATCCAGCTTCTACCGTAGAGAATGCTTTGATTAAGATTGCCAGCTCCAGTAGTCCTTTCGAAAATATGCATCGCAAAATCAACTCTCTACTTCCAGAGTTTTCACCAACAACAAATAGATTACATCAGGAGATAACTGAATGACTATAGACGTAATTACTAATCAATTTCAGATGTTGCAAGTCGACAACTTTCATATGACTATATATCTTGGTCTCCCTGCATTGCTTCTCCTTTATCTTGGTACAGGGTTATACTTCGTTTCCAAGGAGAAATACACATTTGTACACGGTATGTGCGCAGGCCTAGCGTTATTGTTAACTACAATCAATATTGTTGCAATAATACCTACCACCGGCGTTATTCTTAGTGTCGGGGGAGCTGATATCTTTCATCTTATACATATATCTCTCGGAGTGATTGGCTACCTAGCTGGTATCGGTGCATTCCTTACCGGAATCTCTGGAATAAGAACGAAAATTCCAGGAATAGTAGCTGCGGCATGTTGGACTATCGTTTTTGTTATGGGTTACATTCAATATATTGCTTAGAGGTGAATTGAAAATGGAGTCAACTGAACCAATCGACGATTTAACCAGTGTTCCTTGGATTAGTAATCTTACCGCAGAACGTTTGTCTGCGAGTGGAGATACAACAGGGATTCCATATTATCATTATAGATGGAAAAAGAAGTGGCTGGCAGACTATGTAGCATGGCCAAGTTCGAGTGAAGATGTAGCATCTATCTTAAAATACGCATCAAAGCATCATGTTCCTGTAGTTCCAAGGGGAGGGGGTACATGTTACTATGGTTCAGCAAGCCCGACAAGAGGCGGAATTATATTAGATACTAAAGTAATGGATGGAATAATTGAAGTCAATAAAAATGAGGAATGGGTCAAAGTCGGATCAGGAGCGGTCTGGGAGATCTTAGACAACGAGCTTAGAAAGCAAGGATTCACACTTCCAGTAGCGCCGCAGAGCGCAGTGGCTTCCACACTTGCTGGATGGTTATCGATAGGTGGCAAGGCCGGTATCGGCACTCCAAAGTATGGATCAATGCTCAAAAATATACTAGAAATGGAAGTTGTGAAACCAGATGGCACAATAGCTACTGTCACCGGAGATGACATGGAGGCCTTCTATGGCACAGCCGGGATTGCAGGGGTCGTGACCTCGATGAAACTAAGAACCATCCCAATCCCTGAGGCTATTGAAGGGCTTATGTTTTCCTTTAAGACACTTGAAAAGGCAATCGATGCTGTAACGCGACTAAGCAAAACCAAGAACCAACCCATCTATCTGAGATTGACGGATCTTGAATATGAATGGCGCATTCAGGGCGGCCTTCCTACAGATTCAAGGGGCTTGTTCTTTGTACTCGTAACTTACAGCGGGAAGGTAGATGAAGTTGAGGAATCAGTCAAAACAGCGAGGGGAATATTCGAAACAGCTGGAGCTCGAGAGATGGACAAGTCTTACTACCAGAAAAACTGGGAAGACAGGTTCATTGTGGAGATGAAACTCAAGCTAGAGGTTCCAACCCTTTCAATGCAGAATTTTTGGATTGATTTATCACAGGTTGAGCAAGTGGTGAGAAAGATGTATAGAATTGCACACGGCTATCGGATTAACTCCTGTTTCTACTTAGTCCTTGGCGGATCCGGGATGGCCAGGTTCTGTGTCTTCGCACCCTCAGACCATCGGCATTGGATGCATTTCATGTCTGGAAAGGCTATGCTACATAGACTGGTTAAGATGATGTACAGACATGGTGGAAAGCTCTATACATATGGACTTCAGAATACTGTCTACCTTAAGAAATATCAACCGCTGGATTACAAGCGGTTCAAAGAACTTCGCAAGAATTGGGATCCAAAGGGGATAATGAATCCCGACAAACTGACGCACTGTAATATGTCATATACTCGATTGAACTTGATGTTCACCATGAATGGATATTTCAGAAGACTACAGGTCGTCCTTCGGAGGGGAAAGAACATCCTGCAAATTCCTGTTTCCTATCAGGAGGGAAAAATCTAGATGAAGAGATTCTTTACACCAGAACTTGATGTTGACCCAGATCAAATAGTCTTGTGCAGTAATTGTTCGACCTGTCGATGGACCTGTACTAGCTACGAAGAGTTTCATTCAGAGGCATTCTTCGCCGGTGGCAGACTTCGACTACTAAGGTCATACGTAGAAAAGAATCTGCCAGTTGATGAGAGTTTTGTAAAAGCAGTGTACGCCTGCAGTACATGTGAACAGTGTGTTGAGCGATGCCCAGTCAAGGTCCCATACGTCAGGATCATTGAGAATGTGCGCAAGAAACTTGTGCAACTTGGAAAGGGACCATATGGAAAACTCCACGTCATGGGAGACATGGCGTATATGCATAAGAATGTGTTTGGAGAAAATAAACTTGATCGGGGCAATTGGGTTAAACCAGACACAAGAATTTCAACTGATTCCAAGTGGGGTTATTTTGTTGGGTGCACAGCATCCTACAAGAGACCTGAGATAGCAGATGCGACTTTGCGCATGTTGAATTACTTCGATATTGAGCCGCAAATCCTTGGTGCAGATGAATATTGTTGCTGTAGCCCATTGATAAGAACGGGACAAGTAACAAGACCAGTTTATGAGGAATCTGAGAATGGAGAAAAAGAGCTACTCGGGACATTAGAGACTGAGAAGTTCATAGTCCACAATGTCGAACAGATACAGGCGCGAGGTATTGAGCACGTTATTTTCTCTTGTTCAGGATGCTATAGAACGACCACCCTAGATTGGCCCAAGTTCTATCGAGAACGACATGGTATTCTACCATTTTCTACACAACACCTTACGCAGTTTCTAGCATTAAAACAGAGGAAAGGAGAACTTAACTGGAAAGGAAGTTACCCTGAAACTGTAACATATCATGATCCTTGTCATCTTGGTCGCCATGTGGGAGTATTCGAAGCGCCGAGAGAAGTATTGAGGAGCATTCCCGGAATTAAATTGGTAGAAATGGAGCGAAATAGACAGAATTCAGTATGTTGTGGAGCTGGAGGAGGCTTCAAAGCAGGTTTTGGAGAAAATGCGATTAATGTTGCAGAGAGAAGGCTGAACCAGGCGCTTGAAACAGGAGCTACAACAATTGTATCATCATGTGTATTTTGCAAACTGAACTTTCTTGATGCTGTCAAAAAACGAGGTGTTGATATTAAGGTCCTCAACATAGAGGATCTATTCGTTAGTTTGATGGATTTGGTTTAGGTTTCGTACGTAGATTGAACTTATGGGAAGAAAGACATTTCACTAATACACATCTGACAATTCCAAATAAGGTAGACAGACTAAAAAGATAGTCAGTGGGACACAAAACAGAGAATGATGTAGATGTCGGCGAAAGCAGTCGTTGTTAAAAATCTCACTCGAAGATACGGTTATAGAGTTGCATTAAAAGACATATCACTTGATTTTTCTGAGAATGGGATTCAAGGACTTTTTGGAGCTAATGGAGCAGGAAAAACAACACTAATGCGAATAATTTCAACACTGCTACGCCCTCATAAAGGAACAATCTCTGTTATGGGATATGATCCGCAAGAAGAACCCGAAGAAGTGAAGAAGCATCTTGGCCTAGTTGGTGATAAACCTCTTTTGTATGAAGAATTATCTGGAATTGAAAATCTCCAATTCTATTCAAAGCTCTATGGATTGCAAGCTAACTTCTTTCAGACTCAAGTTGATGAATTATCTCAGCGTTTTGCCATCAAAACCTGGCTTGAGGAACCTGTAAAGAATCTGTCAACGGGACTTAAGAAGAGACTAGATATTGTTAGAAGCTTGATTCACAATCCTAAACTGCTGCTGCTTGATGAGCCATTTAGTGGATTGGACAAAGATACGACTGATGATTTCTGGGACTATCTTAATGAAAATAGAAACACAAGAACAACAATCGTGACGACACACAATTTACTCCTTGGAGCAAATTTGTGTGATGAATTTGTCACTCTCAGGAAAGGAGTAGTGGTTAATCATGGTCCAATTTCCGAGTTTGATCAGAGTCTCTGAGGTGATATGATGACGTCAGGTCTAGGTGCAGCAATGGCAATCGCAAAGAAAGACATTATCATTCAGTTACGCAAGAAGTTTGAGGCATTCTCGATGTTTCTCTTTGCCCTTATTGCAGTCCTCGCATATTCTTTTGCATTGGTTTCGCAAGGAGCTATACCTGTAGATGTAGGCAGCGCAATGCTATGGGTCATTATTTTTTTCATGGGGATGTTTGGCTTTGCCCCCATTTTCCTGTCTGAGTCAGAAACGGGGACATTACGTGGTCTTGCTACTGCACCAATTCCTGCTTGGGCTGTTTATGTTGGCAAAGTGATCTATGGTTTTGTCCTGATGGGAATGGTAGAGATTTTT
>MUGD01000333.1 GCA_002900555.1 Thermoplasmata archaeon M9B2D | reverse complement strand
ACTTCATTCGCGGTCTTAAACCGTCTCTTTTTCGACAGCAGAGTCTTCGCTCTCGATATCTTCACGTTCTGGCAATTTAAATCTCGAAACAGAGTTCTGGAGCTTCATTGACGTAGTTGAAAGAGTATCGGTCATTGATTTGGAGTCTTTAATGAACTTCAGCATCTGCAGTGATATTTTGTTGACCTCTTCCATTGCAAGAACAACCTTATGTGTCATTTCTCTCTGCTCTTGAGAAAAATTAAAGATATCCGAAATTATTTTGTTTGACTCATTAACAGACGCATCAATATCCCTGAAGGCGAGACCAGTATCGGTAGCAATCTTTGTTTGCGTTTCAACATGTTTCGTCTCTTCTTCCAGCGATGAGGTTACTTCGCCTGCCTCAGTCTGGATTGCCTTAATAATACCTGCTATATCTTTTGATCCGCCCGTTGCCCTGTCTGCAAGGGTTCGGATCTCCTCAGCTATAACAACAAAGCCTTTCCCTTGCTCACCGGCTCTCGCGGCCTCTATGGATGCATTCATGGCAAGAAGATTCGTCCGAGCGGCAATATCACCGATAAGATTCGATATACTTCCTATCTCAAGAAGTTTTTCAGCCAAGGTCTTCATCCTTTTATTGATCGCCTGAACCGTTACTCGAATCAGATGCATTCCCTCTATAGTTTGAACAACAAACCGACCACCTTTATTGGCGGCCTCTGACATCCTTACAGCAACCTGTTGGGCCGTTTCAGATTTTTCACCGATCTGCATTGTAGCATGCGACGTCTCGTCAACAGCTTCGGAAGCTTTCTTGACTTCGACCATCTGTATTTCCGATCCCTCACTCATCCGCTCAAAGATTTCCATCATGTAATGACTCGTTTTTCCAACCATTTCAGCGGATTTTCTGACGTCGAAAAGGATGTCAATAAGTCCATCAAGCATCATATTGTAAGCATCAGCAAGAGAACCGAACACGTCCGCAGTAACAGGTGCTTTGGTAGTCAGGTCACCATCGGACGCAATGCCGACAACCTCAAGGAATTTAATGACATTTTCCTGAGTTTGCTTTCTTTCTTCATCTGTCTGGATATATTCTCTCAACTTCACCATGGTATCGTTAAACGTAGCTGCGATCTGGCCCAGTTCGTCGCCGGGCTTCACATCAACAGTAACGTTCACATTTCCCTTACCCATTGCCCGAATACCTCTCATAAGAATATTGAGTGAAGAGGTGATCCTGTTGGAAACGACAATACCGACAATCATTCCTATAACAATGATAACGAGCGAAACAGCCGGAACGATCATGAAAAGTCTTTTCTGTACCTTTGCAGCTTTCTGACTGACATTCTCGACCTCGAGAAGAATGTCCTGTTTTACTTTTTCGACCTGTGGAAGCAGATCAGAGACGTTCTTGTCATAAGCAGCATATTCACGCTGCACTTCATTAAAGGTTCTTCCTTCGAGTAGCAACGTAGAAACCTTGACAAAGGATTCGGCAGTAACGGCGAGCTGCTTCTCGGTCTCGGCAATCTCATTCAATTTCGCTTCGTTATCAGGAGCGACAAAATTTTCTTTGAAGTTGGTAAGGTTCTTACCCAGACGTTCAAATGTATCAAATATTTTTCTATTAAACTCCCTCTGTTTTTCCGTGTCATGGATTTCGGAGTAGAGCAAGAATTCTTTCTCATATTGCCGCATTACGGATAAGTCGACAGAGATCGAGTCGGCGACCCATGTTGCCGGAACATCTTTTTGGGATATCTCGGTAATATAGATACTCAGTTGATAGATTCCAAAAAAGGCAAGAACACCAACAATCAATGAAACAAAAATCAACATCATCAATGTTCCTATCAACTTTACTCTAATTGTCATTGGCGCTCTCCTTTTGAAAATGCTACAAAGTTTATATCAAGTATAATTCATTACTATCGAAAAAGTTCGTTGCATTTCCTTATTAACTCTTCGGCTTTTTTTTCATCTATCATTAATTTTACGATTTTCTTACAATTATTGAGTACTTCCTCCATCGCCTCCTTTGTATCAGGAGCAGTCTCGATTTTACTAATTACTTTATCGGCATCTTTGCCTAACGTTTCCTTAACAATAGTGA
>MUGD01000332.1 GCA_002900555.1 Thermoplasmata archaeon M9B2D | reverse complement strand
TAACGATGCGGTGAGAATGGATGTTTCTTGTCCTAAGCCAATATCCTCTCCTACCCAGATGCCTTCAACTCCGAGTGAATCTGCATTATGCGCAATCCAGTTTGTTGCGCTCAGTTCCATACTTGTAGTTATACCAACACTCGCTCTGTACAATTTCGCAACCTCTCTTTCTGAGTATATCCGATTGCTCTTTGAACTATTCGTCAGTTGCAAAACAAGCATAGATATTTCTGTAGATGTAACAAGCAAGCACTGATTATAGTGATACGAATGGTCTGGGGAATAACAGGTTCAGGCGACAGAATCGATGAGATTCTAGACATTATGGTGCATCTCAAAGAACGAGATGGTCTAAAGATTTCTGTTATTGTTTCAAAGGCAGGAGAACAGGTATTTAGATGGTACAAACTTTGGGATCGTCTAAAAGTATCTTTTGAAAAGATTTCGACCGAAACAAATGCCAATGTCCCTTTTATTGCTGGCCCGCTTCAGATTGGAAAGTATGATTTACTATTTGTAGCCCCACTCACCGGCAATTCGACAGCTAAGATTGCTCATGGTATTGCTGACACATTAATCACAAATGCCGTAGCTCAGACTCTCAAAGGAAGTACGCCAGTCTATGTCTATCCAGTAGATCAATCTAAGGATCCTGTCGAAACAATGGGACCTGACGGAATCAAGTTCACCATCAGACCACGTACTATTGAATTGGAGAATGTAGAAAAGCTGCGGAATATGAGTGGAGTTACGGTTCTGTCAGATCCATCAGAGATTCTAGACGTAATAAGACAAAGGCTCGAAAACACTTGAGGATATGTGAATGAAGAGTTTCTCTAATGAATCGTTACAGAGAACAGTACGAAATTCTCTTGTTAAATGGTTTAGTACAAATGGCCGAGATTTCCCCTGGAGGTCAACTACCGATCCTTATCATATACTGATAGCTGAAATGCTTCTTCGGCGGACCACAGCTACTGCTGTTTCCCGGATTTATCCTGACTTTATGATGCGATTCGAGCAGCCAGACCAGCTTGCCAAAGCAAACATTCGAACCATTGCATCGATAATACGCAGCCTTGGACTTCAGAATGTGAGGGCTCAGCACCTCAAAAAAACAGCTCTCTGTATAATAAAGGAATACAATGGTTCAATTCCGCAAGCCTTTGAAAAATTGAAAATCCTTCCTGGTGTTGGTGAGTATGTGGCTTCTGCTGTTTTGAATTTTTCATATCATATTCCAACCCCGCTTGTGGATGGCAATACAGTCCATTTGATGTCTCGAGTGTTTGGATTGACATTTACTGGCCCAAACGACCACAAAGCCTGGGATTTCGTTGAGTCTTTTAACCTAGGGAACCAAAACAGGGCTTTTTACTGGGGTGTCATTGATTTAGTTGCCTTAGTTTGTCTTAGAAAATCTCCTCGATGCAATATTTGTCCTCTTCAGGATGTGTGCCTATGGAACAATGAAAAAACTCATTGAGTCGATACATCTAATCTCTCCTACTTCTAATTACTTGAGGATACGCCCGCATATCGTTGACTGTCAGTCTAAATCTGGAATAGCAATCTCCACTGCAAACCGTTCTCCGCACGGACAGCTAGCATTAATTGGATACTTGTCCGGCGTATCTATCTCTATGACTGCGCCCTGCAAAGCAGCTTTGTCAATCATTGTCTGCATGTTGTGAACCATGTATCTTGCGAATCCTATTACAAGGTCTGGAATTGAGATATCATCAATCCAGTAAATGAATCGTGAGCAACTTGGACAATGGCTTATGATAACTCTTGTACCATCTCCACAATTTCTACACTGCAGATTCGAATAATGATAATCTGGGGCATTTGGGCATGGCAGTACACATTGATTCTTAGTGCCGCATCTATAACAGTAGTATTCGAAATTGACATTTTCACTCATAATGAATCAATTCCCGCACCTTGTTGTACAATAAATCTCTTTGTTGCACTGCTGTGTTTTTTCAATGAGTTTCAATTGTTGGGGACCTAATAAGGGACATCGATGATTATACTTAGGAAGTGTCCTTTGATGCTGATCGAACAATCTGATATCAAGCTATTATCCCTTCTACTTGTATTCCTTAGC
>MUGD01000331.1 GCA_002900555.1 Thermoplasmata archaeon M9B2D | reverse complement strand
AACTGCCCATACGGTTCCAGACCCACCGCCGTCATAGCCACAAAGCAGAATGAAATAGGTTTCCCCTGCGAAGTCAGTCGGGACGAATTGCCATGCAGTGTAGACCCATATCCCTGAGGTATATCCGGTATATTCATGGACGAGATCTGTTTCACGGCTGACTCCGTCTGAATCGACTTTCACGGAATACGGGCTGCTTCGATATTGTTCGTTGGTGACGGTTCCATATGCATTAGCATTATTAGCCCAGCCTATCCAGCCGCCATCATCTGGTGTCCCGTCTAATAGTTGTCCGTTGGTGTATGAGTCAAAATTATCAGCCCATGTTCGATATGCGCTGACACTTAGGGTGGCACTTGCTCCGAGGAATAGGAATAATACTCCTATTACCAATATTTTTCTTTTATAATTTGTTTTCATTTTTATAATGCCTCCTTATCTTTTCTTAACTTTTTTTAATATACTTCCATATTCTTAATAACGTTTTATTAATTTAAATGTTTTGGAACATTTAATTCTCGTTTTATATATGAAAAAATATTTTTTTATGAAACATAAATCCTATAATTTTACTTTTTTAGGATTTAAAATACTTATTTTACTAATAAAATAATATTTATAATAAACTTAATAAATTAAAAATAAATATATATGTTAAGGTCTACGATACCGAAATTTCAGCAAATTCAGCATTAGATTATTTTAATTTAAAAACCTCTTTTCAAACAAGAGAAATACACCACTTGTTCTTGATAGTCATGCTAATGTCGATGTTTCACACGAACTGAGAATCGTACTTCCCCTCATCGATCTCTTTAAGGACCTGTTTTGGTGCCTTTCCCTCAATAGTGACACCAATCGAGATGCAAGTGCCAATAATTTCTTTGGTCTTGTGTTTGAGGTCTTTGCCAAGAATCGTGTCAAACTTCATTTTCGCTATCTTCACTGCCTGGTCGACCGTAATATTTCCGATTTTCGTCTTGGAAGGCGAACCTGATCCTTTCTCTGCTTTTACCTCACGGAGAATCAAGGAGGATGCTGGTGGGGTACCGACTTCAACGGTAAAGTCCTTTGTCTTTGGATCGATAATGATCTTTACAGGAACTTTCATCCCCTGGAACTGCTTGGTTTTGTCATTAATCATATTGATAACCTGCATGATGTTGACACCTTTTGGGCCTAATGCTGGACCAAGTGGTGCCCCTGCAGTTGCTTTTCCGCCGTCAACGAGTGCTTCAATGGTTTCTGGCATATTCTCTTACTCCTTCTTTTCCTCTTTCTTTTTGTCTTCGTCTTTCCGTTTGATAATTCGTACTTGTTCCCCCCGAACGGTAATCGGAATGGGAACCATAGATTCCAATAGCTCGACCGTGATCTCCTCTTTTGAATAATCGATATGGGTGATCTTTGCCTTCTCGCCACGGAACGGACCTGCAATCATCTCCACAAGATCCCCTTCTGTGATCTTCGCGACCGAAGATGTCGGAGCGAGAAAATGCTCGATCTGCTCGACCGGGATGCTTCCTTCAAGCATATTCCTGGCATAAGAAATCGTTTTTATCATGTTCTTAATAAGTTCCTCGTCATATGCTTCGACGAAGATATAGCCCCGTAAATCGGGGGTGACAAGAATAGAGGGAATGTTCAGTTTGCCTTTTTTTGCTCTGCTATGGATTAAATCGGCGGTGTTCTGTTCTTTACCCACTTGCGTCTTAATTGTAAAAATACTAGAAACCTCAGTGTCAGTGTGCTCAGAATTAGTATTCTCCATACCTGCGACCAACCCTTTAATAACCAAGTGCCTTAAGTATCCAAGGTGCGACAAGCTCCCGTATAATGTAAATAACAAAACCCAATGCCCCGATCAGCAGGATCCCTAATCCCGTGATTTTCGCTGTTTTCTCATACTCTTCATTGGTGGGTTTACGTGCCATCTTTAAGACTCGCCCGTATTTCCCTTTCCCGATGCGCTGCTGACGCTCCTCAATTTTGCGTTGTAAGTTCCACGCTCTGCCTAGGAAACCTTTGCGTTCTTCGTTCACTTTATACACCTGTAATACGTAAGGGTCAAATAATAAGGAGTATATAAAGAATGTGGCATTTTTCTACGAGA
>MUGD01000080.1 GCA_002900555.1 Thermoplasmata archaeon M9B2D | reverse complement strand
AGGCTGTGGATGAACTCAAGAAACATTATGCCAACGGTTGGGACATTCAAACAGTGAAGACCGGGGATGAAATAGACCTAGGAGGAAAGACTCTGAGGTTTTACGAGGCTCCAATGCTACACTGGCCTGAATCAATGTTCACGTACTATGTAGAAAAAGAGGTGCTTTTGCCAAACGATGCATTTGGGCAGCACTATGCCACTGAGAAACGTTTTGCTGACGAAGTAGATCAAAACATACTCTGGAAAGAAGCTGAGAAGTATTATGCCAACATCCTATGGCCATTAAGTTCTATGGTACAAAGGAAGATTGAGGAAGTGATTAAGCTCGGACTCCCTATCAAAATGATTGCTCCCTCTCATGGTCTAATATGGAGAAAGAATCCCCTAGAAATTGTGACAAAGTATCTTGCTTGGGCCAAAGGTGAGAGAACATCAAACAAAGTTGTCATTGCTTGGGATACAATGTGGCAAAGTACAACAAAACTGGCTCGTGCCATTGCGGAGGGAGTAGAAAGTGAGGGTATCACCCCTCTAGTCATGTTGATTCCTCATAGCGATAGAAGTGACATCATGGGTGAGTTACTAGAGGCAAAAGGGATACTAGTTGGAAGTCCCACACTTCATAATGATATTCTGCCCACTTTGGCACCAATCTTATCGGATTTTGAAGTTCTCAAACCCAAAGGAAAGAAAGCTGCTGCTTTTGGATCATATGGGTGGGGTGGTGGAGCAGTCAAACGAATCCAAGAATCAATAGAACGAGGAAAGATGGAGATTGTTATGGAACCGTTCACAGTCAAATGGGTTCCAACGGATGAGGAACTCAAGGGTGCATTCGAATTTGGCCGGGCATTTGCAAAGGCGGTGAAGTAATTCACTCTTTTCAGCACTTATGTTACTAAGAATGATCTGTTCCGAAATACGCTTTGATTCTGTTCATGCCATACCATCAGGAAGATGAATGATGAAACTACATTCTAAATCTCCCTTTAGTGCTGATTTATCCATATCAACTTCCAAGTGTTGATCAAGCGCAGCTTCCCATGGCTGTTTTGTAAATCCTGCACTACAGTAACAAAACTCTGATGATACTTCATCATCCTTAAGGATAGATTCTCTTGCCCATGCACAGTGACAAGCATAGTACCTCTTCATTCTTTCATCAGTTGCGTCAAGATATTCTTGAACCATATAGGGGATCTTTGTGTGATATATGGTATTACCTCTTCTCTCACCACTTAGCACATCAGGACGGCTTTTCACAAAATTGACAACATCATCAGTGATATACTGGTTGAAGAACAGTGTTCTCTCATCTCGATGTTTCTCCAGTTCAGCAATCGCATTTGCCCTCTTTTCACGAAGATATTCATCAATGCCTCCTGCTTTCAGGAATTTCTCACGTTCACCCTTTCTGAAATCGCGTGGAAGCGCATGAGCGACATCAGTGAGTACTTTTTTACATTCTTCAGGAGTCAGGACTTTTTTCATCTTCTCTAATACAGTATGTGTGACATCAACTTTCTCTGATGATGGAAGTCCAAGTGGAGGTAAGTCTTTGTTTGGTAATACCTTATCCCGCTTCACCACGTCAACATGTTCTTTTAATCGTTGGTTCAGAACATTCATCACTTCTGCTCCATCCAGAAGCTCCAGAACAGCAAGATATAGATCCATGTTCTTGATGAAAAAGCCATACCTGCTTAGCGCGACATAGCTGGTATAGGTATTCAAGCCTTCATCAATCAGCACTTTGGAGAACTTATTGACCTCTACAGCTGAGGCAGCCTCAAGGCTCTTCCCAATCTGTTCCAAAAACTCTTCGAATTTTTCGACGATTTTTGTAGTTTCAGCAATTTCCTCCTCAGGAATAGGGTTCTCTCGATCTGTCAAATATCTACGATATCCTTCTTTGTCCAATTTTCCCACACTCGCTAGATTTTCAACAACCTTTCCTGTTGGAGTCTTATCAAAAGAAGGATGAACGCAAGTATTAAGCTGTACACTCAATATAGTTGAGTGAAGCGGATTTTACTGATTCTCGATTGGCGCGCTTCAAGAGTAATACCCAGTTAATACAGGTGCTTTAGTACCCTGGTCAGTACGAATAATTGGTGTATCAAGTGATGAAAGACTTAGAGGCAAAAATAAAGCAAGTCTTATCCAACAGTGGTATCAAATGCTCGTCTGTATATAGAATGCCAGACCCAGATGAAACTAGAATTCTGCTAGCTTTCAATTCAAAGCATAATCGAAGGTTGACAACGGCAAAGATTGATAGAGCGCTTAACACAACAGGAATTGGTGCTTTCAAAGTTCCAAAGGATTTCCAACGTCTGAGTTCAGCGTTTCTCCATCTAGAAATCATATTTGGTGCTCGGACAGAGCAGCCCGTTACACCCGAAGCTATGTAGCTTAGCACATTCGTGCCCCTTATCAGTTCCTTGTCATATAGTACTGAACCATGAATCTTCAGCTAGATGATAGAAATTTCTTGGTCACTGCCGCTTCTCGAGGTCTTGGTTTCGGTGTGGCCAAGGCTCTTCTCGGAGAGAACGCCAACGTTATTATTTGCGGAAGAAATGAGAAGTCCTTACAGGATGCTACAGCTTCCCTTGGGGACAAATGCCAGTATTTCGTATCGGATGTATCACGGCCTACAGATATAACTGCATTATTGGATTTCACAAGTGAGCAGACTTCCAAGCTAGATGGTGTTTTTGTTAATGCGGGAGGTCCACCTCCAGGAACATTTGATGAGATCTCTGACGATGATTGGCTTAAAGGATTCAATCTCACTTTGATGAGTGCAATTCGCCTAACAAGGGAAGCAATCCCCCTCTTGAAGAAATCCGATGCTGCATCAATTCTCTACAGCACTTCCATTTCTGTTAAGCAACCTATTGACAATCTTCTCTTGTCAAATTCACTTCGTCCTGCTGTGATCGGGATGATGCGTACATTATCTGAGGAAATCGGACCAGAGGGCATCCGAATAAATGCAGTATGTCCTGGATACATTCATACTGAACGTGTTGAACAGCTCATGACTGCTGCAAAAGCAAAAGGTGCTCCCACAGACAAGGAGATCGTGCAGAGAATTCCTCTGGGACGAATGGGAACACCAGATGAGTTCGGAAGCGTCTGTGCCTTTCTACTTAGCCCTCTTGCTAGCTACATACATGGTGCGCTCTTACTCGTAGATGGTGGATTGTTCAAAGGAATGATGTAGTCTAGTCCACTTTCAAATCAGTCGGATCAAGGCCTCCGCTCCTGATTAGTGCAATCCTTGCATAGTCTCTAGTTTGATCATCATGATCATCCAGCAGAATCTTGAGACTTTGAACAGCTGGCGGATATGGTGACACACTCAATGCCCAAGCTGCAGTGCGTCTGACATCGACATCTTGTGAACTTAGTAGTTCTACGATAGCCCTCAAAATGACCTCTGAGCGTCCTTCAATCACCAACCGAATCATTCTGACTTGTTCCTTCGGGGAGCTAGAATGAATCGCATCAGCAAGTCCTTGTAATGCTCGGGCATCATCCATATCTCGCAGTCCACGTATCGCCCAGTCTCTAACTGTATCATCTTCATCATCTAAAGCCGCCAGCAGGCAAATGATAGATTCTTGGGCTCCTATATTACTAAGTGCCCAAGCTCCAGCTTGTCTTATCTCCACACTTGGTTCCCCCAAGAGCGTACAAAGCGTTCCAAGTGTTTTATCATTGATAATTTTCGTGAGAGCGAATACTGCTTCTTTTCGCAATCTAATATCCTCAGAGGCATTACGAGCTATTTTCATTATCTGTTGGCTGTAGTACTTAGGATCAGTGCTACCGAGGATATGTAAAGCCCATTTCCGTGCTTCAAACTCTTCTTCTGAGCTCGCCAGAATCTCTTCGACATGTGCGTTCACTGTGTCAACTCTGGTTCTATACGCAGCTTGAAGTCCCTTTATCCTCGTCTGTGTGTCATCATCCATGACTGCTTTCTCGATGACCCGAATCATCAAAGTACTATTCAAGAGATCCACAAGATCAAGTAGATTCCTTTTCAAAAGAGTATTCTTCGAGAAGGAATCTTCAAGAACGATATCAAACTCATCTGAATGGTTGTGAATATACTCCACAATAGTCCTACGTTTATCTGGAGTACTACACTCCTGTAGTAACTCTGTTAGCTTCATCGCAGGTGTTCTTGATTGTTAGGCATTGATACGTCTTCCCTTGCAGGTAGAAAATCAGTAAATCTTGAATGCTTTTGCATGAGGCATCTTAAACCCAATCATTTCAGGGTTGAATCGTCGTACTGTAAAATGTGCGGCCATCTGTAATGCGATAGTGTTTGGAATTGCCTGCACAAGGGGTGTCCTCAATCCCAGATTGTTATGAAGGTGATATGTTTGCATATTCAAGATACCGGATAAAATACCCAAATATTGTTCATCACTTGGTGCGATAGGATTCGTCGATATTAGGACAACTTGTTCTCCATCTTTGATTGACAAGTTATGATGATGACAGAACTCCTCCCGAAGAGCCGCTATCCCTTTTATTATTGAAAACTCGTCGAACTTCATCATTCCAATCTGGGCTGCGATATAGTTTGGTCCATCAGAAATCATATACAAAGGAGTTTTGGGAGATATCATACCAGAAATTGCGATGCCTTCCTTTTCAGCCCAGTCTAACATCTTTTCGCCATTTCTTGATAGTATTTCAAGATCATATTGCAAATCATCTTGAATTTGACTTTTTATTTCAGAAGCAATCTTGAGAAGATATGCCATTGCTGTGGTGGTTGGAGATGCTGGACTTACATTATACGATTCTACACCCGCTCTTGTAGTCCATACCTCTGATGCCTCCTCTGCAGCTTTTCCCTTTGGATTATCTGTTAATACAATAGTTTTGGCTCCTTTTAGCTTGGCCTTACGTAATGCATCGATAGTTGCAATGCTTCTACCCGATGCAGTCACACCAATCACAATACACTCAGAGTCCAATGGAATATACCCTATCTCTGTTGGTGAGATACAATATGCATCTAGGCTTATACTAAGAAAAGCCCATTTTCCATAATCCGCGACTGCATAGGAGTCGCCAGCACCCACGAGAATTATTCGCTTTCTTTTGAGATCTCTCTCATTACTCATCTTGACATTTTCTAATGTATTTGCAATGGATTTTTCCTGTATTTTGATTGCTGCATAGCATAAATCCAAGAAATCGCTCATTTTATACAACTCCTATAGCATGCTGACATCTGGTGGCTCAAGTCCCAATTGTCTAAGAAGCCCAATAATTACTCCTCGATGATGGATTTCATGAGTTGCAAGATGGACCAATGCTTTTCCTATAGTAAAATTGATGGTATTATTATTCCAAACAACTGATTTGACGTGCTGAAGTTGGTCTTCATTAAGAGTGTCCAAGTAATCTTTTGTTTGCCTTTCCACATTACACCAAGTCTTTCTGATGGTGTCAAGTGTAGGAAAATCATCCGGATTGAAACGCTCGATTTCTGTTCCTTTTACTACAGATATCCAATACTTCTCTGTGTCCATAAGATGGACAAGTATGTTGTGAAGAGACCCCCTACCAACGCCAAGGTCCTTTAAGAACACATCTTGATCAAGTCTCTCAATCGAGTCTAATAGAGATGCCCTGGCAGTTATGTTGTGATTAATCAACAGCTCTACGCACGTCATCATACTTTGTTACTATGCTTATCCCCTTATCTTAGTCCCGATATAGGACCAGATGTGTCTTTGTACATAGTATTGGCTGGAAAAGGAAAGAGATATCAAACCATGAACCAAAATCATCAATCGGTTTGAGGGAGTAAAATGCCTGAAGAGAGTCAAGTAGATTCAAAGACTATAGTGAAACTAAATCAGAAAATTGATGACCTTCGTTGTGGAATACAAGCCATCATTATTCTGATTATACTGATTTTTGCTATTCAAATTAACCAGATGCTGGCCAGTCCGTATTCGATTCTTTATGGCTGGTCACCTTACTTAGTTTCAATTACTGTTGTTTGTTTCATATTTGCAATCTTGCAAATATGTAGAGATGATGGCCAAAGTTCAACAGAATCTCCGAAACAGACCTAGGAAAGAGAGTAGCTCGTCTACCGCGATTAGAACATTGGAATTCTCTGCTAGACATGATCTTCGTGAAGAAATGCATCCTCGTATTCTTACCTAACTCACCATTTTTATTCTGCTATAGTTGTCTATCTTCAAATTGCTTTAGAAGTGCTGCCTATGAAATCATTAGATGATTTTCACGTTAAAGTCGACATTCCAATTGCTTGGGGAGATATGGACGCCTTTAAACATGTAAACAATACACTATTTTTCAGGTACTTTGAAACTGCTCGTATAAAGTACTTTGAGAAAGCCGGGTTCATTGAAACCATGGAGAAGGAAACCATAGGTCCAATTTTAGCTAGTATATCTGCCAAATTCATTAAACCTCTGTTCTATCCTGATACGATAACTGTAGGTACCCGTGTAACTTCCATTGAACCAACCTATTTCATTATGGAATATATTATAGAGAGCAAATCCAAGGGGATTGTTGCCATTGGCGAATCCAAAATGGTGGCATATGATTACAAGTCTTCGGAAAGAACAACTCTTCCTGATATTGTCAGAAATAAAATTAGGGAAATTGATTCTATCTAGCAGCTAGCTCATATCTGAATCATTATTGATTAGAAAAAGAGAATGCTAAAACTACAAATGATTTAAATCCAAATTTCTCTAATATTAACCATATTTGGTTAACCAATGACATGTGTGGATTCCCATGAAGCCTATCCATTTCAAGTTTCCATCAAAGCAGCAGGAGCTAATATGGCAAAAGAGACGAAACAGGACTCCTCCATCCTTAATCGCGCAAGAATTGGATGTGTCCCGTGCGTTAGTGAGTAAGGCCCAACGAATTGCTGAAGAGAGGATAGAGAAAATCCTCCGACATATTGCATCAACAAATCGGATTAGAATTCAAAGAGTCAGTCCAAGGTATGGATTTGCATCAGGCTATTGCTATGCAAACAAGTCGGATGTATATATTGTGTACTCTCCCACTCTAGGAACCCAACTATGGTTAAATCACAGAGGAAACTGTAGTAATTGTTGCGAACAGTCAGAATGTGAAAAGACCATCCGCACACTTGCACATGAATGGAAACTCCCACTTCCACAGGGACTACCGGTGACGGAAGCAGCAGAGGAGTTATTCATCGGGATTATGAGGCGTTTGAAATGGATCGAATAAGCACAAAGACATTGTACGAGATGGTCAAAGAATGGACCAACCAACCATGGAATGGAGCCCAAAACGCTCGCATCTCCGAAGATTTATGGAACTCTCTTGAAAAGTGCGGGCTTATGGAGGGACCATTCGGTGACTCTGTAACTCTCCTCGACTCCTGTATTGTTGATTCAAACGAGGCATTAGAAGCAGATCAATTGAGTGAGGAACAAGCAATAAACAATCTGAAAGCCCTTTTGGAGAATGACGACTTTGTTGTAGGTGCTCAAATCATAGAAGTATCAGTCGAACGTAATCCAGTGTGCAGAATATCAAACATCGACAATTTGATGCAGAAGGAATGGCCAATTGGTCCTCAGAAACCTCAGTGGTGGAAACGAAGTCTTCGGAGCTTCTGGCTTCTTATAGGAGTCGTTTCTTTTGCTATAATGATCATTGTTTCTCTAGCAATGATTAGCATTGGAATACTGCCACCCATACAACTCTTCCTAGCTGTAGCGGTTGGTATTCCGATGTACGCAGTGAGTTATTATTTCCGCACGATGGCTACCAAGAGAATGTGGAGAGTAGTATTCATTCTTCTTGGGTCCTGTTTCATAGGGTTTTGGTTCATTCTTGCTCCTTTGGTTGTTCTTCTTATCTCTCTTGGATCACTTGGTGTCATTCTTCCTTGGTGGTTAGAGATGCCCTTTCTAATGATTCCACCCCTAGTGATAGGAGCAATCATAGGAGATTGGCTTGGAAAGCGACGTGATTACAGACCCTACATGTAGTTTGGACAGAAAGAAGTGGCGCCCCCGCCGGGATTCGAACCCGGGTCTCAAGAGGTCTGCTTCAAGCGCCAATCCGCTTGGATTGACAGTCTTGAATGCTAGGCCGAACTACACTACAGGGGCACGTTTGACGACCGCTCGACTGTTGGTTTTCTATTAAAGTTGTCGGAGCGGTTCACTTCAATTCCATGATCAGTATGATGTCTTCACGGTCAATACCATAATTCAAACCTTATCTAAATAATAGAATCATCAGATGTATTTTGCTTTCATTAAAAGGAAAAACTCTGAACTGGTGACAGAGTAAGTTTATTACTGTCCGAAGCATATGGTACAGTGGCGCACATCGCCAGACCGCCCCTAGATGTTATGCCATTTATGGGTTTTATCGGAACCCTTTTATGGTTACAAAATTTTCCGTCCTTTGCTCAGGCAGAACTGCTTCCCACTCATGTATGGTAATAAGTTACATTCATCGTACTCGTTGTCATGCAGAGGTCACTGAAGGTGCACAATTGGGAACCGTCTAGACATCAGGGGCTCGTGGCGCAGCTAGGTAGCGCTGCAGGCTTTTAACCTGAAGAACAAGAGCTTCAGCTCCTGGTTCGGGGATAGGTCGCGGGTTCAAATCCCGCCGAGCCCGCCATTGGCCTCGGTATGGGCGGAAACCAAGAGCAGAGTCTGTCAGAGTAAAACAACAAACGGGGCGGCGATTG
>MUGD01000330.1 GCA_002900555.1 Thermoplasmata archaeon M9B2D | reverse complement strand
TTTTCCTGAATTAACATAACTGCTCCAACCAGTGTTGGTGCCATCTCCCCAGTCTACATAGTACGCTATTTGATCATTATTTTCATCGTATGATGTGAAACTAAATGTGTATTCATTGTTTGGTTTACCTGAGCTGGGACCACTAATTTTTGGTATTGATGGAGCATATTCTAATTTTAGTGTAAATGTGCCATCAACTGTGTTTCCTGCTTTGTCTTTAACAGCTAAATTTACTATATGAGGTCCACCTTGATTTATTGTAAATGGTGATATGTATTCTATCCAATCACCAGCATCAATCCTATATGCTATAGTTTCGACACCAGAATCGGCATCATTTGCGTTAACTGTTACAATAACAGGTGTAATGTAAACATCGTCTCCAATCTTATCGCCATCTAAGATATAATTTATAGTTGGAATATTTTTATCAATTCCAATATTAACTGTTTTTGTTGATTCTATATTTCCAATTATATCTTTAGCATAATATTGGATATTGTGTACACCGGGTGTTTGTATATAAAACGAAAACGAGTACTCGAGTTCTCCTTGGCAGTATTTTTGTTGCCAATTGCCATTGTCGATCTTGTAATTAAATCTTGATAACCCGCTCCAGTCAGTTGATTGTAGTTCGATCATAACCTTACTATTAAACCAGAGATCTTTCTCCTGGTCTACACATCCTGCTATTACTTTTGTTATCGGTGGTACTGTTTTATCTATTTTCACAGGTATTGTTACAGTATTTGCTGCACCCTCATCATCATATACTGTTAAAGTAGCTTCGTATTCTCCATTTTGATCTGGATAAGTGTATGTATAATATGGTTGAGTAGAATCTATTGTTCCATCACCATTAAAATCCCAGATATAAGAGGCAATAGAGCCATCTGGGTCATAGGAATATCTTCCATCAAAATATATCTCGTTGTCTTTTCCACCATAGTAATCGGGTTTTGAAACAGCAATAGGGGGCCAGATATCTTTCACTTGAACAGTTTTGGTAAGCCTATTTGATAATCCCCCGGAGGCCCATACCTCTAAAGTAACTTGATAAGTTCCTTCATGGTCATATGTCCATTCTGGGTTTTGTTGATGATGACCCATGCCACTTATATCCCATTCACCATCACCATCGAAATCCCAGTTCCAAAGTACAACTGGTCCTCTTGATTCATCTTGAAAATTTATTATTTCATCTGGATGAGGGCATTTTGCACTATCTTCTGTGCTATAATCAAAATTTGAAAAAACGGCTACAGCAGGATTTATTGGTCCTTCACCCTGCTCTTCTTCAGGCCATTCTTCAGCAATAATCCAGCTACATTCAGATGAGGCTAACCTGTTACATCCATAAGCAATATTACAAAATCCACCGTATCCTTGTACTGTTCCATGACTGTTTTTTAGTATCCAATATCCGCCATTTAGTATTGAATCATCATCCACCCAACCGCATAAGAGAATGATATGATTTGTGCTACCGGAACTATCAACTTGATATACATCCGTTGGATTATGATAGGTATCGACAAAGTTTTGTATTCCATTATCCCATGCCATTGTTACAGCAAGTGGTCCATAGGTCATTAACCAGCTTTTGATAGTAGCCCAGTCATTTGGGTTGTTATAATTAAAAGCACTGGTCCATCCCCAGTCTGCTATCTGCCATAGTGTGTCATCAGGATCTAATATAGGCTCTGTATGATAATCCCAATCTGGGCATTTATCATCGCAGGGAATGTAATCTGTTGCTGTATAGGGCATACATGATTCAAGTGGAGTACCATTTATACCATTACCTTGCTGACCGGGTTCTGTACTTACTATATTTTCTATCATTGTTGATCCCCAGCCGCCACCGCAACCATTACATCCAGCGTTAATACATGATAAACCATATTGCTCAGATAGATCTACATCTGTAGTTGGATAACCAGATGCTATGTTAATAGCAGCTTCAAAAGCAGCCCAGGTACCAAATATATAACAGCTTCCACAATAAACAGGATAAGCTTGATCTTTAACAGGTGACGTCCAATCACCATTATAATCCTTCCAGCTGAACTGACTTGGAAGATCATCTAGGTTAATAGTAGCTTTAGGGTTAGAA
>MUGD01000329.1 GCA_002900555.1 Thermoplasmata archaeon M9B2D | reverse complement strand
CCTTGTATGTCTAGTATCTCAAGTAAGGGTGTCGTTTCGATTAGGATCGTATGCGGCTCTGACCAGTCGCTTTCCAGCTCTTCGCTATCTTTTGCCTTCACCTGAATGTCAAAGATTCCTGCAGTCGTCCATGTATGCGTAGCGGTGACAATGGCGCCAGATGCGTACGGACCAAGCCATCCGCTGTTGGTTTCATCTCCCCAGTCGAACCAGTAGAAAATGTCATCTTCTTCCGGATCGGTGGTGGATGCGGTAAACTCGTATTCGACATCTGTTTTCCCCTCTGTCGGTCCGTCTGGTGCCACTGGGATTTCCGGTGGTCTATTCGTCCAACCACCAGTGGTGGTGTGAAGAATCACGCCGTTGTCTCCAACGATAAAACCAGCATGTTCATCCAGAAACGTGACGTCGTTAAGATCCAGACTGGTGCCGCTGTCCTGGCTGCTCCAGGTAACGCCACCGTCTTCCGTTCGAAGAATCACCCCAATATCGCCGACAGCAGTTCCAATGTTTTCTGATACGAACCATATATCATGGATTTTTTGGCTGCATGATAAAACAGTCCAGGTGTCGCCACCATCAGTGGTTTTATGAATGTTAAAATCGTTTCCTGCAGCATACCCTGTGGTCGTGGTGGGGAAATGGACGTCGTAGAGGGCCGTGGATGTCCAATAGATGGTGCTCCAGCTCCCCCCGCTGTTTGTTGTACGGACAATTGCGCCTTCACCGTTCCATACTGATGCTGTAGCAAACCCGATTGATGCATTGACAAAATGGACACCACGTAAGGTCGCCTCATGATATGATCCGCCTTGTTCAAGGTAGAATACAACATGATGGAAGGAGTTCCACCCATTGTTTGTCTTGGTAACCAATGGTTGGAAAATGGTGTTGACTCCTACGGCAAACCCAAGGGTCGATGTGACCATGTGGGTGCCGTAATATGACGTCATCCATCCGGTTTGAGCGATATTCCAGGTGTCGCCACCGTTGGTCGTTGCGATAATGGTTCCTTCATGGCCAACCGCCACACCGATGGTATCGTTATAGAAGGACACATCCAATAAATTGACGCTTAGACCACATGTTTGAGGAACCCAGGTGGCTCCCGCATCTGTTGTTCGGAGGATGGTTCCTCCGTTGCCCACGACAGTGCCAATGTCTGTTGTGGTAAATGATACTGCATTGAGTTGTTGGGTGGTTCCACTGTTTTGGGATACCCATCCCAGGTCTCGTGTGTTTTTGTCAAGATGAGCGATCATGGTTGCTCCTGGCAATACAAATGCAAGGGTAATAACAGCAGATAGTATAACCTTCGATACAATATTCTTCCTTCGATTCATATCTTTCCTTTCTCCTCTTCACGTTATTCATTTCATTTCTTTATTTTCAAGATTCCGCGTAGCAGAGTCCTGTTTTTTTTATATCTCTGCTATGGGCTAGAGATGACAAGGCATAGTGTGGTTTTTTATTAAACAGGAAAGGAGGAAAAAGCACCAGAGGTTCTCATAATGGAATGGGTGGTTTCTTTTCCCTTCACTGCTGACTATTGAGCCGGTCATCCGAAAACATATATATTCCGTGCTTTATATATTTTACTTCATATTAGATATTAAATTTTTTATATATTTTAATGTATAATATAAAACGATAAACGAAAGGAAAATATTTTACAATGACACCTAACACCTCTATGCAGTAAAATAAATGAGAAATACGCCAATCAAAAAACCCTTATGAAAACAGTTCTGTGATGAAAAAAATATATCTCAAGGACCAACAGAGTAAAGGTAATGCAAGGGAGATGAAAGACACGAAAAAAAATTCAACAAGAGAAATAAACACATGAGAGAATACACCTCTTGGAACAGGACCAAACCAAAAGCACAAGGAAGCGTATAGAAAACACTTCAGACGACCCGCAGCACAACATCCAACATTTGGAAAAAGCTGCAGAGAAACATGATCACCGGGGGCATCCTGCGATGGAACTGACCTCCAAAACAATTAAATTCCTTCAAATGATGTATAAAAAAAAATGATAGAAAAAAAATATATTTGTTTAAAGTGTACTTCATTCTTTGGCATATGGGGTAAAAAAGTAAGCAAAAATGGCGGTT
>MUGD01000328.1 GCA_002900555.1 Thermoplasmata archaeon M9B2D | reverse complement strand
TAAACAGATATCGGACCATCGAGGATTTCCTGAAGGGGAGTGCCTAACGACAGAAAATGTGTTGTCATCAAGCCACATCATCTCACTACCTGCTTCGAGGGCTTGGGATGTATATTGAGAATCAATATCATAGATGTAACAAGGAGCAATTGGAATTGGTAGATGAAAGTCGAGAATGAGCTTGGTGTATGCCACTCTCTTTCCATTGGGAGAAATAGCAGGACGATAGTAAATTGGCAGCCTAAGCATATCCTTGATCGTCGGACGTCGCCGTCCTACGGAAGTATCAATATCACTCCGCATCCTTCTTTCACCAACGTCAGATACCCAAGAGAAACGAAGAATGCAATTTAAAAAAGAGTCACAAACTGGGGACACAATATAGGGTCGCCAATAGTTACTTGAAATATCATGGATGAATGGCCATTGATAATCAAACAAGATTAGCTGCGCCTTTTTTGTATTAAGGGCACTCATACGATACTCAGGACATCGGTGATTTCATCCGCAGTTAAGATCCTGGCAAAGCCTTTCCTGAGCACTTTCAGTTCAGGTTCCTGCATCTCAGGATCATCAGTGGACGTTACATCACTTCCGAAAACCACTTTGAAACTCCGTTCATAAGCCTGTCTTGCTGTCGCCCCACAGCAGTAGTTTGTCAATGTGCCACAAATAATTACCGTATCCTTCTCCATGTTCTTCAATATGGTTTCAAGAGGTGTATCATAGAAAGCACCATAGGAGGACTTCTTGATCACGATTTCATCTTTTCTAGGTTCAAGTTCGTGCCAGACGCGCCCGTTCACGTAAAACAATGAGAAGTCAATATCAATGTCCGAATATCTCCCTGGCATGAACTTTCCTGTTTTGGGGCGGTCCAGATAGTTGTGCGTCTTAGAATATACTGTAAAGATGACGGGGATTTTCAGGTGTCTGCAATGCTCTATTAACTTCTTTATTCGAGGAACTTGTCTCGTGGCTGCAGGAACCCAATCAGGTGACCAGTGGGGCTTTACGAATTCATCTTGCATATCAATAACAAGCAAAGCGCATTTCTCAGGGATTATCTCGAAATGTGCCTCACCCTCGTTGTACGCCTTTCTTGCCAAATGCAGAACTTGTTCCTCTGTAAACTCACCTATTTTCATTAAACTCCCTTCTTGAGCAGTTTCGTTTTCCTTCTAAATCTAATACTGTTTTAATTTCAATATGAGCATTAAAGTGAGTTGCTTCTCGTTGATTGAAAGGTAGGCTGTAAATCCATAGAATGAGCAGTTCGGAAGATGGATAAGAATGGACCATCCTCTTAATCGCCATGTCGTGATAGGGTGGTAACGAAAAAATTCGACAAGACAAAAAACACATACACGAAAAAATTAGTGAAAATCGGTTAAATATCTACAATCCAAGTACATACCGGTATTAAAAATGACTTCGGAATCTGAAAATGTGTTGAAAGCTCTCTCGAGCTCTGCACGTCGGACAATCATGAGGCAAATCTCAGAGAAGGGTAGTGCTACCTATACTGAGATAATGCATGTGCTGAACCTCGATCCATCCCTTATGAGTGGCACCTTCAATTATCACCTGAAGGAACTCAACGAGGCAGGATTGATTGAGCGAACAGACGGGGAATATCGGATAACTGATCTTGGAAAACGGGCGTTGATACTTGTAGACCAAGTTGCGAAGGATGCTAAGATTGACAAGTATGGCGTCCTCTCAGCAGTGATGTCAATGAGTCCAAGAAAAGAGCTTAGTCTCTTCATGAGTCAGATTGGAATGATGACTGGGTTTATACTCACAATTCTTAGCATCATTCCGTTCGCTCTTGGATATGGCTCGGGATCACTAGTCTTCTGGATATCAAGTATCTCTCTGCTTCTATCTTTGACATTGGCAATAGCTTCTATTGCGAAGATGATTAGCATACTCAGGAAATTTCGAGTTGGCTTTTCAGTAGTTTTGTTTCTTTCCGCCAGCTGGTTCTTCATCAGGTCTCCAAATAGAAATAGCTTCTTTGGCATCACACTTCTAACAGTTAATGCCATCATAACTGGAGCCCTGTCTTTCTTGCTCCCATATACAGGAGAAGTGATGCTCTTCACACTCGAGTGGTT
>MUGD01000327.1 GCA_002900555.1 Thermoplasmata archaeon M9B2D | reverse complement strand
ACACTGCTCCGTAGACAGATACAATCCGCCTGATTTGAAAAGAAAACCAGGAACTAAAAGCAGATAGGGAAAGAGTTTAGGAATGACTCTCACTCTCGAATTTCATGCCCCAATGGTATATACTCAAGTAGGCAATCCTTTTTTCCATGCCTTGGTTATTGTCGCCAGAGGAGTTCCCAGTATTCGAATGCTATCATAATCTGATTCCCCTACTCCTCGTTCTGCTGCCTGTTTGAGATAGGATATGTTGAAAGGATCCAGTCCAGCGATTCTTGTCGCAATGCAATCAATTGCGAGAGAATCTCGACTAGCAAGGATTGTATTGAGTTCAAATGGGTTCTTACCTCTGGTGTTTGTCATGTCAACATCATTACTCACAATTATGCCATCGATAATATTGAGGGCTGGTTTAATCACGATGTTGATATCTGCTAAACCTTGGGCCAGATTCCTGTGAATTCGCTTTTTTTCCCCACTAGGACTCCACCATTCACGATAGGCAGGATGGTAGTACTTTCCGCTGGGAGTCAAGAATTCTTGTGAAAGCTGAAGGCAAAACCCAGATGGTTGATTGTGTGAATAATCTCCCTCTCCAGGAAGAACTCCCATAAGATTCTTGACAGCCAAGCTAGCCCAATCGCTTCTTCCTTGAACCTGTTTATACAGCTTGAGCTTTGGTACGTTGATTAACACGTCGCAATCAAGAACGACTCTTGGAACTTGTAGCTTTTTGACTGCTTTTCCAATTGGAACTTTCACATCAGCTGTTGGGCATTCGTTCAAATCTACAAGGTTTACGTTATATTTGTAGGCTAACTCCATGTATCCATTTGTTCGAAAGGCTAGTTTAGTGTCTATTCCGCCCGAACCTTCCGCAATGGTCAAATCTACTGGACCCACACTCTTACACAGCTTAATTATGGATTCAATAATTGGTGGGTCCGTAGTTAACCCGGTAAATGGAGGCAGACCAAAGACCAAGTTTGGCTTAATTACCACTTTATCTTTTGGTTGTACAAAACTCTCAATCCCACCAACTAATCGGATTGATTTTTCAACAGCCGTCTTGATACTATTGTCTTGCACAATGGATACAACTGCCATCATTACGCTTCTCCTATTCTCTTGGTCTGAACTTTAGTCGTACATCTCTCTAGATGAGATATTGATTTCTGCAAAATCTGTTTTTACTAGATTTGATACAAATGTAATAATGAAGGTAAAAAGATAGGGAGGCCTTTGAACAGCATTCATAACCTCCCTTTATTCGAATTTCATCGCTTCAGTTAATTATAACTGGACCTTCCGCAACACCCTCAACAAACACGTCTGCCCAGTATATTTCGCCATTCATGTGCACTTTGTGACCAATTAGATCAGCATATATTCCACCTGCTTCCGTTACTTCGCCATTCATACGGAAATACCAGTTGGAATACCCAGTATTGCCTTTGTCAATTCCAGCAATCCAGCCATCATCAGTTTCGATCATCCAATATTCAGTGAAGAAATGTACCTGCCAGAAGAACTCTGGTGGATGACCTAGATCTTTGGATGGTATTGGCCCTGTGGCCCAGAATGTCATTATTCCATTAATGTCTCCACTAATGGTTCCTTGCCAAATGTGGTTACTAGGATCCGTCAAAGCTGCTGGATTGAAATGCACACTCATTTTGCTGCAATAATGTACGGCGGCAACATTTGGCACTAAAGCTGTGATGAAGGTCATTGTTATAATTACAACAACAAACCGTTTTACCAAACCTACTCTATGCAACTTCTTTCACCTCCTAATCAGTTTATTAATTCTGATTGAAACGAAGACTATTGCAATTTAGTTCTACAATACGCCCAGTTGCTTGCAGCAACCGGAATATTGCAGCTCATATGACTCTCTCATAGAATATTAAATAGCGGGAGAAAGCTAGCTCCGAAAGTGGCTGGAATTACAATCCGATTGCACAATTTGCCTCCCTCCTCTGCTAAATATGCTCTCAGCGAGAACTTTTTTTACAAACTGATGAATGTAGTTGCTATCGCTGGAAGGAAATAGTTCCTCGGAGTTCATTCCAATTTGGCAGCTAGAAGCAAACTCCAGATAAGCAGAATCGGGATGATTAG
>MUGD01000326.1 GCA_002900555.1 Thermoplasmata archaeon M9B2D | reverse complement strand
GAGACAAGTGAGCGGAAGAAGTTAGCGGTCGGTGGTGTGTTTGCCTCTGTTGGTGTGTTGCCGCAGAATGAGATTGCGCAGTCTCTTGGGTTGAAGCTGGATGAGAACGGGTATATCGTGGTTGATGCCGGGCAGCGGACCTCTGTTGCTGGGGTGTATGCTGCTGGTGATGTCACGGGTGGGGTGCGTCAGGTGGTGATTGCGTGTGCGAAGGGTGCGGTTGCTGCGTTGTCGTCGACGGAGGCGCTGGGGAAGAAATATCCGTACTAGAGGGGTGGTATCTTTTCGTATGTGTGTTTTTTTAGGAGTTCGATGAGCGTATCAGCGCTTTTTTTTACCACGGTGCTGAGGAGTCCGGACATCTGTTTGGGTTGTATGCCTATGATGATGATGTGGTCGACTTCTCTTTCAAGGTAGGAAATAAGGATGGAGAGTGGTATGCCGTGGGTGCTGATGTGCATGGTGCCTATTTTTTCTTTTGGGATGATGTGTATGGTTCCCGGTGGTTGGTTCATTTCTGCTGCGTCGATGAGGATGAGCGTGTGTGGTTTTTTTTGTTTGACGATTGCTGTGTAGTTCTCTGGGGTGGTACCGCAGTCAATGACGATGTCGTTTGTCTGTTCGTTTTTCATTCTGTCTGCGATGTAGGGTCCGAGGCTGTCGTCGCCTCCGTCTCGGTTGCCGATGCACATGAGAAGGGTCGTTTGCATGGTTTGTTCCATTTGTTTTTATTTTGAGTAGATGAGTTTCTGGTAGGTAAGGATATACCACATAAGGCTGGTTCCTGCGGTGGAGATGCAGGAGAGCAGCATGTCAAGAGTGAAGAAGACATATGCCATGACTGACAGGAGGATCGCTGTGACCAGGTACATGGAGAGAGATTGGCTTTTTGCTTCTTTATGCTGGTAATTTCGAATGATTGCTGGGATTGCCGTAATCATGAATCCGAAGTTGATGAAGGTAAGGACGAAGTCTTGCCATTGCCACATATGGGTCTGGGTGATGGGAACAGAGAATATAAATAAATCCTCTCCATCGCATATCGTAGAAAAGCGTTGTCCTTGGGAAAAGCATGGGAAAGAAGATTACACTTGCGCAGGGTGCTGGCGGGGAGCTGATGGATCAGCTCATCAAAGAGAATATCCTGCGGTTCTTTAAGAAACAGGGTCGTGCGGAGGTGACGGTGACCGCACTTGATGATGCCGCGGTTATCGATGATGTCGTGTTTTCCACGGATTCTCATACGGTGCAGCCGTTGATTTTCCCTGGTGGCGATATTGGCTCGCTTGCGGTGTGTGGGACGATTAATGATGTCGCGGTGGTTGGTGGGCAGCCTCTTGCGTTGTCTGCCGGGTTTATCATCGAGGAAGGGTTCTGTCTTGAGACGTTTGAGGCGATTGTGCAAAGCATGGGTCGGACCGCTGAGAAGGCTGGGGTGCCGATCGTCACAGGGGATACGAAGGTCGTGGAGAAGGGTGCGATTCAGCAGTTCATGATTAACACCAGTGGGATTGGGAGGCGAAGTGCGGTTCTTGAGAAGAATATCAAGGAAGTGAGGCGGCATCGGAAGTTTTCTGGCCGTTGGTTGCTTGACAGTAATCTTCGGAAGGGGGATGTCCTTCTTGTTTCTGGGAATATCGGGGAGCATGGGATTGCGCTATTGTCGTTTCGTGAGGGGTATGGGTTTGAGACGACGATTCGTTCTGATGTCGCGGCGTTGAATGGCCTGATGGAGAGGGTTCTTTCGGAGGGTGGGGTGGTCTGTGCGAAGGACCCAACAAGGGGTGGTCTTGCCAACACGGTCAATGAGTTTTCTGAGAAATCGAAGGTCGGGGTTGTTCTTTTTGAGGATGCGGTGCCGATCCCTGAGGGGGTGCGGTCTGCCTGTGACATGCTTGGGATTGATCCACTGGAGATAGGGAATGAAGGAAAGGTCGTCCTTGGGGTGGCCAAGGAGAAGGCTGAGGATGTTCTTGCGGTGCTTCGGAGACATCCGTTGGGGAGACGTGCTGCGATCATCGGGGAGGCTTCTGATGTGGTCTCTGGTGTGGTGATGCAGACTGCGGTTGGTGGGAAGCGTATCATCCGCAAGCCGTTGGGGGATCCTGTGCCGCGGATCTGTTA
>MUGD01000325.1 GCA_002900555.1 Thermoplasmata archaeon M9B2D | reverse complement strand
GGATTGCGAGTGTCATCTCTTCTGAACCATGGCGGAAATACCCCCGTTCCCTTCCTGCGGCATAAAACATCTCGGCTGTTTCGTGGATGGTGTAGTCGAAATACTCGACATAGACCTCGGCAGGGCCGTTGAAGATCTTCTCGTAAACGGACCGGATCTCAGGCCAGCCGCGCTTGATACCGCCAAGAGGGTTGTCCATCGAGATCTCGTCCGACTGTGCCCAGTTGTCGGACATTGTTTGCATGTCGCCGGAATTGAAGGCATAGTAGAACTGAACAAGAGCATGGTACGGGGAGGTCGATCTGCCTTGCTCTTCCTTGCCGGTGATGGCGTGTTGAATCGGTATCATCTCTTCTCCTTCGATGTCTTATGTCGGCAACAACTTCCGGACGATCTGTTGTTATGACTCTATACGTACATCGTAGCACTTTACTGCTGTAGGGCGATTGTGAAAAATAGAATAGATGATCGTCTTATTCAAGACAAAGTGATCCGGTTTTTATAGAAGGAACGTTTTTTGTATACACAAAGCAGAAGGAGTTCTATGCAGATAAAAAACTATCCAAAAGTCGTATTGTTAAAAGGAAACGGTCCCATTACCGTCAACAGTGAGATGATGGAACTAATTACGATCACACTGTCGCACGGCTTGATCGGCTTGCCCCTCAAATCCCTGCGTGCCGAAAGGGTCTATATAGTGAACGATATGAAAAAGTTTTGGGAAGTCCACAAAGAGATCAAAGAGAGACCCTGCTGCTTTGTCTATAGCAATGAGGCATTGGATGATGAGGATCTAAAACGTATAAATGCAGAAAACATCAGTTTTATTTGACAAAGCTGTTTCCAATAGTAGAAAAGGAGTGTATGCAGACATAATGTTTAAGTTCACCAATAAATGCTTGCGGCATTTATTGGTGTGCAAGACATTGTTGGTATTTTAGCTTTTGACCGCCACGACGGCGAACTCTGTATGACCGCCTGAATATGCGGAACCCGCGACATCGTCATATATGGCTTTTATTGTCAATCCGGAAGCTTTAAACTCGGTTTGCAACATCTCGACACTATAGTATTGCAACCAATTATAGATGACGTATTTAGTTTGTTCTTCGATGATCGTGTATTTATCGAGAACAACTTTTTCTTCCTCGTACTTAAAAGTATTCAGAAAGCCGTAGTAATCATTGGCCGACCAGAAATGGTTGAGCTGATTATGCTCATAGGCCGCGTTCTCTTCCCGGCTCTTAAAGCCTATTAATGAATACACGTCCAGAAGTACAGCCCCGCCATCGTTTAACAGCGTACGGAACTTGTCTAATAAACGCTTTCTCTGTACAGGGCTCAATGCACAAAAATCACACATGATCATTGTGATCAGGTCATATTTCTCATCTGTTTGATAGTCCAGATAGTTCTGATGAACATAATTGATGTCCAACGCTTCTTTTCTTGCCGATTCTTTTGCATAATCGATAGAGTTTTTCGAAAAATCTATGCCTGTTACATCTGCACCGGTTTTTGCCAGTGCCGATGTATATAGACCAACAGCGCAACCAAAGTCGCATAGTCTGATTTTGTCATCGATAGCGAAGTGTGCAACGATCCAGTCGACGGATCTATCTATAAACTTCTTATTGCGTGAAGCGATATCGATCTCGGTATTAAGATGAAAATTCATCATCTGTTTTGATCTGTAGTCATCTGCCCATAGAGCATCGGCCGTATAAAACTCAAAAGCTTCAGGCCTCTTGTTTATCTCTTTTAATTTTGTGTACATTTTGTCTCCAAATAATTAGTCCTCCGGTGACAAGCCTACAGATCTATAGTATGTGATCGCCACCAACTTCTTCTTGTAATGTTTTGATAAATGAATTTAACTGCATGAGACACCTCCTTGTCAAAATTTGTAGCAACTATGTTCAGTGGAGTAAAAATCCAGTGACGTAATTTGTTATGTGTTTTCCTTAATATTTTTCAGCAGGTTTTTTATCTCTTCCAGTTCACGATGAATATCTTTTGATGACACGCTTGTCTTATACGACATTATAATAAGTTTCACAGAGACCAAAAAAACACCGGCCTCCAACAATAGGTCATGGGTGAAGCCGGTATAAAATAAAGCCAT
>MUGD01000324.1 GCA_002900555.1 Thermoplasmata archaeon M9B2D | reverse complement strand
CTTCACCCCAGAATAGCCACATGTAATATAGGTGATGTTGCTGCTGGTATCTACCCATACGTCGTAGGCATCTCCAGTTTCAATCTGTGCGATTTTTGTTATCATAATTTGATTCGCGCTAGCTATCGGCACGCAACAACCAAGTAGTGAGTTTAGAATCATAACAAAAACTAGAGAGCAAAGAATCCTCGTGAATCTACTCGTCAATATAGTCCTCTCCCTGAGCGATTTGTATCATCCATGCCTCTAACTCAACTGCCCTTTTTTGGAGTGCATGAAGATGGAGTCAGTACTGGGAGTCAGAGTTATCTATTGAATTAAGGATAATGCTCAACGCAGGAAACATGTGATTGTAATGCATTTCAAACATCCAGAAACAAAAGGATTGTATGACAGAGACGCGCTGTCAAGCTCCTTTCTTTCTACTATTATTGAGCTACCCTTTTCCTTTTTCAATGTTGAATCAGAAATCATGCATGAGTCTTAGAGGAGAGAATTCAACTATATAGTATACAGAGGAACTCTCTCCAAAACTGCCACCAAGTGAATATAAATTCGATAAATGACTTTCAAACCAGTTGTCGGTATGAAAAATGAAACTGAGTAAAGAGAACTTTCTTCTGGCGGCTAAATTTGTTAGAAAACACGCTCGTGATCTCGATCAATTGCTGTTTAGCTACAAATTTGAAAATGCATCAAAAAACGATGTCCTACAAGCTCTAGCTAAATATCAAAACTCAGATGGCGGATTTGGTCATGGCATTGAACCAGATTTTAGACTTCAAGCTTCTTCACCCATGGCCACATCTATTGGATTACAATATTGCGAGGAACTCGATATTGATACTGAACATACCATAATTTCCTCCGCAGTCAAATATCTTGTTTCGACCTATCAATCAGATGGAGGATATTGGCCTGTCACCTTTCTTAATGTAGATGAAGAACCACACGCTCCGTGGTGGCATGTAAAGGAGATTATTACACCTTCTGAGGCAAAATGGCCAAATCCAAATGCTGAGATCGTAGGGTATCTGAACAAGTATGCCATGCACGTACCCGAAGAACTCCTCAAAGCTATCAACATACGTGCACTCGCAAATCTAGAGAGTTCTAGGCATATCGAGGGTTTAGTTTACGATATCATCTGTTGGAATCGAATAATCCCATATCTTCCCAAACTTCTCAAACTGAAAGCCAGAGATAAACTCAAACAAACATTTCAAAAAGTCTTACCAACGATGCAAGAAACACTCCGCGAGGTAAGGATTTTCTCGCTTGCTTCTAATCCAGACTCCTTATTGTACCACCTCTTTCCAGATGAAGTGAATACATTGATTGACTCTGAGATTGAACGACAGTCCCCTGATGGAGGTTGGTGGCCTACGTGGAAGTGGAATCAGTACGAAGAGGTATGGAAATTAGCAGAAGTAGAATGGGCAGGCAAAATCACTACGGAATGTCTCATAGCATTGAACTCGTACAATCTAATCGAAACCAGCTAATGATGTTCTCTTCAGCTTCTGCTCATTGATAAAGTAATTAGTACTGTTTAGAACGTTGATATATCTTGAATGCCGTGACTTCTATCCAGACAAGTGGCCCTGCCATCGCCAGACGTTGCAGGAGACCATTCAAAGACTCAAGTTCAGGGAACATGTAGAGAAGGGAAACAATGCCGGCTAGTATCACTATTATCCAACTGAACCAGATGTAGTACCGCCAAGACTCATCAGAATAAATGTGCGGGATTATTGTTAGAGGAACTGGTATCATTACAATAGCTGCTAAAGTCGCGAAGAAACTATGCAACGTGCCATTGAGGGTCACATCAATGCATCCAGAATCGCACTGGAAGACCCCAGTAAGAAGAAGAAATACACCAGAACTTGCAATCATGAGGGGACCAATCCTTGCGGTTCTATCAAGCGAGAAGTTCTGATAGACTCCTATTGAAAACAGAATGAAAAACAGACCCAACAGAGGGAACCCAAGTGAGTTCATAATGAGGGCATTTTGAGCATCTACAGCACCTAGTTCGCTCATTGATTGGCTGATTGGATCATAACCTGATTCTAGTATTCCAAGTGAAAACAGAACTATTGCATAAATGATTGGGCCAATTA
>MUGD01000323.1 GCA_002900555.1 Thermoplasmata archaeon M9B2D | reverse complement strand
ATCATCAAACAGTGTATCAGATACAGCAGATGTGTCGTTTTGTGAATGAACTGACGCAAGTCCACTTGCCCCGACCATAGTAAGTATGGTCATACAAACTAATGCTTTCGTTACCATTTTTTTCATACTATCCCTCTTTTCTTTAAAATTCATTACCTCTATTATTATCTTAACATTTTTTATTTTATTCTATGATAGTGTATACGTGAAGAGCACTGCGACAGCAGTGACCTGGATTACAGGATAATGGAATTAATTTCGGATGATGAGGAAGAACAACAGCAGTGTTCCATCAACAGTCTTGGTAGCAATCTGACCCTCTGGAAGTTCGACCCGTACAGTGATACTGACCTTCCCAAACCCGAACAACGCTCGACTTTCGATAGCTGCTGATTCACCAACGGGCAACGACGATGTTGTCCCTGTTGTGTTGCGTCCAAGTATCACAAGCCCACCTGAAAGAACGATGCTCCAATTCATGTCTGTGATATCAAGGCTGCCTGTGTTCAGAACCTCGGCCTTCACCCGGAGTAATCCTCCTGTGATGGTGCCGATCGTCACATTGAAGGCACCAGGAGGTAAAACCATGATATAGTCCTCTTTTCGTTCCGTATCCGATGCGCCAAGACCAGAGACTTTCAATGACACCGTATATGTCCCCTCGGTCTCATAGGTCCACTCAGGGTCTTTCTGGGTTGAATCAATGACGCCGTCGTCATCAAAATCCCATTTCCATGAGGTGATCGTCGTGTTTACTGCGGTGGATAGATCTGTGAACTGAACCGTTAACGGTGCAGTCCCTTCCGTCGGAGTACCACTGAAATCCGCAGTAATAGAGGGAGGAGAAGAAGAGGCGTTCAGTCCACCAGAATAACAAACGACCTTCCCGTTTCGCCCTCCTACAACCATCTCCATGGAGCCATCATCGACCACATCAGGAATAGCGGCAATCGCATCAACAGCCTCCCCGTACGGGATTGGCGAGGTTATTTCTGATCCGTCGACCCCGCTTAAGAAATAACAGTAATTGTTCTGGAACAATGTCCCTACAAACACGTCGTCAATCGCATCGCCGCTCACATCTCTGCTTGCTGCGACGTTCCATGGTTGATCCGCCACAGGGTGAGACCAGACGATACTACCGGTATAACCGTCAATGATCTGTGTGGTGTGTATGCTACTGTGGGCAGGGATGATATCTGGATGGCCATCTCCGTTCACATCACCTATTTTTTCAAAGCGGGTGATAATGGCAGGTCCAATGGAAATAGAGAAAAGTTGAGTCCCTATTGTTGCATTCAGACCATAGATGTTTCCTAAAAAATCTCCGATGATAACATCTGATATTCCATCGCCGTTCACATCATCGATCTGTTCAACAGCCCATACCGAAGACCCCGGGGTCGTAAATGACCACACTTGCGTGCCTGTTGCACCATTGATCCCTTTTGCATACCCGATTGTTTGTGCCGCGTTTGTACAACCAGAAACAGCATCAGGTTTTCCATCGCCAGTGAAATCCTCAACACCTATTACAGAAAATCCTGCGCCTCCTAAGGGAAACTCCCATATCGAGACGCCGGTCAGACCGTTTAAACAATACGCTCTTTTTGGACCAGTTCCGGTACTGTCATCACCGGTTGCTGCCAACACATCAAGAACGCCGTCATTATTATAATCATACCGACAATCAACTTGATAGACCCAGCCGCCACCACCATACTCATGGGTGTCATGCGTCCATATCGTCTCTGCGTCCAGACCTGAGATGCACCGGATAAGTCGGGCACCCCCTGTCGCCCCAACGACGACATCGTTGTATCCATCATTGTTGACATCCTGGGTAATCGTCAGTCCTTTTTGAGAGTAGATGTTCCCAGAGTAGATATTATGTGTCCAAAGTACAACCCCCATCCCGATGGCACCACCACTGAAACACCGGATATTATTATCCTCTGAGCAGATAACGACATCATCGATGTCATCGCCATTAATGTCGGGGATTGCTGCGATTGCTTTAGGACTGTTATCATACCCGGCAGAGATTTGATACTGCCAGATGATGGTCCCGATAGGATAATCTGTTTTACGATTATTTGATACCGGCTGGTCTATTGCAGGGGTTAGA
>MUGD01000322.1 GCA_002900555.1 Thermoplasmata archaeon M9B2D | reverse complement strand
CAAGTGACCTTTGTGAAGGTCGTCTGTTATCCTGTTCGGTATTCTCCATTGAACAATGAGATTACGTATACTAGTGGGTTTGATATCGCGGTAAGCTATACTAAACCAATGACCCCGCCACAGACTTCAACGACTGATTTTGATATGGTGATTATCGCCCCTGCGAAGTTTGAATCGGGACTTACGTCACTTATTGATCATAAGAACAGTAAAGGTGTCGCAACCATGTTTAAATCTGTCGAAGACATCCTTGCTGAATACGAAGGATATGACCAACCAGAGCAGGTGAAGTATTTCATAAAAGACGCATATGATACCATGCACATCACCTATGTTCTCCTCGTCGGTGGCGTGAAAAACCATATCTCTGTCAAAGACAAGGATACTCGGGCTGGTGGTTGGACAGGATGGTGGGTGCCGGTCAGATACGTCAGCTTACCTCAGGGTGATGACGAAGGGTGTTTATCTGATTTATACTATGGCTGCATCTATAATGCGACCGGTTATTTCGACAGCTGGGATTCCAATGGTGATGGAGTCTACGCTGCTTGGAATGCTCCTGGTGCTGAAAAGGATACATTCGACATGTACCCGGAGGTCTACGTGGGACGATTACCAGTCGCAAATACACGAGAGCTGAAACGTGTCGTAGGTAAGATTATTACCTATGAGGAAACAGGTCCAGAAGACAAACCCTGGTACAATACCTTTGTTGGTGTCGGTGGGAAAACATTCGATTATTATCTTGGTAAGCCTGATGGGGAGTACCTCTGTGATCTTTCTTATAATTATACAAAGAATGCGATCCCAGATTTGAAGTTGGTGCCTGTGTATTCCTCAAACAGGGATACCACTGGTGTTGTCCCTGACAAAAAAGGCATTTCAGGAGGATTTAATCAGGGCGCTGGTTTTGTTGACTTTGAAGGACATGGAAGTCCTGCACGATGGGATACGATTTGGTTTGACGGAGAATATACTGAGCATGATTGGGTCGGTGGTATCGGAATAGAAAATTTCTGGATGATCAGCAATGGGCAAAAACAACCTGTTGTCATCGTCGGTGGATGTCATAACGGGATGTATAACATCAGTCTGATTCCCGCTATGAAGGATCGAAACGGAACAAGTTACTTTGCCTATGGATATCCTGTTTTCATCTGCTTTAGCTGGGGGCTTGTCGTTAAACCCCGAGGCGGTGCCATTGCATCAACTGGATGTACTGGATATGGAATGGGATACGAAGGAAATCCAGTCAGTCTTAGTGCGGAACTCGAAGTGAATTTCTTCTGGCAAATTGGTATGAACGGTGTAACACATCTTGCACAGGCTCATAGCCAAGCGATTCAGAAGTTTTTAAACGAAAACGAGATTTTACAGGTAGAGGCATTCTGCATTACGAACTGGGCTCTCTTTGGCGACCCAAGTATGGTATTCGGTGGATATTCCTCTTAATCAAGGAATCTCTCCTTTTTTTTTTTTTTTTTAATTTAATGTCGTTCATCTAGTGTTTTTTTACACAAAGTATTTATAAACGGAAAGAAACTATTTATATGAGGACTTATTATCCATAAAAGAGGGAAAATATGAAGAAACTCATACCAATCATAATAGTAGGTATTATAGTCCTTAGTGGACTAGGGGCAGCTGCGTTCTCTACGAATGTCTCATTGAAACAAGCAACAGATCTACAAGGTAAATCAGCATCGATAGTCTATTCATCACAACCATTCCTCACTGAGAAGAATGGGTTTGTGGAGGTTCACCTCGATGGTGCGACATCTCAGTTGTTAGATCCAAATAAACCAGTATTACCGATTTATGTCAAGACCTTCCAGATTCCATTTAGATCGACCGATATACAGATTCTGTGTACTCCTAGGAATGTACATTCGATGGTTCTTACCAATGAAATTGTCCCTGCTCGTATCGCACCCTTGTCAAAGTTAAGTGAGCAGACAGAGTATGTAAAGGATCCTGCAGTGTATGGAAGTGCAGCGCTTTATCCAAATGCATGGTTCAGTTATGATCTTGGTGCGGGTCGTAATGAGAATGACGTACAAGTGACCTTTGTGAAGGTCGTCTGTTATCCTGTTCGGTATTCTCCATTGAACAATGAGATTACGTATACTAGT
>MUGD01000321.1 GCA_002900555.1 Thermoplasmata archaeon M9B2D | reverse complement strand
CGAGTCAAGTGATTCGAGTGATTCTACAACATTTTCATACTTGTCAATGTCCGCAAGCATTTCAATTTGCACAGCAGCAAGGAAGTGTCGATCATTGCGCCGCACTTCTAGTACAGCTCGTAAGAGTCTGCTCAAGACTTCATCGAATGTCTTTCCCTGCAATAGCTCCTCAGATTTCAATAATGACCCACTTGTCTCGAATGCTTTCTGTTGCATCCTAGATAGCAATTCTGCTAGAATGGATGTCTTTCCACCAGGAAAGTGGTAGTACAGAGTGCCAATGCTAACCTTTGAAAGATAAGCGATATCATTTACATTGAGATTTGTGTATCCCTTCTTGCGAATTGATCTTTCCGCAAAATCCGTTCTCTAGCTTCTGATTTTCTCATCGTGATTATCATCTTCACGCGTTGTCATATAAATCTTTGAGTTCGAGTCGGAATCGAAAATCCTTTAAGTGGAAAATGTGTAATAGAATTCGAGTCGAACTCGATAAATAAAGAGTGGTTAGAATGAAAAAATTGAGTAGAAAAGAAGTTGCTGAGCTAGGACTCTATGATTTCCTAGGGTATATTGACGCATTTGATTCTCCGTATATAGGAGGACTTGCTGGAACTCGCAGTTTGATTGAGCGATTAGGAATTCCGAAGGATGAGAATTTCCGTGTGCTTGAGGTTGGATGCGCGTCAGGATTCACAAGCTGTATGATTGCAAAAGAGTATGGTTGCCAAGTTACAGGGATTGATATCTCTGAGGTCCTGATCTCAAAAGCCCAGGATAGAGCTGATAGAATGGAATTGACAAATGTTCGTTTTCAGGTGGCAGATGCCACACAACTTCCATTTGATGATAATTCATTTGATGCAGTATTTGGGGTAGCATTGGTAGCACTCATCCCTCTGAAGGTAGAAGTTCTACATGAACTCATTAGGGTCATAAAGCCAGGTGGTTCGATTGGAACATTAGATCTCTTTGCAAAGAGTAATGCGAAAAAGGAGATTGTTTATTCCTTCAGTACTACTATGAAGACACTTCTTGAATACGATGTGTCGATCTTGGATATTGAGAAATGGCGAAGTATCTTTGAGAAGTTGGAACTTGATGATATTCATGTTGAGGCGAACTATAGTGATGTTCTTCTAACAACAAGACCACGCTCAGGTACAATTAAAGCTACAATGAAAATGCTCTATCACATGGTAATCAATGGTGCAGTAAGAAAACGCATGATGAAATTAATGAGTCTAAGAAAGACAGCCACCATGAAAGATAATGAAGGATTCGAGCATGTTGGATATCTAGTATTTACAGGTCGAAAATCAAATTCTTTCAATTAGATGGACAAAAATTCATTGTAAAAAGAGAAGAACCTCGAAGAACGGATCGGTTGATTTTGGTTCTTCGAAGTTTCTTTACTAATTGATATTATTGGCTTTGTTAATCTTTCGATGCAGTGAATACGCCCCATATTTACATTGCAACAGAAAATTAATTATCGTTTAGTGATTCAATAAGGGAATAGAAATATTTCGCTTCCTTGGTTTTATATAATCGATACCACGCCTCAAGTGTTTCTGGTTTCATTAAATTGGTTTTTTTTATTATTTCGTAGGAAAATTCTAATGGACACAGTCCGCTTGCTGTTATTAGATTGTCGTCTACAACCACTGGTTGTTCTAAATAATTATTAGCTCCTGAATATTCAGAGGCAAACATCTCTAGAAATCCTTTACCATTGCTGGTATGTTTTCTGCCATCTAATACCCCTTTTTTTGCTAGAGCAACAGTAGCTCCGCAAATTGCCCCAACCATAATATTTCGAGTTAAAAGATCAGGAACAATATCGATTACTTTTTTATTATTATCTTCTTCCCAGGTGTCAGCCCCAGGTAAAATCAAAATATCTCCCTCATTAAATTCAATATTATCAATACATTCATCTGGAGTAATACTAATTCCTCCCATTGTTTTTGCGGACTCAGTAGTATTTCCAATTTTGATTAACTCTATAGGCGGCTTTGTTTTATCAAAATATCTACCGCTGTTCAATTCAGAGGTAATATATGCAATTTCCCAATCTGCCAATGTGTTTAGTATGTACAAATATGCTTTCATTTTATTATCTCCTTTTCACGCTCCATCTGATATTATTAGCTTAAGGATGCCAAAACCTCTTGATTGAAACCCTTGACTATCAGCCAGACTCCTATTGCTATTTCGAAGAAGAGGGTAGGAAGCTCTAGGAACAATGAGATATCTTGGTTTCCAAATAGTGTTAGGAATGAACCAGCAAATCCCAGTAGAGTGACAATGACTCCAAACACTCCAAGCCACCTAGGAACCAATCTAGTTCTGTAGAAGATGTAGCAATACATTAAAGCTCCAGCGTTAAACGCAAGCGTCGCAAAGACTCCTGTCATCTCATTCATACTAAGAAAGGTGTGAGCCAAAATCTGATAGGTAGTATCAACAGGAGATCCAGCTGC
>MUGD01000320.1 GCA_002900555.1 Thermoplasmata archaeon M9B2D | reverse complement strand
TGAGACCTGAGGTTTCTGCTCCGTTTGTTGCGGTGGAACTGATACTTGTGTTTGCGGTGGTGGTGTCGGAGTCATAGGTTGTTGTTCAACTTTTCTTCCACAGACAGGACAGAATTTCGCGTCCTCACGTAGTTCAGCTCCACAAACAAGACAATTATTTGTCATTTTGTTTTTTCCCTCCTATTGATTGAATATCATCCCTTCTGTTGTTGGGATATTTTTTACTTGTATGTTTTTTTCCCTTATGGTTTGTCGTATCTTCCATTTGAGTGGTAGCCCACCTAAAATATCCTACTACTCTTGGTTGAGTATGATCCATCTCTTTCACCTACTGACTAGTCTTTGTTCTCATGGTATTTGAGGTTTTGTCGGTATTTTTCCATATTGTAAAAATTGAGGTTATGGGATTAGGTTTTTTTAGAGAATCTAAAAGGAGAACTATAGAAAAAACTACGGATGATTGAGCATTTTTTATGAGAGTTAACGTTTGTCCCCAAGGATATAGCTAAAAGTCTATCTAGAATATTTATAACGATATATCTGCAACATACTTACGGTTGTATTTCACTGTTTTTTATGCTAATCAATCTAAGGAAATTTTTTCTTATTTTCGTTTTTTCCTTTTTAATTGCAGACATAAAACAAATGCAATAGCGCAGACTAGGATGAGGAATTCAAACCCTGGTGTGGAGTTTGATGCTGAAATTGAGAGAACCGATGTCATCGAACTGGTCATACCTTTATCATCCGTAACCTGAAGAGTCACCGTGTATTGTCCACTCTTGGTATATGTATGTGACGGGTTACTGTTTGTAGAGGTATTACCATCACCGAAATTCCACAACCAGTCGGTGATGGTGCCATCAGGATCAAATGAGGAATCTGTGAATTGCACTGTGTCTTTTGTTGATGGATTTAGCGGCGTGATAGAAAACCCTAAGATAGGTTCAGTATTTGCCTCCGCAGCGGTATAGGTGACTTCGAGGTATGGGACGTAAATGCCATAATCCCTCGTCCTGAAGTAGGCCATAGGGATATCTGGTTGTTTCCAGCTTGTTTCATCCGCTATTTTCCATCCATAGTACGCACGTTTTTTGACAAGATATTGGACATCATCGGTGACATCCCATTTCATCCATTGTCCTTTAGACGTGGGAACCGTCGAGCTGCTTGAGGGCGTCGTCTCATATGATGGTTGTGTGTTCCAATTCACATATTCTTCTTCCCAGTCGCTTGTTATGAGATACAGGTTCAGGGTCCTACCTGCAGGGTCTGTACCAGACCAGTTGTAGTAATAGACATATAGAAATGCAGAGAGTATGGTCGCTGTTGATGGTAAAGAGAAGACATCGAACTTTAAGAGAGAATCGATTTCATAGTAATTCTTCCCACTATCACCATATGCATTTCTCACGGCCATATTCCAGGAATACCCAGACTGTGTGTAAGGATACTCGTTTTTAATCATCGTATCATCAGTGGGGCTAAATACGACGGTGGTTGTAGCGCTTACAAAAGCTGATAGTTGAAGGCTGCCTATGATTAACATCAAATACAATATTTTGATGCTTCTTGATTTTCTCATGTATCTCCTCTCCAATTTCTAAATATTATAACGTTGTATTGGCTATTTCTTTAAAAACATATCCTTAAAATTTTGTTTGAAGAAATATTACGGATGTATCTGGCTAAAAAAATGAAGAAACATGGGTCATATTTTTTTGATTTTTCCCATACAATCATATACTGATCTTACTCAAAACTACAGTGCACGCCGGATATTTCAAATAAAACTTGGATATATGGTTCTAGTTCTCATACGAAGAGTCGTCATAGAAATTTTTTTTTTTTTTTAACGTTTTCTAAGCGAGAAATCCCCATGCTTTAGCGTGGGGATGAATCGCGTCATTTTTCTTCAAGAATTCGTTCTGTGTACTGGGCGGGCGCGCCCGCATTCGCGGGTCCTTTGAAAACCTGCCCAGGACACAAATTATGGAACTAATTAACAATAACCATAGCGTAGGCCAGAATATATACCATTTGGAATGGTGCCCGAAATACCGATACAACATGCTCAAGAATGAGAATATCAAAAAACTTTGCGAGGATATTCTTCGCGAAATCGCGGATCGAC
>MUGD01000319.1 GCA_002900555.1 Thermoplasmata archaeon M9B2D | reverse complement strand
AAGCTCATGACGGAGTTTCAACGCAGAACCGGCACCATTCATGAATAAAATGTCATCGCCATCAATTTGTGCTTTCATCAGGTCTGGATCGGTGGTGCTGAGAAGAACAGGGAAGTCCTCAAGATCATCAGTCACAAGCGTATGATTGATAGTAATCTGTTTCCGATATTGCCAGTCATATTCAAATGGGTCGAACGGTGATGGGTATCCTGTTGAAAAACTAAAGATTTTTCGCGTCCAATACATGCCATCGGTTACGTTCACATACCAGTGGTAAATCGACCCGTAAGTCATCCCACTGATAGGAACAGTATAAGTCCCATCATGCACATCGGTTTTATGATCAGAGCCAATATTTGGTGACGTCTGAACTGTGTATTCCATTGTATCACCCTGATTATCCTTCAGTGTAAACTGCAGTTGGGGGAGGTTCATGGGTACATCTCGCTCTGTATCCTCTGGTATGGGGTTTGAAATGATTGGAGCGACCGCTTCTGTGGTAAACGTGGCTGTCTGTTCTGTTGTGTCCTTTCCATCAGTCACCTGAATATGCCAGGAGTATGTGGTTAATCCCTGGAGATCTGAGACGGGGATAGTATAAGTACCATCTGGCTTTAGATTACCGTTTCCTCCACCGATATCAGGTGAGGTTGTGACACTATAACCCATAAGATCACCATCGAGATCACTGATATGAAAAGAAAGTTCTGTAATGGATATAGGTACATGCGTTGCTCCATCTAAAGGATATGTCGTCGTGATTTTCGGAGGATTATTCGGAGGCCAATATTCCATTTCTGCAGCGGTTACTTTTGCGTATAAAGCATATCCAAACATCCCATACGCCATCACTGGGGGGAGGAAAATGCTAAAACCAATACCCCAAAAACCAAGTGCAACACCTTGTTGCGGACCAGACGCGATAAAACCAGTTCTTGATAGAAGACCACCACAACTCGTGATACCAAGTAATGTCTTCCAACCGATAAACAATCGTGGGATTGGTGCCATGATGATCGGAATGAATCGTGGGAGAATGATAATTGGAAACGCTGATCCTTCACCCGTCGAGACGAAGTTACAGAAAAACTGATGACTGGTTCCTGCATCTAACAGAGCAGGACCCTGAGATAGTCTGATGGCTATGCCTTGACGGATTTTTCCTAGCTGGGTCAATATCTTCTCAGCTGATATTCCTACTGGTAATAAACCCTGTTTTTCCGCATAAAGGAGAATTCGTTGTTGGAACTGTTGGGTTTCAAATGAATTAGGATCATGTGCATTCGAAATCGCTAACTCCTCGAATAGTTCTTTTAAATGCGAACCTGATTCATAGGATATTTTTTTGGTATGAGGGGCTCCTCCAATGTAACAAGTGATTGTTGTATCCTCTGCTGATGAACCGATTTGTTCATTGATCGATAATTGATTTTTTTGTATCTGTTTTAGTGAGCTCTGAGAGCATGGAACAAATAACCCTCCTATAACAATAAGAATAATCCCCAGAGCAAGAGTCTTTCCAATAAGATTATCAATCAAAGATATCTTCCTCCTTGTATAATTTTTATAACATTCTTTATCTATATAAATGTGTAGGATGATATGTCCTGTTCTAACACATGTCCTGTTCTAACACAATTGTATAAATAGAATAAATCAATAGATACAATAAGTGATACCTCTATGAGAATAGAAACATTTTATTAGTAATACAGTCTTTCTTCTTTATAGCGAGGATTTGATTTCATGAAACAACGGATTCACCGTGATAAACTCATGTTTCATTGGATTACCGAGCATCATGAGATTGTGATGGGGTTTAAAAAAGTACGATATGGATCATGCCGCATATGTGGGAAGAGAATCCCTGCGGGTGATTCTGTATGCGACATCTGCTTTGCGAAGGATAAAAATGTCAGTAGGAAGTAAGAGAGCCGATAATCCCATCACTTTTTTACTGTACTTCTTCTTGGAGCTATAGAAAAAAGAATGCAAAAAAATTTTGGTGGTGGTATCGTATCTACTATCTTTTTAACCTTTTTTTATGTTGACTGCTTTTGGTCCTCTTTCACTGTCTTCAATTTCGTACTCAACTTTATCGCCTTCGTTTAGGCGCATTTCAGCGGGTACTGCTGTCC
>MUGD01000318.1 GCA_002900555.1 Thermoplasmata archaeon M9B2D | reverse complement strand
GAATAGAAACATTTAAATTAGTCTAAAATATATCAACAAAAGCACTAGGAGAAATTAAAATAAAACTAGTTGTAGTGAGGTGTGAATAGATGAAGATATGGAACTCCAATGAGTTAATTGGAAAAGAAGTATTTGATGCAACTGGTAACGCTGTCGGATGGGTTGACAAGACGTGGCATAGCTGGAACGACGACTATCCCGGGTATTTCTTTGGGATAAAGTTAAACGATTTCGCACGAAACACCTATTTTAGAGGCGCAACTAAGTTATTGCCAGTCTACAATGACTATATACGAACAGTTGGCAACACAGTGACATTGACCAAGACCATGGATGATTTGACCAGATACTGGAACAAAACAATTCCATGTGGCCCGACCACCTGCCCAATTGAGGAATTAATTGAGATGCCTGTATACGACAGGTTCCATTCTCGAGTGGGAACATTCACAACATGGGTAGAGAGCAACGGACAGATAAACAATCTGGGAATTCTGCTTGACCCCTATATCTGCGAGACGTGGCATTTGCCGTATAACACGACGTTCCCGATTGAACCGAACCATATCACCACGGTAAAGAACACCATTACCTTAGACCAAGCGCTGCATGAGTTAAAAGAGTACTGGCAGAGAACCCGCAAGTACTAAAAGAATTATTGTAGATGCGGTAGGAGAATAACGTGTCTCTTACCGTCATTTTTCATTTTTTTATCTGATATAGGGTGTGTCGTTTTCTGTCTGATCATCTTTGTTGCTGAATGTTTTTTCTGTGATTTCTATGATCTTTCGATAGCGGTCTCCGTGTAGATTTGACAGGGTTTCCTCGAAGCTTATCTTAAATGAGTTTTTCATGGAGGCAAGAACAAGGATATATCTCACAAGCCAGAGTGCCAGTTGTTTTGTAAATTCAGGGTCGTTTGCTTTCGAGAGTTCCTTGAATATATGTGTTTGTAGGAGATCGTCAATTGCTTTTTTGATTGAAACGCTTTCTTGTCGTGTCAATAGGACCATCTCGTTGTTTCTTCTTATTTTAATATATTTATATTATATATTAATTTCTATAATATTTAAACCTATGGTTATCAGATAAAAAGGCAGGCAGGTCAAATCCCTACTACGATATCTAAAAAAGAGGGAGATACACCTTCAATAGAAACAAACAAACGAAAAGTGATTTGGAAATCTATTTAAAGAATGACATCATCCCTGGTGACCACTGAAGGGAACGTATGAAAAAACAAACGATGGGAAGTGGCGTTATCGTGACGCTTTTTTGTTCTTTTCTACTGTTTAGCGGCTGTACAGAACAAAATGACAGTGAATCAATCCAAACAATCCTTGAAAAAGCAACAGCTATCCCATCAGTATACTATGAACTTGGCATCTCCACCGTAATCACTGATTGGATAGAGGAATCCACGGAGATGAAAATATGGGAAAAAGCACCCTATCTAAAGCAAGAAATCCGCATCATCACCGGTGATATCATCATACCGCGTAGCATCATCAAACGTCCAGAGGGAATCTATCACTATAACGAAGAACAACAAGCCTATGTGCTTGATCCCCAGTTCGTCATCTCCCAGCCTACCATTATTGAAACGGTCACGGACCTGCTCCAGAACCAGACACTCACCACCCTGGGAACAGAGAGCATCGATGGACTTCCAACAACAGTTATCCAATACACATCACGTCAAAACGGGAACTCCACTACAACAACACTCTGGATCTGGAACGAAAAAGGAGTACCACTGAAAGCACATTCCATCCTCGAAAATGGAGAGATAACGGAAACAGTTGACACGAAATATATCAACTATTCCTTCTCAGATATCCCTGAAAGCGTATTTAGCGTTGAATAACCATACAAGAAACACTGCTGCCTACGTACCGCTCTATCACCATCAACCACGGGAATTATTTGATGACGTATCTCCATGATTATGAGTTTTTTTCAGCGATATCCCCAATAATCGGCAGCTTATAGCGTTGCATCTGAAATGCTTTGACCATCAGAACAAGCCACATGACAAGAACCATCAGCCAGAAAATCCAGCTAATCCATGACAAGACCACCAAGGCAGGTCCATAATCAATAACCCCAAAAAAACCCCCGAAAATCCATGCAAGGATCAT
>MUGD01000007.1 GCA_002900555.1 Thermoplasmata archaeon M9B2D | reverse complement strand
ATCTCTAAGAGATACTCGAAATCCTTGTAAAACGGGTTCTCCTGGTCATGATGTAAAATCCATGCCATATGAAACGATCCACCACGAGAAACCATGGGAATACACCGCTGTTGCTTCCGCAGACGCTCCACGCTTTCCAAGGTGACGCCCACATGGACGACCGCAAAATCAACTCCTTGTTTGGCTTGATGCTCAACAGTCCGGAACATATCATCTGCGGTCATATCAACAATCGAACCACGTCTTTTGATAGCCTCAATCCCAGCTTGATAGATAGGAACCGTCCCGAAAGGAATCGACACGGTCTGTAACAACGTACGACGAATCGTATCAAGATTGCCACCAGTTGATAAATCCATTACTGCGTGCGCTCCAGCGGCAACCGCGACCTTTGCCTTCTCAACCTCCTCTTTGAGTCTGCAGTATTCGCGAGAAGTACCAATATTGGCGTTCACCTTGACACGTAAACCAGCCCCTATTCCAAGGGACGACGGCGCATGAACCGGATTAAAAGGAATAACAATGTGGCCTGCAGCAACCCCTCGTCTGATCAGCTCTACCGCACTTTTCTCAGACTGTGCGACATTCTTCATTTGCGGGGTTGTCCTTCCCCGTTTCGCCTCAGAAATCTGCGTCATACCACATACCTAATGATTTCACCCTATTAATACTTTCAATTCTAGGTATCTGCAAAGCAACAATGACGTCACAAGCAAAACCATAACACTAAAAACAACAAGACATATACAGACCCTTGAAATATTTTTGTGGGATAGACAATGAACTCAATTCTTAAGCTCTTCTCAGACCATGGGACGTTCGTCCTTCCTGATGCGCTCACCTACATCACGTCAAAAGAAAAACCAGATGATTTCGCCAAATTTCTCATTAAAAACCTTAGGGAATACCCTTTGTTTCTCGCACTGGATGCCATCAAAAACATCGAAGAATCAACCCAGCAGATCACCAAACAACCAACACCACCGCCGATACCACCTGCTGTATCACCATCACCTGTCATCGAGAAAACCATTGAAAAGGAATTCCAAAAAAAGATACTTTCAAAAATGTATAACAAAACAACATTTGTTAAAGAGATAAACGAAGACGAAGATGAAGAAGACATTGAAGAGGAACACATACAAACAGAAGAGAAAAAACCACTTCAACCCCTTGAGATAAAAACGGTCAAAAGCTGGAAACCACTGGCTAGGGAGTACAACTCCGAGGTACGCATCATCTCAGATATCACCGCCGGAAGGCGAACCAGCGAAGGCACCACCCAGGATTTCGTCAGTTTATTCAGAGAGCGATACCAAGCGATACGAACTATCCTTACCGCCCAGAGACGTGAAATCGCACAGTTTATCCCCATCAATCGTATAAAAAGAACCATGATCGATGTTCAGCTTATCGGTATCGTAAAAAGTGTAAAAACAACAAAGAGCGGACATCGGCTTATCGAAATAGAAGACGACACTGGGTCTGTGGCGCTCATGGCACTGAAAAACAACACGGAGATATTCCAACTGGCAAACGAAGTGATGCTTGATGAGGTCATTGGAGTGGTCGGAAAAATCAGTAAAAACAAGGACCTCATCATAATACAAAACATCGTATACCCGGATATAAAAATGCATCAAGAGCGTAAACGAACAGACTCACCACTTTGCGTTGCGTTCCTCTCAGATGTCCACATTGGCAGTAAAATGTTCATGGAAGCTGAATGGAACACGTTTCTCCGCTGGATTAACGGAAACTTAGGAAACTCCCGTCAAAGAGATGTCGCAAGCAAACTAAAATATCTGGTGCTGCCAGGTGATCTTGTCGATGGGATCGGAATCTACCCAAACCAGGAAAAAGAACTCTCCATCAGTAACATTTATGACCAATATCAAGCACTAGCAAAGCAGTTTGAATACATCCCGGACCACATCACGATCCTCTTGCAGCCAGGTAACCATGATGCAGTACGCCCCGCGGAACCACAACCTGCCTTTGAGAAAGAGATACGTGACCTCTTCTCAGGAAAAGAATTCATTTTCATCGGAAACCCTTGCTTTTTCTCACTTCATGGAGTTGAAATCCTCTCCTACCATGGACAAAGCCTGCTTGATTATTCAACAAACATCCAGGCACTTAGTTACAACGAGCCAACAGAGGTCATGAAACTTATGCTTAAGAAACGACATCTTGCACCAACCTACGGTGGGTACACCCCTCTTGCCCCTGAACATGAGGACTACATGCTCATCAGCCAAGTCCCAGATATCTTCGTCACCGGCCATGTACACACGTCCTATATCGATAACTATCGAGGCGTCACCCTCATCAACGCCTCCAGCTGGCAGTCACAGACCTCCTATCAGAAGATGATGAATTTCGTTCCGGATTCAGCAAAACTTCCACTCGTCGACCTTAAAACCGGTAATGCTACTGCCATGGACTTTAGCAAGGCATCTGGGTAATAAAAAGAAAAAAGAATTTCCCTCGTTTTATAGACAAAAATACAAACCTTTAAGTCAGTACCCGCTATGTCTCACATATTCATTTTCAAGGCATGAGAACCATGGATGGGGAGTTAACCAAAGATATCGCTGCAAGTCCAGCTATGCGCGCATATTTTCAACAGCTTCAGCAGGATATCGACGCCTGCTATGATCTTGCAATCGCTGCTCGGAAAAAAGGATACGACCCGGAGTTTACCGTTGAAATCCCCCAGGCACTTGATCTCGCAGCCCGGGTCGAACAACTCGTCGGACCCAAGGGAATCGCTCCAAAAATCAGACAAGCGACACAAAAAATCGGCAACAGAGAACTCGTCTCTCTTGAGATCGCTCGGATGATCGCAGACCGAAAAACCTATCACTTTGACAACGTCGAACAGGCATTAGACCAGGCGATACGAACGGGCCTTGCTATTCTCACTGAAGGAGTCCTTGTCGCCCCCCTCGAAGGGATTGCTGAAGTACGAGTCGGGAGAAACAACGACGGCACCACCTACGTCGACCTGTACTTCTCAGGACCCATACGAAGCGCAGGGGGAACAGGCCAAGCGATGAGCGTTCTTATCGCTGATGTCGTACGACGCGACCTAGGCATCGGACGCTACGTCGCAACCCAAGGAGAAATCGAGCGGCTCAAAGAAGAAATACCCTTATACAAACGTGTACAACACCTGCAATACCTCCCCTCTGTCGATGAAATCGACCTTATCATAAAAAACTGCCCAATCTGTATCAACGGCGAAGGAACTGAAGATGAGGAAGTCGCTGGGTACCGGGACCTCCCCCGTATCAACACCAACCGCTTGCGAGGAGGTGCCTGCCTGGTCATCGCAGAAGGACTTTGCCTCAAGGCACCAAAAATCCACAAACATATCAAAAAAATGAAGCTGAAAGGATGGGAGTTCCTCGAACCCTTCGTCAACAAGGGAGTAGAACCAACCAAAGAAAGCGGTGAAATCCCAGTCATCCCCCCTTCGTCCAAGTACATCGGTGAGGTCATCGCAGGTAGACCTGTGCTGTCCCATCCATCACGAAAGGGCGGGTTTCGCCTTCGCTACGGTCGGGCACGCACCGCAGGGCTAGCCTCAACTGCGATTAATCCAGCGACCATGTTCCTTCTTGATAACTTCATCACGGTCGGCACGCAGATGAAAACCGAACGTCCAGGGAAAGGAACCATCGGGACGCCCTGCGACCAGATAGAAGGACCCATCGTACTACTGCAGAACGGTGACCTTATCCAGATCAACGATGTCAAGAACATCCGCAACGATATCAAAAAGATCATTGATCTTGGCGAGATCCTGATTCCCTTTGGAGAGTTCATCGAAAACAACGCTTACCTCCCTGATGCCGCCTATGCCTATGAATGGTGGGTCCAGGAGATGCAAAGCGCACTTGGTTGCTTACCAAACAGCAACACCCCCTCTGAAATCACAGCAGCTGAACAGACACTTCAACAAAAAATCGATGAGGATCTAGGCAGACATGTCGATTTGCACACTCCCTCATCAATAGATGCATTCCTTCTCTCAGAGCGCTACCAGATCCCCCTGCATCCCTGCTGTAACCTCTTCTGGCATGACCTCTCAATAAGCGAATGCACTACCTTGATGCATTTTATAAAAGACAACGGAACACTCCTAGGAGACGATCAGGGGACACTGACCATCCCAAATAATTCAGAGATAAAAAACATCCTTATTGAACTCGGAGCATTGCATACTCAAAGAGAAGGCACGTTACGAATCACCCAGTACGCCTACCCCTTGATTCGCTGCTGCGGCCTGGAGATAAAAGAGAAAGCCCTTGTACAAGCCAATCGATGGAGGGAGCCTTCTGAGGAAGAACCGGTAGTACCCTATGTTTCCTCACTTGCCGGAATACCTCTCCGTGCCCGAGCACCATTCCGTATTGGCACCAGGATGGGTCGACCAGAGAAAGCATCACCGCGGAAGATGCGCCCGCCACCACACGTCCTCTTCCCGCTGGGTGATTATGGGGGCAACCAACGTCTGGTGAAGAACGCTGCAGAAAACATCACCATCGAGGTAGAGGCAGGGAAACGTCGATGCCCGAAATGTAACGCAATAACGTTCCATCTGGTCTGTGAGTGCGGGACTCATACAGAAGTCATCGAAGGAAAACTGGAGAAACAATCAATCAATCTTTCTGAAGAACTGGAAAAAGCACAAAAGAACATCAAAGAACATACACTGCCGGAGACCATCAAAGGAGTCATTGGGACGATTTCGAAACACAAAACCCCAGAGCCGCTCGAAAAAGGCATCCTGCGGGCGAAACATAACGTCTACGTGTTCAAGGACGGCACCATCCGCTTTGATATGACCGATGCCCCCCTGACCCATTTCAAACCAAAGGAGATAGGAGTCCCTCTAAAAAGACTCAAGGAACTTGGATACACCAAGGATTTTCTGGGAAACGACCTTGAAAACGACGAGCAGATCTGCGAGTTGAAGGTCCAGGACGTCATCATCTCGGATTCGTGTGCCGAGTATTTTGTGCAAGTCACAAAGTTCATTGATGATTTACTGACAAAGTTCTACGGTGTAAACAGATTCTATAAAGTAAAGAAAAACCAGGATTTGGTTGGACATCTGGTCGTCGGACTTGCACCACATACATCGGCGGGAGCCTTAGGTCGGATTATCGGGTTTACCCGGGCGCAGGTCTGTTTCATGCATCCATTCTTCCATGCGACGAAACGACGGAATTGTCTTGTACCAGACACATCTGTTTATCTAGCGGATAGTTCAAAACCAGCTGAATTGTCGCTTCAGGAATTATACAATCGTTCAAACACTCAGGAAATCGTTGTTGATTCGTTTGGAACAACACAAAAACAACTACACAATATACATACATACTGTTGTAATCCTCTTTCTGGAAAGATGGAGATTCGTAAGATACTTACTGTTCTTAAAACACCTGCGCCACGGCATCTTGTAAAAGTACAATTAAAATCAGGAAGAACCTTCACCTCATCACCCCATCATAGAATCCCGGTGTGGCACGACGGAAGATTGATAACAAAAAAAATTATTGAGGTTACCCCTGATGATTATCTACTGGTATCAAAATCTGTTCAAACGAGAGAAAATGATATTGAACATGTTGATTTAATAGCTGAACTCCTCAAACACAACATTCAGGACGTTGTTGTAGGAGGAATTAATTCTCTCATAAAACAATGTGTCCAAGACCTTGGGGGATTATCTGCTGTAATTCGACAATTACATCTGAACAAAAAAACATTTTCAGACTATATATACCGTGAAAGTATACCTCTTTCTGTTCTCTTGGATTTATTACGAATGTCTCATCGGGACATCAAGGATATCCCAAAGCATTGTTGGTTGGGGGTGAAACGCGATGATACGAAGATTCCACGGATGATTCCGGTGAATTCTTCTTTACTTCGACTATTTGGTTATTATCTTGCTGAAGGACATGCACGACAAGCTAAGAAGCTCTGCTATCAGATTTCATTTGCTGCGACTGAACAAGAAATCCGATCCGATATCGTTGACTGTATCAGTGATGTATTTCAATTGCATCCATGCATAGATGACCATGGGATAACAATCTCGAATCGACTGCTGTATACTTTTTTTGTTGATATTATTAAAACCGGGAAAAACGCAAAGGAAAAAACAATACCATTGCAATTCATCCGACTCCCCAAATCAAAGATGAGAGAGCTTTTACGTGGGTACTTTGCGGGGGATGGATCAGTAGAAAAAAACCGTCTTCATGTGACCTGCTCTTCTGTGAATAAGAAATTGTTGCAAGAAATTGGTTTTCAACTCCTTCGATTTAATGTATTTTATCGAATTAAAGAAGAAAAAAATAAACCTGCTGGTGGAAGAGCGAAAACATTCTACGATAAAAAAAATCTTTCACCTACATTCGATCTTTATTCTCTCTCGGTTCGGTCGTCATATGCGAGAATATTTGCTCAATGCATTGGATTTCCTCTTCAAAGAAAACAGGATCTATTGGAAAATGCTTTGAAAAAGGAAAGGAAACCAAGATTGAATGTGTTCGGTGATTTTATTGTTGATGGTATAAAACAGATCACTCCTATGGTTTCTGACGTGGATTTCCTTTATGATGTCGAAATAGAGGATTATCATAATTTTTTAATTAATGATACGATTTTATCAAAAAATTGTGATGGTGACGAAGATGGTCTCATGTTACTCATGGATGCGTTACTTAATTTCTCCCATTCATACATCCCCGACAAGCGAGGCGGGAAAATGGATTTACCCTTGATTTTGACGACCAGGCTTGATCCCTCCGAGGTCGATAAAGAGGCTCATAACCTAGATACCCTCTCTAGGTATCCTTTGGAGTTCTATGAAGCGACCTTGCGTCATGAGCATTCGAAGAACCTTGAGTCGAAGATGGGGCTAGTTGCTTCCCGGCTTGGAACCGAGTTACAATACGAGCAGTTTGGGTTCACCCATGATACTACAGATATCTCCGAGGGGCCAAAAGAGTCCTTGTATAAAACTTTGAAAAGCATGATGGAGAAGATGAACGTGCAGCTCAGTCTTGCGGCGAAGATCCGGGCGGTGGATGAGGCGGATGTGGCCTATAAGGTCATCGAACGACATTTCCTGCCAGATATCCTGGGGAACCTTCGGGCGTTTAGCAAGCAATCGGTGCGCTGCCCGTTATGCAATACGACGTACCGTCGTGTTCCATTGCAAGGAGTATGTACGAAATGCAATGGGAAGCTGACTCTGACGGTCCATGAGATGTCTGTGAAGAAATATCTGACGATCTCAAAGGAGATTGCAGAGAAATACAACCTCCCGTTGTATGCGCGTCAACGCATCGCCCTTGTGGAAAAATCCATTGATTCAATGTTTGTAAGTGATAAAGTGAAAAATACGAAATTGACTGATTTTTTCTAACAGTTGACAGAATCATAATATTCTTATATCTATTTGTTCATGCTTGTTGTAGGTTGGTGTGTATGAGCGAAAACCCGATTCTTCCAGTTGATAAAAAAACATGGAACAAATGGTCGTTTTATCTAAACGTTGTTATCTTTATCATTATTGCAGTAGTCATTTATCTGTTGATTCTTGATGCATTTCATGCAGGTATCGTCTATGTCCAAAACGACCCAACCCTTCTTACAAACGCATGGATCGCCGTGGTCCGTGACGTCGCGTTTTTAGCGGTTGGTCTGGTTATCCTGTTTGTGCAAATGTTTAACTACTACCGACAGCTTAGCCGTCGTTCCTGGTAGGCAATGGCGAAAGGTGTAGACTAGACTGGGGAGCTAGGCGTTCCCTGTAACCAGAAATCGCCGATACGCTGGGGTCGAACTTGCGAGGCGGTGTAACGAGTATCTCGTGATCCGTTTGTTGCCTATGACACCTTGTCCTTTGGGATCAGAGGTGATAACCGCATATGACCGGAGGGTCATGTGTCTATCTTTGCTGTGGGAACCGGGTGAGGCACGGAAGTGAGCAGCCTTACCACAGACTGCCGATGCTCAGAGGGTTAACGGGGTTGAGAATGCAGATGGGTAGTCACCTGTATACCACGCACACCCACTCAAAAGACGTCTACACCCGCCAAAATATATATATCCATCGCGTTTAACGAGTACGGGAGGTTTTCCTATGGTTCGTTTGATGAAAGACGAGAGTCTCATGGCATCATGGCAAGGGTTCTTTGAAGATCAATGCAAATCAGAGATCGAGACGCTGGCGACTGAATATCCTGAGAAACGCAGTTTGCTTCTGGATTATTGGTATGTGGATAAGGCAGATCCAAAGCTTGCGGAGCTGTTGCTTCACCAGCCCTATAAAACCTTTTTTAACGCCGAGGAAGCCCTTAAACGTATTGATGTCTCCGCAGAACAGAAACTACAACTGCATTTTCGAGTGAAGAATATCCCTGAATCACAGAAAGTGTTGATTCGGAAGATTCGTGCGAACCGTCTGGGGACGTTTATTGCCGTTGAAGGACTTGTAAAGAAGATTACAGAGGTACGACCAAAGCTGCAGGTTGCAGCATTCCAGTGTCAGAAATGTGGTGCAGTGATCCGTATTGAACAGGATGAGGATATTCTTAAGGAGCCTTCTGAATGTTATGAGGATCAGGGCGGTTGCGGCCGGGTGTCTTCCTTTAAATTATCAACGACGCTTTCCGCCTTTATCGATTCCCAGAAGATTGAGATTCAGGAGAACCCGGAGGGACTGCGTGGTGGCGCCCAACCAGAGCGTATCAGCGTGTATCTCGAAGACGACCTCGTTGGAGGGGTTGCTCCAGGGGACCGTGTAATCGTCAACGGGATTTTGCATTCAATGGCACGTCATCGGGGGGCGTTTCGTCTGACGTCGTTTGATAAGACCATGGATGCGGTCAGTATCGAAAGTCAGGAGTATGCGTTTGAGGAAGTTGAAGTCACCAAAGAGGATGAAAAAAATATCATAAAGACGTGTAAGGACCCGTTGATTTATGAGAAGATGCGGCAGAGTATCGCACCGACAATCTACGGACTTGACATCGAGAAGGATGCACTGGTGTTACAGCTCTTTGGAGGGATATCTAAGGAGATGCCTGATGGGACACGGACCCGTGGGGACATTCATGCGTTGCTTGTCGGGGACCCAGGAACCGCAAAGTCTCAGATGCTTTCGTATATGTCGAAACTTGCTCCTCGTAGCGTGTATGCCTCCGGGAAGGCATCCTCGGCTGCTGGGCTTACTGCTGCTGCTGTTCGTGATGAGTTTGGGGAGGGACAATGGACTCTTGAGGCGGGCGCGTTGGTTCTTGCCGATAAAGGCCTTGCCTGTATCGATGAAATAGACAAGATGGAGGAGACGGATAGGAGTAGTTTGCATCAGGCCATGGAACAGCAGGAGATCTCTGTGGCAAAAGCAGGGATCAATGCGACTCTTAAGTCACGCTGTGCGGTCCTTGCCGCGGCAAACCCTAAGCTTGGTCGCTTCGATGAGTTTATGCCGATCCATGAGCAGATCAACATGCCGCCTGCGTTGTTGTCGCGTTTCGACCTTATTTTTTCTATCTTGGATAAACCAAACCGGAAGACGGACACAGACCTTGCTACCCATATCCTTCAGTCCCATAAAGGTGGAGAGATTCATGAACATCTGAAAAAAATCTCTGATGAGTTGTATTCCAAAGACCAGGAAGCAAAATTCATGAAACATGTGCAACCAGTTTTTGATCCGGAGTTTCTGAGAAAATATGTCGCGTATGCAAAGCGGAATGTCTTCCCAGTGTTGACAGATGATGCATTGGAGATCCTGCAGAACTATTATGTTGATTTCCGGAGTTCCTCAAAGGAATCCGTGCCCTTTACCCCTCGTCAGCTTGAGGCGTTCGTCCGGCTTGCGGAGTCAAGCGCTAGGATACGACTAAGTCAGGAGGCAAACGTCGATGATGCGAAACGAGCGATCTCTATAATTGATCAGTATCTCCGCCGTGTCGGAATGGACCGGGAGACAGGGCGATTTGACATTGACATCATCGCGACAGGAATCAGCCATAGCCAGCATGAACGGATGCGGTTATTGCTCGACATCATACAGAGACTGTGCACAGAATCAGCTGATAACAGTGCAACTCGAGCCGATATCATTAGCGAAGCAGAGATCCAAGGGATAGAATCACGAAAAGTCGAGGAAGCATTGGACCGGCTAAGCAGAGACGGGCAGATTTACAAAACGCCACAAGGGAAGTACGGTATCACCTGAAGAAAAAAACCTCAAAAATTTCTTTTTTCCGGTATCAGAGTTTGGGTGAGAGTAAATTTACGACCGCTTTCTTCGCATCGGTCTTGTACTCATGACCGATCTCTGCGATGATGGCTGCAAGGAAATTTTCTTTTATCTCGTTCCAGTTTAATGTTGTCACCCCAAAATACAGCTTCTTTGCGACGTTGGATGCTCGATGGATATGCGGTGCCCATTTCCCAGGACGTGTATCACAGTTATCCATATGTAACACGTAGGTCTTCCGGAGTCCTTTCTTTCCGATAAGGTAGATTTCGAACCGTCGGTTAAAATACTTGTATCGGGGGTCTTTCTCATAATATCGATATTCCAACTCGAAAAACTGATTAATCGGGATGATTCCTTGGTGCATAGTCTGCACTGTATCAACGCAGTGTTTTTAAGAATTTGGAAATATTCGATGCGTCTGATTATCCCATGTAATATTCAGCTGGATATGGCTCTGGTTTGAGTCCCTTGCGCTCACGGATCTTCGTTATGACATCGTCCCTCAGATTCCGAGGGAGTGGCTCAAAACCGATGTTCTCGGTGTTCCATAGCACACGACCACCAGTGGCGGACCTGATAGCAGAAGCAAACCCGAACATCTCAGCAACCGGTGCTTTTGCCTCGATTTCCACGGAGTCGCCAGCGGTCTTCATGTCCTTTACCTCAGATCGCCGGGAGTTTAACTCTCGTGAGGCGTCTCCCATAAGCTCTTGCGGGGTGCTGATAAAGACCTTCTGCATAGGCTCAAGTAGCATGGGATCAGAGATTGTAATTGCACCGTAAATCGCGTTTCGTGCCGCAGGGATGACCTGTGCAGGACCTCGGTGAATCGCGTCTTCGTGTAGTTTTGCATCGACGAGTTTTACTAGTACCCCCTGACAGGGCTCCGAAACAGTCGGTCCGCTTTTCATGACCTCGTCAAATGCTTCCTTTATTAAATCCCTGGTCTCAAAGAGGTGTTGAATTCCTTTAGTGGTATCAGTAATAAGATTAAGGCCATAACTTCCAAACATCCCTTTTGCCACCTCTTTATCCATGCCAAGATCCTGAAGTATTTTTGCGGTTTCCTTCTTATATTTTTTCACATTCTCAGGCAGTTCGTTGTTGTAGATTGCTTTAACGATGTTTTCCGGAAGCGGTTCTACCTCGATGTAAAACCTGTTGTGTTTATTTGGTGATTTACCTTCGAATTTATAAGGACTTGGTTTTCCGACTGTCTCACGATACACTACAATAGGCTCTGAGCAGACAATCTCCATCTTATGATCATGGCGGATACGATATTCGGTAATTTCAAGATGCAACTCTCCCATTCCTGACATCAGATTCTCACCTGTCTCCTGGTTTATTTGCACCTGGATGCTGGGATCAGCCTTTGAAATCAGTCGTAAGACCTCAACGAGACGTGGAAGGTCCTTTGTATTCTTCGCCTCCACAGCAACGGTGACGACAGGCTCAGAGACATGGACGATACGTTCAAAGGGCTCTGCCTCAGGGTTATCGGTCACGGTGCTTCCTGCAATAGCGTCTCTAATCCCCGTGGCCGCGACAATGTTACCTGCGCTGACATAGTCAACAGGGATACGATCCGGTCCTACCAAGACATTGACCTGTTGAACACGATTCTTATTTGGCATGCCTATGACGTAGAGCTCCTGACCGCGGGTAATTTTACCGGAGAACATCCGTCCGATAGCTACCTCACCGGCATGAGGATCAAGGATTATCTTGGTAATCATAAGAGATAATGGGCCATCATCCTTGCATTCAACCATTGCTTTCCCCAGGGAGCTTTCCTGATCTCCTCGCCAGATATGAGGAATACGGTATTTCTGCGCTGTCTTTGGTGACGGCAGATGGTCGATGACCATGTCTAAGACGACCTCATGGATCGGTGATTTTTTCGCAAGGGTTTTTTGGTCATTGTTCTTGCAATAATTATAGACATCTTTGAATCCGAGATTTGTTTGTTTCATATATGGGACAGAAACCGCCCAGTTGTGAAATGCGGACCCAAACGCAACAGTTCCATTTTCAACCTTGACATTCCATTTTCCTTTGAATTCCTCAGGGATGACTCGGTTGAGAAGTTCGTTGAATTTGTTTATGATTTTGATAAAACGACTCTGCATTTCCTCAGGGGTGACCCGCAGTTCGTTGATGAGCCGGTCGACCTTGTTTATGAACAGTACAGGTTGTACTTTCTCCCGGATTGCTTGCCTAATGACCGTTTCGGTCTGCGGCATTGCACCTTCCACAGCGCAAACCACAATGATACAGCCGTCAACTGCTCGCATAGCCCGTGTCACATCACCACCGAAGTCCACATGACCTGGTGTATCAATTAAGTTAATCAGATATTCCTGACCCTCAAACTCATGGACCATGGATGCCGCTGCAGCGTTAATCGTAATTCCGCGGGCTTGTTCCTGCTCGTCGTAGTCTAGGACAAGTTGTTTTCCTGCAAGATCCTCACTCATCATCCCACACCCTGCAATCAGGTTATCAGAAAACGTGGTTTTCCCATGATCGATATGAGCAGCAATCCCTATGTTTCGAATACGGTCTAATTTATTCATCAGCGTAGTTGCTTTCTGAATATTCTCTTCTTTACGTCCCATACGTTATACACCTTCAAAAATCCATATTTCTTTCTTTTTTTATTATCGAGCTGCTTTGGCTACCCGCTCAAGATCATTTTTCTTTGCCACCGCAAAAGATGCAGGATCATTCTTGCTAGCTTTGAGGAGCTCATCGGCAAGACATGCCTCGATTCTTTTCTTGTTCTTATGACTAGCTGTCAACGCACCGGTGCAGATGTTGCGAAGAGCGATGTCTAATCTTCTCTGTGGTGAAATATCCACGGCTTTTGGAACCATGATACCACCAAACCGCAATCGTGTTGTTTCTTCTTTTGGTGCAGCGTTCTGCAATGCATCAACAAGGACTTGTACAGGGTTTGTCTTTGTTCTTTTGTCTATGAGTTCAAATGCCATGCGGACGGCCTTATATGCTTTGGTCTTCTGCCCGGTATACATCTCGCTTTTCATGAGAATATTAATGAGTCGTTCGATGATGGAAAGGTTTGATTTTCCAAACATCTTATTTGCATGTGGTGCTCCGAGGAAGAAATCCTTGCTTTCGAGGTTGATGTACCGCTGTAGCCCTTGATCTTCGATTTTTACTGAGCTGATGTCATATTTTTCAAACATCGGGAAAAAAGAACTGCTGGGCTGAGAAGTTTTTTTTTCAGTCATATTTATCGTCTCATTGGTTTTTCAATTTTTCCTTTAACTAATTGATCTAAGGACACGTCATTTACCTTAATGACTTTAAAACGGACTCCGGGGATATCGCCGTAACTACGGCCCATCCTTCCGCCTATTCCTTCGACAACGACTTCATCGTGTTCATCAATAAATCCGATAGCGTGGTTTCCTGGGGCAAATGCGGTGATCTGTCGTCCGTTTTTGATAAGCTGGATTTTTACGCATTTTCTGATTGCTGAGTTCGGCTGTTTTGCTTCGATACCAACTTTTTCGATGACGATGCCTCGTGCTTGAGGAACACCTCCGAGTGGATCTGATTTTTCTTTTAAATGCAGGATTCGTTTTTTGAAATGCCGATCGTTCCACAATTGGTTTTTTCGTGCTTTTTTCAGTTGGCGTGCCGCGTTTATTCCTTTACCCATAGTACACCTATTTTATCTGGTAGAAGTGAGGCAGTATACAGCTTTTAATATTTAAATTCTCTCTTAAGCAATACCTGATTTATTAGGGAGAAAATAGTAGAAATGTTTACGGTATTTTTTATAAAAAAATTTAAATAATATAGCGGTCTATTATTGAAAGCAGAATCAACATTAATATAGGGGAACATGATTTGAGGTTTTCAAGGGGATACAATATGAAGACGACATTGAAAGTAAAAATCATCATAGCTGGAATATGTACTTTATTTCTGCTGAGTACCATACCAAGCTTTGCTCAACCAGAGACCAGAACCACACACACTCTGCAATGTGATATAGATTTTTCAGAACCGCTTCTTTCAGAAACCAATAATTTTAATGAAATAATCATCGAGTCAACTGGAGTCACAACAGAGGAAGGATGCCCAATGCTCCCGACGTTCTCCAAAACCTTTGAGTTCCCACTTGGTACTAAAATCCTTTCCGTAGACGTTCAACCATTCTCGATTCAGACCAAGTACTTAGAAAAACACATACGACCAGTCCCGTCGAAACATAAAATCGATAATCAAATCGTCCCACTCGACGGCAGCAGGAATGAAACAGTCTATGCCAGTGCAGAACCCTATCCAACAACATGGTATACGGTTATTTCAGGAGCAGGAGTAAACAAGCAAAACGATCACACTCTCTTTGTCACCGTACGAATCACACCAGTACGGTATAGCCCTGCCACGCAACTCATCCTGTATGCTCCTCATTTTAGCATTCGTATTACCGCGGATGTCGCAACACCTGCATTGACAGCAACTGACACATATCCGTTGGTGATTATTACCCCAGAAGAATTTTCTGAGATGCTTCAGCCACTTGTCGACCATAAGAACGCCTATAACCTTCTAACGACCGTCGTCACCCTTGAAGACATATATAGCACATATTTTGGACGAGACCACCCGGAACAGATCAAATACTTTATCAAATATGCAGTGGAGACTTGGGACACCCACTATGTCCTGCTCGTCGGTGATATGAAGAAACTACCGATTCGATTCACGTATGCCTCCTGGTGGGAACGGGACCTTCTTTCTGACCTCTATTATGCGGACATCTATGATGCTTATGGAGATTTTTGTTCTTGGGATTCAAACGGTAATAATCGATTCGGTGAAATCGATCATGATGGCAATGACCTGGATGGCGTTGATTTGTACGCGGATGTGCATATCGGCAGACTTGCTTGTGCAGACGAAACAGAAGTAACAACAATCATGAACAAAATCATCACCTATGAAAAGGAAACCTATAATCAAATCTGGTTCAAACGCCTCATTCTGGCAGGTGGAGATACCTTCCCGGTAAGCTACGGAGCACAGCCCTTTGTCTTTGAGGGGGAAATTACGAATATCAAGGTAGGCCAAACCCTCCCTGATTTTAACCAGATATATTTATGGACCTCGAAATATACACTCAATCCAGCTACATTTAATCAGGCGATTACAAAAGGCGCAGGGTTCGTCAGCTACGCAGGACATGGGTTTGAACATGGCTGGGGAACGTTTCGACCAAATGCAATAACAAGGTATATGATTTATTATTATATGCCGTTTATAAAAGGTATAACGAATGGAGATAAACTTCCAATAATCTTCTTTGACGCATGCCTGACTGCAAAGCTTGATTTTAATATCACGGACCTACAAAATTATTATCCACGGATGGTAAATCTCCTTGCACGAGTCTTTGGTCTATCGTCGAATCCTTTGGATTTCTATCAATGTTTTGCCTGGAGTTTTCTTGCCAAAGAAAGTGGTGGGGCCATTGCAACGATTGGGGCAACGAGGACCGCATATACCCGGGTTGATGCTAATGGAGTGTATGGAGGAGCAGGATATCTAGATGTCCATTTTTTTGATTCCTATGAAAACGACATCACCGTCGGTCAGATGCTGACTGCTTCACAGTATGCCTATATTCAAAATGTTGGCCCAGATTATTTCACCATTGAGGAGTTCATATTACTTGGAGACCCAAGCCTGCGAGTAGGCGGCTACCCGTAACAACCAGCCATAACCCTTGTTGATGCATCTCGATTGCTCTTTAGTACAAGACCAGGCACCAGGGTATCTTACAACGTTTTTTTCTATGTTAAATAACGTCGTGCTGCCAACACAAAAAAACACACATAAGGGAATTATCCATTGAATTTAGTGAATTTAGTATTGGAATTATCACTCCTGCGATTGTTTTTATTTACACAAGATATCATCTTGAATTTTTAGGAAAAGCTAGTGTTCCTTGTAGGAGAAAATCGGTATTTGTTTTAACGGTGTTAAGGATGGATTTTTATCTTATCACAATGTTTAAATACCGTATACTCAATAATTATTCTTTAGAACCTACTAGTTATAGGGGGAAACATATGGAAAAAAAAGCGCATATTTTATTAAAGGCAGCAGTCGTCTTTGCAATTACCCTTGCATTTATTATGCCAGGGGCAGCAACAGTAAATACAAAACTATTTACTACGACCACAGACATAAACATAAGCTCAGAACAACAACCGAGAAATCTTGGGTTTTCAGCATTGTTTGAGGATGATTTTGAAAGCTACGATGATTTCACCCTAGATTTCCCACCATGGACACAATACGATGGCGACGGACAAGAAACCTGGGGGTTTGAGACAACCGAATTTCCAAATGAATACTATGTCGGTTCCTATATCATCTTTGTCCCATCCCAGACCATCCCACCACTTACGGACACTGCACATTCAGGAGAAAAATACGCAGCCTGTTTTGATGCCGTCCCTGTAGATCCCGCCAACGACGATTGGATGATCACTCCGGCATTGACCAGTGGTGAGTACGAGTTCTACGTCGCAATCCATTGCGTGAACCATGACTCATTTTGGCTGGGTATCGATGATGTCGCAATAAGTGAAGTCGAACCAGGAACCGTCGAAATCTCCCTCTGGGCGAAAACCGGGTCCGCGCAATATGAACGAGACCGATTCCAAGTCGGTGTCTCCACAAAGACCAACGCTCCCGGAGATTTCGTAATCATCACCCCAGAGCCGTACGTTGAACCACCGACAACCTGGACACAATACACCTACACCGTTGAACTCGCTGGCGCAGTACAACCTGAACTTTCAGTCAGCATCGCTGGTGGACTTGGAGCGACCGCGACAATCACAAACTCCGGTGACGCAAATGCAACCAACTGTGTCGCAACATTTACCATCACTGGTGGCCTTATCATCTCACCATCCGGTGGAACAAAAGAAGTCACCGTGGGAACCATCGCAAAAGAAGGAGGAATAGGAACCGCAAAAACCATGATCATTGGCTTTGGAAAACCAACCATAACCGTCACAGTCACCTGCGACGAAGGCGTAACAGCTTCAGCAAACTACACACCAAAATTCCTGCTGTTATTCTTCCTTCTAGGGTAAACCACCCTCCCCTTCTTTTTTTTTAGAATTACATAGCATATTTTAAAAACGTATAATTCCAATATACGGGAAAAGCATTATTCCTTCTATCAAATGGAACGGTATTTATGGAGACACTATGAACCTAGGTTCTGCTACCCATAATTTCCTTGGGAAAAGTATTTATTTTGCAAATTTATTTGTTTTTGGGGGACAATGTAAAAATCGGGGAGGCTGCTTTAGGCATCTGCTTTCCACTAAAGGCATATTCCTCCCATCCAATGCATCCCGTCCCCCACCTTCAATGTTTTTTTGATGCCGACAATGAGCTAAATTCCTTTATTAAAAGAAGGTGAAATATATTGTTATTCTACAAATGTAAAACAAAAGGAAGAGGGTTGTGTGATGACAACCTCTGCTTTTTAGTCAAATAAGGCGCTAAGTCCAGCTGCTGCTTCGTCTTGAGAAACTTCTTCTTTCTTTTCTTCCTTCTTTTTCTCTTTCTTTTCGGCAGGTGCGGCGGCTGCTGCAGGCGCTGCTGCAACTGGCATGGCGGTGGCTGATTTTATAGCCTCTTCAATATTAACGCCTTCAAGGGAAGCCACTAACGCTTTTACTCGTGCGGCATCAGTTTTTACACCAGCGGCAGTGAGAACCTTCTTGACATTCTCTTCGTTAATTGGTTGTCCTGCGGAATGCAGAAGCATCGCACTATATACATATTCCATAGCTTGTTCCTCCTATGATGTTGGGGGGTTTTCACCCTTGGTACTAACAGGTTTAACCTGCGATGAAACAGACAGCATCGAAGCATGGGCTTTGGCAAGAAGCGACTTCATGGTATCCTTGGTATAGATGTTTCTGTCCATCGCAAGGGTATATGCGCTCCGATATGCCTTTGTCAACAGAGGGCGGATGGTCTGGGTGTTTGCCCATCCCGTCTCCAGTGCCAGGCCTAATGCAGTAAAGGATGCTGTTCGTAACTGGCCCATGAACCGGTCCATATCGATATCAAGGACATCCGGTCGGTAAATGCTGCCGTTTTCAAAGACGGCATGTAAATTCAATCCAAGCTTAATTGGGAAAATTTCAAGGCGAGAGAGCATCTGGGCAAGCTCTCGCGAGATTTTCTGCCCGGTTTCTACAAGGACTTTATCGTTCTTAATGATGACTTTTCCTTCTGAAATCGCAGCAGGAATCCCTGCCTTCTGAAGCTCCCCAACAATCGGACCTGGTTTGAAAGGGGTGTCACCAGCATGAACCTCAATGTCCTGGGAAGCGGTTTCGCCACCTTTTGCAGGTGCGTTGGTTCGGGTGGCTTTTATTTCCTTAAATAGTGCAAACGGGTTCACATCAGTGGCAATCACCGCTGCTTGACCGTGTACTTCATCTTTCAATGCGCTGATTCCCTTCACCTGCTTCTCCGCTTCGTCTAAAGCTTTGAGAATTAAGGTGTTTTTTGCAGCACGGATTTGTGCTTTAGTCCTGATACCGCCTCGCATCTTCTGAAGCTGTGGAGCGGGAATGCCCCCGATATCAATGATGCCTATGATCTTATGGGCAGTCATCAGAGATACAATCTCCGAGACCTCCCCATGTTTCCATTCTGCGATATGCGCCATAACGTGACACCTTTATAGTATTCGCATTGGCGGCCCCATGCTTGTCTTCACATACACTGAGCCGATGTTTAATTTGCCTCGTTCAAGTTTTCCTTCAACCCGTTTTAGGATTGCATCAATGTTCTCTGCGATTTGTTCAGAGTTCATCTCTTCACGACCGACTGTCGCATGGATGGTTTTTGTGGTCTTTGAGCGGACTTTTACGGTTTTTCGTAAATTTTTTGCTATACCGGTGATATCGATGGTCGGGGGGACTGGTTTGGGCATTTTCCCCCGAGGACCAAGAATAATACCAAGTGTTTTACCAATAGTTGGCATTAATGGTGCCTCTGCGATAAAAAAATCATACTCATCTGCGATCTTTTTAAATTTTTTCTTATCTTTTGCAAGCTCCTCTATTTCTTCTGGTTTTATCAATAAATCCACATGGCTTTTTGATTTAAGAGCAAGATCACCACTAGCGAAAATCGCTAGTTTGGCTTCGGTCCCTCGACCATGAGGAAGGATCACTTCATCTTCGATACGGTTCTTTGCATCGTTCATATCGATGTTCTTCAGATTTATGACCACGTCTATCGATTGTTTGAATTTCCGTTCCAGTTTCTTGGATTCCTCAAGTGCTTTCTGAACTGCTTCCACTGTTTTACTATCTGCCATAATACATCAACGACGAACTATGCTTTCTGTTACTCTATAGGGTAACGTAGTTCTCGGGAATAATAATCTTATTTATAAAAGTTTGTGTCAGGTGAATCGTGCTTATTCAGTAGTAATTCTCTCCAGAATCAATGTAAAAACATCCTCAGGGTCACGGATTTTCTTTAATTCCTTCTTTCCTATGATTGGCGTTCCTTGCAGGTTTTTCTTATTGACCTCCTTATCAGTAAAGACGACAGCATGCTTCTCGATAATCTTAGAGATGCTACTGATGAAATGTGCTTTTTCTTCAAGTTTTTTGTTGTATTCCTGAACACAAGTCAAAAGAATTTTTTCTTTTTCTTTGCTTAACGCCTCAAAGGGACAACGGTCCAGGGGGATAATCCGATAGCCAATATTGTGAAGCAAGGAAAAGATCTCCCGTTGTAAGTCCTTCATATCCTCCTTTTCTTTTTTATAGAAAGGTAATCGTTTGCTTTCAACAACTAGGGGTTTGAGTAAATCAATAGGCAACGTCACCGATTGTCTGAACATATCCTCAATCCGATCTGCTATATCGATACGTGCGCTCATTCCATCTTCATACATCTGTACAGTCCGACGGGAGACATGCACATGATACGCAAATGTCCCCAGGGAGATGTTTCTCTCCTTACGCAGGCGTCGAATTTTTTCATGATCAAGGTTAACATATAACCCACCAGGGGCAGCATAGGCAAGTACGGGAATTCTCTCAAGAACATGGTTTTTCAATGTCGTCGGTGTCACCGTTTGGATACCGAATCTGAAATACACTACATCGTCCTCAAGAACGCTCATCCCGTTTTTTTCCCCGATTAACAATGGCGTTGCCTTCAACAGATAGGCAAGCGCACGTAGTTCGTTTGCCACCTCTTCGGATAATGCATCAATATTTGATAAGACTTTTATGATAAGTAACGTATCATCTTGTCGTGCCACTAAATCAAAACCAGGGAGACGAATCGTATATGGGTCTGATACCGAAAAACCTGCGGTCCCCAAAACCTCTCTAATGTCTGCAAGCAGTTTTGTTCTATCCATAAGTAATGAAACTTAAAGTACGACCTCTCTAATAACGTTTTTGGTGAATAACCATCTGGATAGGCATCGACGATACCGACTCAATCAGGGGTGGATGTACCACATATGTGGTACGGACTATTATTGAAAAAATCATGAACGACTATGAAATCATTGGGTATCCACGGCTTGTTCGTTTAAACCCAAACATTCCCTGGAAGACTCGTGGAAACGGAGCCCTTTGTCTATGTATAGGAAAAAAAATGGAAACAAGAAAAATGAAAATCGGGGAGATTAATGGAGCCGACGTCGCCTGCTGCCCTTTTTTTACCCAAGAACTTGATGAAAACGATCTCGATTCAGTTTATGCGATTATTCTAGATATTTTAAAAAAGCAGGCATATACTATGGAGGAGAACACAAATCCAGGGTTTGTCATGCTGGCAACACAACCAAGGAGTGATGTTTATGAAAAAGCAGTCAGATGTATTGTGAGCCTTGATGATGTTCTTCAGATATTACAGACGCTTCATGCGAGGTTCGAAGGATATAAGAACAAACGAGGGTTGATAGGGGCCACCGCTGCCATTGCCTGGGAACCTAAAGACCGGACGTTTGAAGTAATCGCGTATCGCAGCTATGAACGGTGGGGTACGAGACGAACGGTCGATTCGTCATCAGTGAAAAATATGGATGCAACATTTTTTTCTACATTTGATAACTACGATTATCGGAATCGTCATAACCGCATCGTCCCAAATTCACCCTGCCCAATTTTATTTGGCATTCGGGGTGAGAACATAAAAGAACTTATGGAGGGGATGAACATGGTGAAATCGGAAACAGTCGACAGCTGGCTTGTTTTTGAAACAAACCAGGGTACAGATGACCACCTCCAGCAAAAAAAGATTAATGAAATCCATCCGTTCGAATCAGTAATCGCTGAGGGAAAAGTCGCACAGAATCCCTGGACGATTCAGGGCGGTCATGTCCTGTTTACCCTTACCGATGAAACAGGTACTATCTCCTGTGCTGCCTACGAACCAACCAAGGAATTCAGGACAGCAATCCGTGGGCTACGAGTTGGTGATGTTGTCAAAGTCTATGGAGGGGTTAGAGAACATCCACTTACGATAAATCTCGAAAAGATTTTTATTAAACAACTTACGAAGATATGGGTAAAAACGGAAAATCCCATCTGCCCTGTATGCGGGAAACATATGAAATCAAAAGGCACAGAACAGGGGTACAAATGCATTGTGTGCAAAACAACGAGCACTGAACCAATTTTCAAGGAGAAAACACGGTCCATAATGCAGGGGTTTTACGAGGTTCCAGTCTGTGCACGACGCCACCTAAGCAAACCAATCAAGCGAGTCAATAGGAAACAATCCAGAGATGTTGTCGCTATCAAAACCTCAGACACTCCATGATAGAGATACCTTCTACGGTTTCTACATGACAGTCTGTTATAATCGTCCCGGTGTAAGAGATGTGATACCGCCAGTAATCGATAAAACCCAAAAACTTGGTATAGTCCATACTGGTTACTTCCATATTGATCATAAGTAACACCTTTTCACTTGTGGTTTCAACATTGAGAAGCCATGGGATGAATTTTAAATGATCAATTTTTGTTTTTTTTGTTGAAAACCAAATAGCATTTGATGGGATATCCAAATACCCGCCGTCTTTTTCGTTTATCACGAGGATTGGACGGGATGTCAGTCGCGTTGAATATACCTCAGCCCAGGTGATTGTATAGTTTTCTGAATGACAGGTGCCCCATATCCATCCGAATTTTGACACGATACGAGGGCTAACATGCCAGTTATGGTCATGGTATCCAATTCCTGTTACATTTATTTTCATGGAGTCCAGGGTAATCGTCCCTGTCACATTGGCACGTGGGAGAATAACCCCCCACCAATCATGAGTTTGTTGTCGTAGTTTCCACCCTTTCGTACATCCGACAAATTCCAATGAAAGAGATCCTCCGGGAACCTCAATGGTCAAGTTATAGACAAAACAGTCATGAGATGCATCATACATGCCACTCATGAGTTGTTTGCCTGCGATAGTTATCAATGGTATGTCAGGCGATGCAGAAAATTCCTTTAGGGAATATTTCTCATAGCTTTTTAGAACGACGATTCCTTGATTGTAAATAGACAGACGGGTAGAAACCATCTCTTTAACAATGAGATCAATGGCTTGTACACTAAATGCCACGGTATATCCATTTTCGAATTTTGCATCAAAATACCACCATTCAATAAATGGAAGATATCTTCGACCATGGAACGCATCGTCTTGTAACGTAATGTCCTGTATAGAAGAATCACCATATTTACTACTACTTCCTATACTACTCGTGCATCCTGTACATATAAGGGCACAGCAAAAAATTATTGAATAAATGACAATCAGATGTCTTAGACACATCATTTTAACATTCATACTTGGAATTAATATTATTGCTCCTGTATTTAAATATGTTGGGGAAGTAAAAACACCATAGGAACAGTTGGCAGCGTAATACTTTTTAAGGGATGATTGCTTCTTGGTCTCAATAAATCTGATATGCGGGTGTAGTGTAGTCTGGTATCACTTAAGCTTGCCAAGCTTAAAACTCGGGTTCAAATCCCGGCGCCCGCACTCATCGAAATGCGAAAAGAATTGATTAAAGAGATCTGGTTCACTATGTGTAAAAATCTGGTTAGAATCTCGGAAATCGCACCTTTTTATAGCAGGACGAATTATAAAATGCTTATACCCGATTTTTCTGTCTTGTCTAGTTAGTTGCGTAGATACCCGTATACAGAGGTGTATATGCAGACATTAATGCAGGTGTATATGTAACGAGGTATCCGGAAGCGAATACTTTATTAAAAGAGGCACCATTCGTTTTTAACAGGTACGATGGGATGCTAGAACAAACGACGATAGACCGCTCTATCGAGATAAAACGATCGGTTGCTATACGAGCCCTTCGGAGAAGCAACGTTCGAAGAAAAGTGACTGAATATCTCTGTGATATCAGTCCAAACTGCAGTTATACTTCTGAAATTGCCTATAATATTGGGGCTACCTCATCTAACGTGATTGGTGCTTTACGTGGAATCGAAACACGATACCGTGAAGAAGAATCCCTTATCGGTCTGAATATCGTGGAGGAACGATGTGGAGGGAAAAACGTCAGATTGTATGGTATTACCGATTTTGGAAAGGAAATCATACAAACCATGAAAACACGACGATAAACCACCTACCACATATTTTTTGCTACTAAAAAAAATTTATTGATACCCTGAAGGTAGGAACAATAGGAAGGAAGAATAGAGGGGGGAAAAGAGGGTATAAAAATCTGCGATCTTCCTTTCCTAGTTGTCTTTATGGACAATATCATGTATCTGTTTTATGAGGATTTTTCGCAGATGTAGATGTACAAGGATATGCACCTACGAAGGTTTACATCTGAGTTAGAACAGAGAGAAGTTCTTGTCGAAGTTCCTCGATTCCTTCGTTGGTGGTACACGAAATCCTCCTATAACCAGCGCCAGTGCTCTGGATATCTGCCTTGTTTTCTAGAATAATAAATGGTACATCATTAAACAACTTTTTGAGGTTTTCCAGCATGTATGTTTGCTCATTCATCTGATACCCACTGGTTCCAGACGGGTCAAAGACAAATACAATCAAATCAGCAAGATGTCGTAATGCAGCGATTGCCTGCCTCTCAATTGTATTGCGTTCTTTCAAAGGTCGATCTAACAGCCCTGGTGTGTCAATAATCTGAACTCTTTTTTTTTCATAATGAACTGTGTGTTCTATATGACCAACAAAAATCTGTTTTGTGGTAAATGGGTATTGCGCCACCTCTGGTTTTGCAGCAGAAAGTTTTCTCATCAACGATGATTTTCCTACATTGGGGTATCCTGCGATTACCACCGTTGGAATATCGTCAATATCCGGAAATGTTCGTAAAATTTTTTGTGCATTTGCTAAAAATAGAAGATTTTTATCCACTTGTTTTACAATCGATGAGATACGGCCGTAGATTTCCTTTTGTTTTTGTTTGAGGAAGTCGATATTTCCTGTCTTTGTCAAAGAACTGCTCTGAGTCGAGTAGACCATTGCCACTGTTTTTCTCGCCCAGTCAACTGCACCTAACGATTTCTTTAATTTATTCGTATCTATTTTTATATCGATAATCTCTTGATAGAACAACGGAAGTTTATCAAGAGATGGAAAGTTTTTCACATAGGATTCCAGGTGGGAAAGAAGAACGGATACGAATACGTCGGTCCGGGCGATAACTGTTTTCTTTATCTCATATCGTTTATCCCGGTCATGAATCTTGATTTTTTTTGTTTGACGAATTGACCGATCTATGAGTTCTTTTGAACGTAATACAAGCGGGATGTTCTTAAACATAAATTTGAAAAGGTTTATGTGATACCTCTAAATTAAGCTGTTGGATACGCATGGACGAAGGATTCATACTTGCAAATAAATTCAGACGAGTGATTTTCGACGAACTCGTGGCTGGGGAAACCGATATTAAACGCATCTCGAAAAAAAATCGTATGATACCACGAGTCGCGCAACGCATCATCGATGAATTTGTAACAGGAGGCATCGTTGAAAAAAAAGGAAACAAGTACATGTTTACGGATGAAGGGAAAAAACTTGTTGAAACGATTGGAAAATAAACCTAAGCAAGGTAGTACAAAACCATTAAAGCCATATCTCCTGCAAACATTAAAGGAGCTAGCCCTCTTAGGAGCGGTGAACAACAAGATCGAGCTTTCATCTCATGAACTGGCACAACGCCTACAAACCAGCCAGCAGACTGCATCACGGTACCTTCTGGAACTTGACATCCAGGAGATGATATCAAGGGAACTTGGGGTGAAAAAGCAGTTGATTCAGATTACGAACAGCGGAGCTGATGCATTAGAAAATGAATATCTGTCCTTTAAACAGATTTTTGATTTGACCACCAAAGTTGTATTCAAAGGAACAGTAATCTCAGGCATGGGCGAAGGAAAATACTACACAGAACAGAAAGGATATGCGGACCAATTCGAAAAACGACTTGGATTTGTCGCATACCCTGGAACGTTGAATGTGGAGATCGAATATCTAGAACGAAATAAAATTCGACTGCTGCGAAACTACGGTGGTATCGAAATCAGTGAGTTCCGAACACAAAATCGTACGTTTGGAAGCGTTATATGTTTCAAGGCCACCGTCAATGGCAAGAAAGGTGCAATCGTGCTTCCCAAGAGAAGTCATTATGCGACTATTCTGGAATGTATCTCTCCATTTAATTTACGTCAAACACTTGGATTGCAAGACGGAGATACCGTTGAAGTAGTAGCCTATCTCCAATAAAACATGGGGGACGTATGAAGAATCAGTTTGTTGCTGATACCTTGTATAGGATTGCAGATCTGCTGGACCTCAAGGGGGAGATGTTCTTTAAAACTCGAGCGTACCGCATGGCTGCAGAGGCGATCCAAGCCCTCGATGGTGACATCGAGCAACTCGTCCATGAAGGTACACTAGAATCAATCCCCGGGGTTGGCGAAGCGTTAGCAAAAAAAATTACCGAGCTTGTACAAACAGGAAAACTTGGGTATCTGGAACAGTTGAAAAAGGAAGTCCCAATCGGCCTTATCGATTTACTAGGTGTTCCGGGTCTTGGTCCAAAGAAGGTTGCCGCAGTATACAAACACCGGGGCATCACCAGCATCCAAGAACTTCAACAAGCAGCTACCAACGGGGAATTGCGTACATTGGAGGGGTTCGGAGAGATTACCGAACGGAACATACTCCGTGGAATCCAACTTCTGCAAAAGACAAGCGGGAGAGTTCTGCTACATGTCGCGTATATGGATGGAGACAATTACCTTGCATATCTTAAAAAATGCAAAAAAATAAAAAAGATTAACATCGCAGGAAGCTTGCGTCGGATGAAAGAAACCATCGGCGATCTAGATATCCTAGCATCTTCAGAAGACCCGGGAGCAGTCATGGATCATTTCATCAGCTATCCGGAGGTTGCACAGGTCCTTGCAAAAGGGACAACAAAATCAAGTGTTGTATTAAACGACCATTTACAAGTCGACCTTCGCGTCGTTGAGGAAAAGAGTTATGGTGCAGCACTTCAATATTTTACTGGCTCAAAGGACCACAACGTCACCTTACGAGGGATAGCAATAAAACAAGGTTACAAACTTAATGAATATGGACTGTTCGATAAGACTACGGAGCGGTACATCGCTGGGAGAAACGAACAAGAAATCTACAAAAAAATCGGTATGCAATACATCGAGCCAGAGCTACGGGAAAACCGAGGTGAATTCACGGCAGCGAAGACCAAAACGCTGCCAAATCTTGTTGACTCTAACGAGATAGCTGGTGATTTCCATGTCCATTCTTCCTGGAGTGATGGAAGTGATTCTATTGAAACCATTGCATCTGCTGCCCAACAACGTGGATATGCATTCATCGGGATCACTGATCATTCACAATCTCTAAAAATCGCAAATGGACTTGATGAAGACAAAATACAGAAAAAAATAAACCAGATAAAACAAATACGCAAGAAATTCCCGAATCTTCATATCTTTTGCGGAACGGAATGTGATATACGGACCGATGGCACGCTTGATTATAGCGATAAAATATTAAGACAATTTGATTTCGTGTACATCGGTATTCATACTGCATTTAAGATGGATAGAGAAACCATGACGAAACGTATCATCAAAGGAATGGAAAACGAGCAGGTTGATTTCCTGGCACATCCAACTGGACGGCTCATCGGGAAACGTGATCCATATGACGTCGATATCGAACAAATAATAGACGCTGCCAAAGAAACCAAGACCCTTCTTGAGATAAACGCATTCCCTGATCGGTTAGACCTTAACGATATCCATATCAAACTAGCCAAAGAACAGGGAGTTCGTTTCGTGCTTGGTACTGATTCACATAGCATCAACCATCTTGATTTCATGAGATTTGGGGTTGCCACTGCCCGAAGGGGGTGGCTTGAGAAAAAAGACATCCTAAATACCGCATCTGAAAAAGAAATCGAAAAAATCGTTGGTATGTGAACCGATGAACAAAAACGAAGCGGAAAAACAAATCAAAAAACTTCGCGAAGAAATCAACTATCATAACTACAAATACTATGTAGAAAACAACCCGGTAGTCTCCGACTACGAGTACGACATGCTTCTAAAAAAACTTGAATCACTGGAAGCACAGTTCCCTGATTTTATCACATCAGATTCACCGACACAACGAGTTGGAGGTGAACCACTCAAAGGGTTTAAAACCGTGGAACATAAGACACCAATGCTTTCATTAGATAACGCATATTCGTATGATGAGCTAAGAGAGTTTGATGAACGTATTAAAAAAACCTGTGGGAATGTTGAATACATCTGTGAGCCGAAAATAGACGGGGTGAGCATCGCTCTTATCTATGAAAACGGGATTTTTACCAGAGGAGCGACACGTGGCGATGGTATGAAAGGGGATGATATCACTACAAATCTCCGTACCATCCGTAGCATCCCGCTACGGTTACAAGGCTCAAAGCTAAGAAACGTTGAGGTTCGAGGTGAGGTGTACTTCCCAATTTCTTTATTTAATAAGTTTAATAAAGAACAGGAAAAAAAAGGAGAACAGGTGTTTGCCAACCCACGGAACGCGGCGGCAGGGTCCCTTCGGCAACTTGACCCGCGCATCGTCGCAGTACGACCGTTGGATACATTTCTGTATTACATCTCTTTTTCAGATGTTGATTTTGACACTCACGAAACATCCTTATATCTGTTACAAACAACGGGATTCCGTGTCAATCCATTAATAAAAAAAGTAAGAAATATTGACGAAGCAATCTCATACTGCAAGACCCTTGAGACAAGACGCGAAACACTTGATTATGAAATAGACGGTGTCGTTCTGAAAGTAAACTCGATATCGCAACAGAACAAATTAGGTGCGACGATTAAACACCCTCGCTGGGCAATAGCATTTAAGTTTACCGCAAAACAGGCGACCACGCGACTGAAGGACATCGTGATACAAGTTGGACGAACTGGTACGCTCACACCAGTCGCAATCCTCGAACCTGTACAAGTTGGCGGAGTGACGGTTTCCCGAGCAACGTTACATAACTTTGATGAGTTGAAACGCAAGGACATCCGCATAGGTGATGTTGTTTTAGTTGAACGTAGTGGTGATGTCATCCCCCAAGTCGTCAAAAGTATTACTGAAAAAAGAAGCGGCGATGAGAAAATACGTGCGATACCGAGAAAATGCCCTGTCTGTAGCTCAGATGTTATTAGAACCGGAGATGAGGTTGCGGTCCGCTGTCCGAACAAACAATGCCCAGCGCGGTTGAAATGGCGCATTGAATACTTTGCGTCCAGAGATGCCATGGACATCGATCACTTAGGGGGACAAACCATCGACAAACTTATAGAAAAAGGTCTTGTTGATTCCATCGCAGACGTATATCATCTGACAGAAAAAGATTTACTGACCCTTGAAGGATTTAAAGAAAAATCAGTGAAAAATTTACTTGAATCAATCGAAAAAAGCAAACAACAGGGTTTGGCGCGCCTAATCTATGGTCTAGGGATCCGCCATGTAGGAAAATATGCCGCTCAACTCCTTGCATCACAGTACCAGTCCATCGATGAATTATCAAAAAAGACAGCGGAAGAATTAACACAGATTCACGGTCTTGGTGAAAAGACAGCAGAGTCGATAGCAACATTCTTTGCCACTCAGGAAAATATCGAGTTGATAAAGAAGTTAAAAGACATTGGGATACAGACAAAGGAAACAAAAAAAGAGGGAAATCTCGCAGGGAAAAAATTTGTGTTCACCGGAGGTCTTCCATCCCTTTCCCGTCCTGACGCATCAAATCTTGTGACTAAACGTGGTGGCATCGTTTCTTCATCAGTTGGAAAAGACATTGATTTTGTCGTCGCTGGAACAGATCCTGGTTCAAAATATCAAAAAGCAAAAAAATTAGGGCTGAAAATTATTGATGAAACCGAGTTCAAAAAAATAGTTGGAGTATTGTAAACATGGTTGAATGTAAGATAGAACAAAACAAAATTGCCTGCAATTGTAGCTACCCTTGCAGCAGAAAAGGGATATGCTGCGAATGCCTTAGTTATCATAGAAGCAGAGGTGAAGTACCCGCGTGTTTTTTTCCTGATGCTGTTGAACGCACATATGACCGAAGTATAGAAAATTTCATCGAGGTATATCAGAGGAAAAAGAAGTAAACTCTACAGACGTTTTTCTTTATACGAACCAATTGAAAAGCGCCTATTCGTTTTCATTGGTTCTAGCTACGAATACAAAAAAATAAAGCCATTTTTTATAAGGGAGAATGGAACCCTTAAATAACGTAAGGCTTATATCCAATGAGAATATAACGGTGAGCGAGGAAGGTAAAGTTATGGCAATTGGGTTTGTCCTAATAAGCGCCGCTCCCGCACATGAACATGAAGTATACAATAAGCTCTCAAAGGTACCACAGATTATCGAACTCCATCCCTTATTTGGAGAATATGATCTTATCGCAAAAATCGAAGCAGATGACTTCGAAAGCCTGGGTGATATTGTGGTAAACAAGATACGAACTATTGAAGGGGTAATCGATACGAAAACCTTAACGGGAACGAAATTTTAAGGAGTGAAAAAAATGGAAGGATTAGTACAATATTTTTTAAGTATGATGACGCTGGTGTTTGCAATTGCAAGTATAATCGCAGGGATTTTTACCGCTTATTTTGGGTCTGGTAAAAGCAGAGCTGTTGGAGGAATCCTAATTATTATTGGGCTTTTAGTTGGTGTAATCTTCCTCTGGGGCGCAAATCTCCTTGGTTTTATGGGAACGCCTATGGATTTCCTGAATTTCTCAGGGACGATTATAAACGGCATTATCGCAGTAATTGGTGCTGTTGTTGGAGCATTGATAGCGTTAGGTATCTTCCTGCTTGCCATCATGAAAGCGTGATTATACCATCTCTAAAAAATACTGATGGATCCTGAGGTCCGAAGTTAACTCCGGGTGGAATGACAATGCCAGGTAGTGATGCTGCCTGGTCATGACTATTTTTGTTCCTACTTTTGCAAGTACTTCACAAGTTCCCCATGTTTTTGTTATAACAGGCGCACGGATGAACACGGCAGTATATGGAGTAAAAAAACCTTTAATTTCTATTTGTTTTTCGAAGGATTGTTTTTGTCTACCAAACGCGTTACGTTCAACCTGTATATCCATGGCGTCTAAGAGTTTTATGTCAGCGGTGGAATCAGATAACTGCTTGCCAAGAAGAACACATCCCGCACAGGTTCCCATGAGAGCGATGTCATCGTGCATGATGCGCTCTCGGATGACCTCATACATTCCTGAATTGACTAAAATCCGAGAGATCGTGGTACTCTCTCCTCCAGGAATAATTAATGCATCGCATGCATCGATATCACGTGGTTGTCGAACCAAAACAGCCTGTCCTTTCCTTTTGTCTTTTTGAAAAACACGATTCATCGATGCAAGATGTTCAGACACTGCTCCTTGGAGAGACAGCACCCCGATTGTGACTATCGTTACCAGCCTCGTTCCTGCAGAAGTTGATCCTTTGGAATTGAGCCGATATCGATGCCAAGCATCGCATCACCGAGATTCTTGCTAACCTCAGCAATTATTTCCGGTTCATCAAAATGAGCGACTGCTTCCACGATTGCTTTTGCTCGTCTCTCAGGGTTCTTTGATTTGAAAATACCTGATCCTACAAAGACCCCATCGTTTCCCAGCTGCATCATAATGGCTGCATCTGCAGGTGTTGCAATTCCACCAGCTGCAAAATTTACCACAGGGAGCCGCTGGAGGTCTTTAATTTCAGTTAAAATCCCATAGAGCTCCTTTTTAAGCTGGGAGTAGGTAGAAGCACCAAAGAGATCTGTTTTTTCGTCGACAGCTTGATTTGTTAAGGCTTTATACGAGGTTATATAGTTTTGACAGTATTCATCTGCTAGTTTTCGCACTTGGGTCATTTGCATGGTTTTTAATGCGTGTATCATTCGTGTTACCATGCGTTGATGTCGAATAGCCTCAACGATGTTACCAGTGCCTGCTTCCCCCTTGGTTCGAATCATCGCAGCACCTTCCCAGATGCGTCTGGTTGCCTCCCCTAGGTTTCTACAGCCACAGACGAAGGGAATAGTAAAGACGCGTTTATCGATATGGTAATAAGGGTCTGCGGGGGTAAGAACTTCTGATTCATCGATCATATCCACACCAAGGGCTTCTAATGCTTGTGCTTCGACGAAATGTCCAATTCGTGCTTTTGCCATCACTGGGATACTGACCGTATTGATGATTTCTTTAATGATAGTGGGATCTGCCATTCGAGCGACGCCACCGTACGCTCGGATATCCGCTGGGACTCTTTCAAGAGCCATGACTGCTACCGCACCGCTTTTCTCTGCAATTTTTGCTTGTTCAACGGTGGTAACATCCATGATGACACCACCTTTCTGCATTTTAGAAAAACCTCTTTTAATAAGGTCGGTTCCATGTCGTAATTTCGATAGATTAAATTCCTTCATCGATACTACCTCACGTAGGTCTTGAAGTAAAGGGGGATATCAAATACCCTTTATTAAGAACTATGGTAGTACATAAAGATATTGATGCTGCACATTCTTAGGTAAAGAAGGTGTATCAATCAAAAAAAGAAGGGAAAAAAGAAGGAGTTATCATGAAATGTACGGTCTAATTTTTTTATACTCCCCATTTGGAATGTTATTATGAAGGCAATCATCGTATGCTTTTAGATCGAAATGTCCATGACCGCTGTTACAGAATACAATGATCTTCTTTTTGTTTTTCTTCTTGCATATTTTAGCAAAATCGATCGCAGCTCGTATGGCATGTGCTGATTCCGGTGCAGGGATCATTCCTTCTGTCCGTGCAAATAACATTGCCGCCTCAAAGATTTCCTGCTGGGTGTAGGCAAGTGCATTCATATGTCCCTCTTTTGTTAGTTTTGAGAGGAGTGGTGAGTCACCATGATACCGTAACCCACCGGCATGTATCGCAGGAGGGACGTAGTCGTGGCCAAGGGTGTACATTTTTAAAAGCGGTGTAAGACCAACAGAGTCCCCATAGTCATAGCGATACTCTCCCTTTGTGAGGGTCGGGCAAGCTAATGGCTCAACAGAGACAACCTGTAAATCAGGTTTTTTTCCTAAGAGTTTATCCTGTATGAAAGGAAAGCTTGTTCCAGAAAAGTTACTCCCGCCACCAACGCATCCACAGATGATATCTGGATATTTGTCAAGAAGTTGAAACTGTTTTTTTAGTTCTAGTCCTATGACGGTTTGATGTAAGACGACGTGGTTAAGGACAGATCCAAGAGCATAGTTCGTATTATCATGGGTCATCGCATCTTCGACAGCCTCACTAATTGCGATTCCAAGGCTTCCTGTGCTCTGAGGGTCTTTCTTACGAATTTCTCTTCCAGCGTTGGTCATAGTCGTTGGACTTGGATAGACCTCAGCACCCCAGGTTTCCATAAGGACACGCCGGTAAGGTTTTTGTTCGTAACTACATTTTACCATATAGACTCGACATTGTATACCAAAGAGTTGGGTGCTAAATGCAAGGGCGGAGCCCCATTGTCCTGCCCCAGTTTCTGTTACGAGTCGTTCGATTCCTTCTACTTTATTATAATAGGCTTGTGCGACCGCTGAATTTGGTTTATGGCTCCCTGGTGGACTGGTGCCTTCCCATTTGTAATAGAGTTCTGCTGGTGTCTTAAGAACTTTTTCTAAGCGGTGTGCCCGATAGAGTGGCGTAGGTCTCCAGATACGGTAGATTTCTCTTACCTCTGAGGGAATCGTGATATATCGATCCCTGCTAACCTCTTGTTTAATAAGACCCATAGGGAAAATCATTTTTAGGTCACCTGGTCCAATCGGTTGTTTGGTTTGTGGATGAAGAGGGGGATCTAAGGGAGTTTTAAGGTCTGCTTGGATGTTGTACCATTTTTTAGGGATGTCATTCTCATCAAGGATTATTTTTATTTTATTCATAATATAATACTTAACAATGCCACTATATTAAATTTTCTAAAATTGTACTTCAATGTATAATTTTATACATTATAAGTAGAAAAAAACCGATAACAAACAGTATTTATATATCATCAACGTACAGTTTTATACTATGTGGAAACAAATAGAACATTATTTCGATTCTTACCCGCAACGAAAAAAAATCGCACAAAAAATGCTTGAATACGGATTACGACTCCGGACCAATGCATTTTATTGCGGCCCCATTGAACTTTCTGACTCAAAAATCGCACGAGCGTTCCAAGTCGACCGACGCGCAGTTACCGCAACCAGAGACGTCATTATAAGAGAACCAGAACTCCATAAAATATTCTCTAACCTTATGCCAACCTGCCATCTTAAAGAAGTCGCACCACACATGAAATGGGGCGTCATCGAAATTATCCCCTCGGACCCGAGCATGCCAGGAATCCTTGCCGAAGTTGCCACCATTATTGCGACCAACAATATCAGCATCAGACAAGCCATCGTAGACGACTTTGAATTTGCTGTTGAACCACGACTCTTCATTATAACAGAAAGACAAATACCGGGGACATTACTTGCAACAATCAGAGCTGCCAAAGGAGTACAAGCGGTACTTATTTATTAAAAAATGAAAAAAATTTATGCGATAGTGACATCCTTACATAAATAGACATCTTGAATCGCATGAAGAAGTTTCACACCATCCTCAAATGACTTCTGAAATGCCTTCCTCCCAGAAATAAGGCCAGTCCCACCCGCACGCTTATTGATAACCGCTGTTCGTACCGCCTGCCCATAATCATCTTTCCCAGATGCGCCACCTGAATTAATCAACCCAACACGACCCATGTAACAATGCGCAATCTGATACCGCGTTAAATCAATCGGATGATCTGAGGAAAGCTCCGTATACGCCTTCTCATTGATCTTGCCATATTTAACACCACCCTTGTTAAGAGCAATATATCCACCAGTTGTATCAGGGAGTTTTTGCTTCACAATATCTGCCTCAATAGTCACTCCCAGATGGTTCGCCTGACCAGTGAGATCCGCAGCAGCGTGGTAATCTTTCCCGTCCACTTTAAATGCTGGATTCCGTAAATAACACCAGAGAATCGTCGCCATGCCCAGTTCATGGGCATATCTAAACGCCTGACTGACCTCCTGAATCTGCCTAGTTGATTCAGGAGAACCAAAATAAATCGTGCAACCAATCGCAGCAGCACCCATATCCCAGGCCTGATCCACACTGGCAAACATAATCTGGTCATACTTATTTGGGTACGTTAATAACTCGTTATGGTTTATCTTCACAATGAAAGGAATTTTATGCGCATATTTTCGTGAGACCGCCCCAAGTACTCCCAGAGTCGACGCAACACCATTACAACCACCGTGTATCGCAAGTTTTACGATGTTTTCAGGATCAAAATACATCGGGTTGGGGGCAAATGATGCAGCAGCAGAATGCTCAATGCCCTGATCAACCGGCAATATCGAAAGATACCCAGTTCCTGCTAACCGTCCATGACTAAACAATGATTTTAGGTTACGAATCACTTGGCTTGATCGATCAGTATCAAGAAAAATTTCATCAAGAAAATTTGGTCCGGGAAAATGCAATGACTCCTTTCGTATCTTCGAACAGATATGTCTAAGCAGATAATCGGCATCAGCACCCAAGTACTCTTTTATTGAATCAATATTTCCTTTCATATCCACCCCAATTTCCTCTGATTCTGGCACCGTTAGTTCACCTCACAGTAGAAATGAGAATATCGTATAGCACATAAAACTTTCTATGGAGGAACTAAAGAAAAAAAGAAGGATAACTAGACCAGGAGCTTTCCTTCTTCATACCGTTTAGTAAGTTTTTGTAACATATCTTTTGTCATATCAGCAAGCTTGTATTTTGGTTTCCAGCCCCATTCCTTCCGCGCTGTACTATCATCAATGGAGCGAGGCCAGGAATCAGCTATAGCTTGCCGAAAATCTGGATTGTATTCACAAGTGAACTCAGGAATATGTTGGGTAATCTCATAAACAAGCTCTTCGACCGAAAAACTCATGGAAGCAAAATTAAAGTCACAGTGATGCTTTAATTTTAAAACATCAGCATCCATCAAATCAAGCGTTCCTTTTAAACAATCAGGCATATACATCATAGGAAGCGTTGTATCAGATCGTAAGAAACAGGTATATTTCTTATGTTTTATCGCCTCATAGAATATTTCTACTGCATAATCAGTTGTTCCACCACCAGGAAGTGTCTCGCTACTAATAATACCAGGATAGCGAATCCCTCGTACATCAAGGTTAAAACGTTTCACATAATAATCGCCGAGAAGTTCCCCCGCAACTTTCGTCACTCCATACATTGTCTTTGGTTTAAGAATTGTCTCCTGGGGGGTATTATCCCGTGGCGTCTCCGGGCCAAACACTGCAATAGAACTAGGAACAAACACTCGAACCATACTATGTTCACGAGCGACCTCTAACACATTGTACAACCCGTTGATATTAACATCCCAGCACAAAAGAGGTTTTTCTTCACCAACTGCAGAAAGAATCGCGGCCATGTTGTAAATTGTGTCGATATCATACTCCTTTACTACTGCTTCTATTGTGTCTCGTTTGCAAATATCAATATATTCAAAGGGACCAGAATTAAGAAGCACATCGTTTGGTTTGGTTTTCCTTCCCGTTGCAAGCACATTGTCGTTTCCAAATTTTTTCCGAAGCACCATCGTAAGTTCCGAACCGATTTGTCCGACGGCACCTGTCACCAGAATCTTTTTCATTCGTGTTTGTGTCATATGAGCTAAACCCCCAACTTCTTTTCTTTCACTGGTATCATTATTTCGTATAGATACTTTACTGTTCCACGATATCTTTGGGATTAGCTGTACTGCCATCGGATCTCTTTGGCGGCCCGGGACTGATAATGTATCCTTTTCGTTTTTTCCGCCAAATAGCCCACCGCGCAAGCACCAATGGTAGAATCAAAATAGAAGAAATAAACGCATAAATGAGAGTGATCGCTGTTATAATTCCAAATTGTTGCTGTGGAGGGATGGGTGCAAACGCAAGGACACCAAACCCAAACATCGAAGAGAGAGCAGCAATGACAATTGCACTACCTGTTCGTGAAATAGTTTCAGTAACAGCTTTTGTAACGTCCCCTGTTTGATCAGCGACTAAACGAAAACGTGTGGTAATATAACATGAATAATCGATACCGACACCAATGGTGATAGAGGTGACCGTGATAGTCAAGATATTGAGGGTATATCCAATAAAATACATGCTTCCAAGAACCCACACAATAGATATAGTTACAGGAATCATCACGATGAGTCCAAGGACAGGATCCCGATAAATAAGAATAAGCATAATCGCGGCAAGAACAAAACATATCCCTGTCGATAGTATCTGACTCTCGGTCATGTTTTTAAGAATTGATAAGGTAATAAGCAGGTTTCCCGTGATAATAGATTTTGCCTCACCATAGTCTGCTAAATCCTCGTGAAATTCTTCTTCCAGTTGTTCAAACTGTTTTGTCATATCGTCACTATTCGACTGGAGATCAACATAAATGCGAATAATCGTTGCTGTATACTTGTCACCCTCCTTATGAAGAACACCAGCTGTTTGTATCCAATACTGGTCATTAGTATACAAATAATCATAGAACCGCTGTACATCAGCATTGGTTTTGGGTAGTCCAGTAGAATCATCGATATTAAATAACGGAACAAGTGACTGATTGTTTACTATGGCCTGCTGAATAATTGTTATAATGCTTTCTGTCTTTGCACTACCATCAGCTTTTCGAGCAATAAATTGGTTGTCATTTAGATTTTCATGAGTTTCCATAAGACCCTGCAAAGTGATCACTGTTGCGATATTTCCCTCGATGAGAATATATTCTTGATCCTGGCTTGAAAACGGGAAATCTTCGTTTATTTGACTATAAAGCTTAAGTGCTGGATTATCCTGCGGTATAAATTGATTCATACTAAATCCTGATTTCACCTGAGTAACCGCAGTCCCCATCACTAAACATAAAAGGATGGTTGTAAGAAACACTTTTTTTTGATGACGAACTAGTATCTGTGCAAGTCTCCCCATTGTTTCCGTCATCGAGAAGCTTTTCGTCTTGGGTTGTACAATTGCTGCTGTCGTCCTTCGATCTATAATGTAACGAAGAGAAGCAAGCAATGTCATTGAAATAATAAAGGTATAGGTAATACCCAACGCAAGAAACACACCGAAGTCTCTAACCGGCGGTAGTGTTGCACTAAGAAACGAAAGAAACGCAATAAATGTTGTAAACCATGCTAAAAAAATCGCGATACCCACCTCTGTTATCGAAATCTTGATTGCTTCCGAAGACGTTCGCCCTTTTTTACGCTCTGCGCGATAGTTGTACAGAATGTTTACAGAATATTCGACACCTAAACCAATGTTGAGAGGAAGAAGTGCGACTGTGATGATACTAAATGTAATTCCAAGCAAGGCCATAGTACCAAATAGCCAGATAGAAGAAAAAGCAAAAACAAGGATAGGTAGCAGCACATAGGATGGTTTTTTAAAAGCAAGGAATAAGATGCACAGGATTATGATGAATATAAAGGGGCCTATGATAGTATTTGCCTGCATTGTGACGTCGTTTATCTGAGTGGTCACAATACCTTCCCCTGTTGCTTGAATAGAAATACTGCTATATCGTCTGTTCAGTTCATCGATCTTATTAACGATGTTGTTGTTAACCCTAGCAACTTCAGATGCGTCTGTACTTTCCAAATTTAGCTGAACAATGCAGATGCTTGCGTGAGGGGCTGCCGTTTTCGCGTAATCTGTAGAAATGAATGACAAGGCATTCACTCGTAAATCACGAAACAACTGGGGCAGCAAAGGAAAAACAATTGTTGATACACCCGTATCTGGAACGCTCTCGGTCTGAGTCCATAGTTTTTGAATTGTAGCCAATGAGAAGGAGGACGGAAGGACAATGGTATCTTGCATGCTTTCGCTAATCTGTGAAAAATTATCAAGATTAATGTCATATCTCTGAAGGATGCGGGATATCAGATGAGAAATCAATGGTCTGGACTGCAGACGCTCGATGCGATTGAATAGATAACTGGTGTTTACGACAACACGTCCACCCGGTCGTTTCAGTAGAGGGGACTGGTAATATCGTACACCTGCAGTAAAATTAGTTAATTTTGCTGGTAGTTCAAACGACCCGTACTGAGGAGCGATACCAAAATAACCAAGTTCCTTTCGCGCAACACTGATAGTAATCCGATTTGAATGAGAATCAAAACTGATATTGGCCGTGTGAAGGGGAATTGGGAAATACATCTCTTGCCCGGGGGGTTTGATCCAGAGATATGCCGTTGTCTTATATGATGTAAGATTGTGGTTTTTGTATTGTTGTAGAAGATACTGAAGATTCTGAAAAAGTCCATTACCGATTTGCCACCGTGAAGTTGTTGGCTCAATCCTTATAGCAATCTGATATGTCATTTTAAAATCGGGGGGAAGTAATGAATTTTGAAATTCCAGGTACCATTCCATGGTACTTACTCGGTAAAAAGGTGGTTTTATCGGTGAAGGTAAATCTGAGAGACTATAGACCTCAAATGAAAAAGTAAGTGTGTTATTTTCATTCAAAATGTGGCAATTTTTTATATCAGCACTATCAACTGTTTTTCCACTGGATCGTAAAAACGAGCGATAGTAGTCGATTTGTTCATTTGGGTCGTCGTTATTGAAAATCGTTATTTCCCCAGATTGTGGTTCATTGAGGAGATCGTAAACAGCAGCCTTGAGTTGACCATCGCTACAGTTCTCAAGGGTTTTATTAAACTCCATTCTGCAGACGGGGTCGAGGAAGGTGATAAATGATATTGTTGCATTGACCTCAGGCATTTCTATGAGTTTTTTTTGGAGATCGTACTGATCGCGAAGTGCCTGTAAATCAATTGTACTGTCTGCTTGTTCTGTTTGAATATAAAGAATCATTGTTTGTTTACTCATACCAAAATAATTAGCAATTCGTTTGTTTGCTTTTACCTGCTCATTGTCGGGTGCGAAATCCTCGAAATTTGTTTTAAAAACCAATGAAGGAATAAAGAGAGAAAAACCTATCGTAATAAGAACTATGACAAGGACCACGAACCATGGTTTTTTTTCAATGATTTTTCCAAGTCGATCCAACATAATTGTTTATCATCCTGATTACGTGCAAAACATGCAATGTTTCCTGTAATTTTTAGTTGTGAATAATCCCCAACTATCAATATCATTATATTATAAATTAAATATATTAATATTGTTATTTGATCATTAGGCGTAATGGGCATTGATAGCCTGTTCTATGACGAAAAGATGCAATACGATGCGTGGCAAGAAGAGATGACATTTCTCCTATTAAATCCGTGAAATTAGAGCCGCATCTTTAACCAAGGCAGGGATAATCTCCTCCCAGAATAACGCAGTGATATGAATACCGTGAATTCCAGGAAGATTTTTTAGTTCAGAAATGGTTTCTAACGCAATTCTATATCCTTCTTTCGCTGGATCTGAAGAATGTTTCATCCGTTGATAGACAACATCAGGAACATCAGTGCCAGGAACATGAAATTTCATCCGTTCCGTCATCTTAATGGACTTTAGGGGAGTAACTCCCGCCAGGATATGAACCCTTTTATCAACCCCTTGCGATCGCACATCATCCATCCATTTCGAAAACTTTTCTACATTATAGACACTTTGGGTCTGAATGAATTCTGCTCCGGCATCAATCTTTTTACGTAAACGATCAACTTGATACTCAAAAGGGTCTGCATATGGGTTTGCTGAAGCCCCAAGGAACACAGGAGGCCTCCCAGAAAGAAGCAAATCACCGCTCTGAAATACTCCTTCATCCCTCATATTTTTAATGATTTGAAGAAGCTGAATGGAATCGACATCAAACACACCTTTCGCAGTAGGATGATTTCCAAACGATTGATGATCACCAGTAAGACAAAGCATGTTTCGAACCCCAAGAGCGGCAGCACCAAGCACATCGCTTTGCAAACCGATACGATTTCTATCACGACAAGTGATTTGCATAATAGGTTCCACATCCATTTGAAGAAGTATTACAGAACCAGCAAGGCTTGACAATCGTACTACCGCAGTTTGATTATCCGTTATGTTAAACGCATCTGCAGAACCTCTCAACAGTTTTACCTTGTCACGTATCGAATTTGAATCAGCACCCTTTGGTGGACCAATCTCCGCGGTCACGGCAAAACGTCCTTCTGAAAGTATTTTTTCTAAGTTGCTGCGATAGCTCACATTAAATTCTCCGTTTATTCTTTAGTCCCTTCGACCAATCCTTCGGTTTTTGAATACCCGTTAAGGCATCTAATATACCTCTCCTTTTGAAATCTTTATAGATATAATCCCAGACACAGTCTATTTCTGAATTAATTTCACATTTGCCGTTCGAAGAACCGCCACAGGGGCCATTTAACATAGATTTTGGACATCGTGTCACTGGACAAAAACCAAAAAAGTCATCCAAGATACACTCTCCACAAAGCAGACATTGTTTAGAA
>MUGD01000079.1 GCA_002900555.1 Thermoplasmata archaeon M9B2D | reverse complement strand
CTTCGTAACGCTTCTTCTGTTGTTCGGAGGATCGTTGGAATGATCATAAAGGCTAATGTGATTTGTCCTGCAAGAAGCGAGAAGCCGAAATTCAGATACAAAACAAAGAAGGCAAACCCAAAAAGCCCAAAGACAATCGACGGTGTCCCATTCAGAAGATCTGCCCCAGTACGGATGATTTTTGTAACGATGTTTTCTTTTGTATATTCCGTAAGATAGATAGATGCGCCAACACCAATCGGCAATGCGATTGCAATTGCACCAGCGACTAGATACAAGGTGCCGATCAGTGCGGTTGAAATACCACCTGATCTACCGAGATTTCGTGGGGCTTGTGTGAGAAACTCCCAGCTTAACGCACCAGTACCATCGATAAAGATATATGATAAAATAATCCCAAGAATGATGAGAATGAAAACAATAGACGCCCCGATGGTTACAAAAGATATTTTCTGAAGAGATTTCTGCGATAGTTTTTTTGTTAATAACCAGAAAACAACACCAAGGACCACCAGCACACTGGTCATAACCAGCCCGGTGATAAGATACAAAAGCAGGAGTAAAACAAGAACAATTATAGAGATAAAAATTTTTTTTATGTTTGCTAGAAGCGTTACTGAAAGTAATGGTTTTTTCTTCTTTTCCGTCGCACTATGTTTCTTTTGTATTACACCTAACAAATACACCGCGCTCATGTTGATGATAAAGGTGATAAGCAAAAGCAGCACTGCGACACCGAACAGCGCGTGATAATGCGGTCCTCCCACGGGTACCTCCCCTGTTTCAATTCCAAGTGTGGAGGTAAGAGTCCGGATCGGGGAAAACATGTTCCAAAGTGGAGTTGGGATGATCGCTGCGTTCCCACAGACCATGAGGATTGCCATGGTCTCTCCCACCGCTCGTCCGATACCAAGGATAATTGCTGCGGTGATACCTGAGAGCGCGGATGGAACGACGACCTTTCGTATGGTCTGCCAGCGTGTCGCCCCCATCGCAAGGGACCCTTCTTTGTATTCTCGAGGAACAGCCTTTAAGGCGTCTTCCGCAACTGTGGTGATCGTTGGAATCGCCATGATGCCAAGGATGATGGAGCCGGCAAGCCATGTCTCCCCGGTGGGTACTCCAAAGAAATCCTTTATCCATGTTGTTAGAAGGACTAATCCAAAGAAACCATATACAACAGAGGGAATTCCTGCAAGAAGTTCAATCGCTGGTTTGATAATGGATCGAACGCGGGATGAGGCGATTTCAGAGATGAACAATGCGCCACCAATGCTTAGCGGTATCGCAAGAGCCATCGCGCCAAACGTCACTAGTAGAGTTCCGACGATTAAGGGGTAGGTGCCAAACTGCACTGATTCAGTCGGGCTCCATGTTGTGCCTGAGAGAAAACTCCATAGGTCGGTTGGGAGCGGGTACGTCTCTTTCAGGAGAAAAAAAAGAATGGAAAAGATGGTAATGACTCCGAAAATCGCTGCGATAAAGAAAATACTTCGAATGCCTTTTTCTCTTCTATTTCTTTTTGGATGAAGAAACAGAGTACTTCCTTTTTTCTTTGTATTCATTTTCTATGGACTCCTGGACCGTACCTCCCGTATATTCTAATGGAGAAGAACGAGAGAAACAGCTATATTACTATCGTTTTCCATGTCTCTTCTCTGTAATCGTATTCTATAGTTCGTCCCAGTTTGTGTAGGTTCCTTCATAGATTGCTTTTACCTCTTCCAAGGTAAGGTCTGAAACATACGAGTTGTCCGGGTGGATGATGACTGCGATTCCATCGTTACACACGATATGTTTTACAAGAGTGGGATAGGAGGCTATTTCACTTGATTTGAGTTCTCGTGACGCCATGCCAATCGCTGCGGTTCCTTCGCCAACTGATTGGACACCAACACTTGATCCTCCACCGCTTACCGCGACAAGGCTGCTTCCGTACAGGGCGTTGAATGCTTCTGCCGCGAGTTGTGCAACGGGTAGAACTGTTGTTGATCCGACAACAGTGATGCTCCCTGTAAGCCCTTCAACTTTGACGTAAGGTTCTGTTGCTGTCTTTGGAACAAATCCTTCATCTGCAACGATTATTTGACCTTCTTCGCTGTCCAGATATTTGAGAAATTGTAGTGCTATCCCTGTTGGTTCTCCGTTTGTGTACATGTTTAGTGACCGTGAAATTGGATAGGTGCCTGCGATAACATTGGCAATTGTTGGTTCGATTCCATTAATCGTCACTGCTTTGACCCCATCATCAAGATATCCAAGACCAACATAGCCAATCGCTCCTTCTGTTGATGAAACAGTCTGGTAAACTGCTCCATTTGAGTTTTTTTCAAGCATGATAGCCGTGAAAGTACCTTTTTCCATGACATGTTCCCAGAAGAACTCTCGCGTACCTGAGGCGCTGTCACGTCCAACCACAACAATTGGTAGCCCTTCTGTTGTTTCTGTACATCCACTAAGTGTGATGACTAAAAGCAGAAGTGTTGCGACAAGACCGGTTGTTAGCTTTTTTCCATGGTTTGCTTTTTTGTTTATCGTATTCACCTGCTGTAGGTAGGTTTTCCTATAAATATATACTTTATCTCCATATTCTATAGTGATATATATAGTGATATAATATCAATATAGTTCTATAGAAAATCTTAAGAACACAGATGTTTTCCTAAAAACCGGTGCAGATCCATGGAAATACGACGAGTACAGCTCACAGGAGGTTCCTCCTATATCATCACGTTACCAAAAAATTGGATTACTTCTTTTCACATCAAAAAAAATGACCCACTCGCAATACACATCCAATCCGACGGTACGTTACTCCTCACACCAAAAATGACGCAAGAGCATCTCCAGAAAATAAAAGAATTCAACGTCAGTCGAATCCTAAAACCAACCTACCTCCTCCAGCAGCTCATCGGAGCATATATCGCTGGGTACACATCCATAAAAATAACCTCACCAACAAGACTGCCCATCGCCGTTCAAAACATCATACGTTCGTTTACTCAACTTGCCATCGGGCCAGAGGTCATCGAAGAAACAGAAAAATCGGTAGTGCTAAAGGATCTTCTCAACCCAACTGAGATGCCATTTGATCAAACCATCAAACGAATGTATGTGATGGTCAAACGTATGCATGAAGATGTCCTACGCGCGATGGCAGAGAAAGACAAGATTTTAGCTGCTGACGTGATCTCACGGGACAATGACGTTGACCGACTGCATTGGTTTGTCGCCCGCCAATACAATATTCTTTTACAAAACGCAAGCCTTGCCGGGAAAATGAACATAACCATAGAAATGGCATCCACCTGTTTTCTTATCAGCAGGATCATTGAACGAATTGGGGACCATATTGTTCGGATCGCTGAAAACATCCCAAACCTCATCGATCATAACCTTGATAAAAGAACAATCCAACGAACTATCATTGCGGGAAATCTTTCCTTAGATATTTTCAATAAAAGCATTCGCTCATTTTTTCAAAAAGACATCCATGCATCAAATGAAACCATCGAATCAGTACTTACATTGGAGTCGGTTTGCGAGGAAATCAATACCCATGTACTGCAACAGAAGGGAATCATCGCTGTATCGGTTGGATATGTCGTTGAGAGTATTCGAAGGACTGGAGAGTACTCCCAGGATATCTCAGAAACCGTAATTAACTACCTGGTCGGCACAGAACAAAGTTAGTCGATTCTTTTTTCTATATTGTAGTATCTGTTAATATAACAGCCGTCGTCAGGGTTAAATTTCACCATTTTCTGCTGTTTTTGCTTTTCGATATCAACGACGGTTACGACAATCTGTTTGTTTTTGATATCAATGATGTTAAACGTATTGCCAAAATGCGCCCGCGTCCGATTGCACGAAAACGTCCCTGCGCTCACCAATAGTGTGTTATGAATCTTCACGGCATAGGGAACATGACGATGACCCATCAGAACCAATGGGACGTTGTTGCGTAAAATGATATCTAATGTCTCCCCTGCATCATCGATGATGTTATGCTCCCGACCTGAGTTAGGAATGGGGACGAGATGATGATGAAAACCAATGCATGTAAGGTTCTTTTTTCTCTGAATACCTCGGATTATCAACCGATGTCTCCCCCGTCCAAGGCGACCATCATCCTTATCAGGTTCGCTTGTGGCAAGACCAACAATCGTACAATTCCCATAGTATCGAACGAAATCCGTATTGCCAAAAAACTCAGGGAATAGTTTATATCCAAGGTTCTTCTCATCGTGATTCCCAGGGACGATTGCCTTTTTTCCTTCGATTTGCGCAAGTTTCTCTTCAGCAAGCTTATATTCATGTAGAAGCCCGTAGCTGGTGAGATCTCCGGAGATGAACACAAGGTCTGCCTCAAACCTGTTTACCAATTTCACTGCTTTTTCAAATGTTTTGTTGTTGAAATCACTCCCGTTATTTGCATGAATGTCTGAGATATGTGCGATTCTCATATGTGTCTTTTCGAATATCTCTCCCTTTTAAAGCATTTGCTGATGAACAGATACCAAACAATGGAGTGTTTTGAACCTTCTTCTCTTGACTCTTTTTCCAGGTCGGTATCTATCGGAGGTAAAAAATAGAATCGATTAGAAACAGTATGTTACCGTGCGATCATAGACCGTAACCAATCAGCAACGTTCTCTGCATGATCCGCGATGTCATCGACCCAGTCCGCTATCTTTAGCAAGTGGTATTCATCCATGGGTTCGAGCTTCTTCTCCATCTGATAGATCTTTTTCGTCATATCATATTTCTTCCGGTCCGCATTATACTCGGCCTCATGGACCTTATGGATAAATCCTTTCGTCTCCTCCCGTTCTTTTTTAATAAACCCTGATTCGACCAGATCTTTAATGTTTTCCACAGCATTCTCCATAGTTTTCACCGTCTCTGCTACTAAATTGATATGTTCGATAAATATCTCTTGCAGCTCGTTTGGGATTTTTGTATGCCGCATATCAAGCATCTGTACGAGGTTCTCTGCGTGATCTAAAATCGCGTCTTGCTCCCGTAACGCCCATAAAAACTTCCCTTTATCCACTGGCATGAGTAGAGAATTTGGAAGATGGTTTCGAATATTTCCTTTGATGATATCTGCCTCATGCTCAAATGCAGATATCCTGTCAGCAAGCTCTGAAAACCCCGTATAATCGCCTTTGTAATATCGTATCAACCCATTTGTCAACAACTCGATGCATTCCCGTACTTTCCCCATATGCTCAACCAGTTGGTCAAAAGGGGATTTCCTACGGAACGTATCTGTAATTGGTGCTCTGAAATGGTCAAGTGTTTTATCCATACTATCACGTCTACTATTATATATTATAGAATCATACGAAGTAGTATAAAGATTATTGCCGAAAAAACAGCAGCAAGAGGCACTGTAAGCATCCACGAATACATAATCTTTTTAATCACACGGAGGTCAATTGCAGCTAACCCTTTTGCAAGTCCAACACCTATCACGGCACCAACAACCGTATGTGATGTTGATATTGGTAGCCCAAGGTTTGATGCAAGAAGCACCGTTGTTGCTGCCCCAAAGTCAACAGAAAACCCACGCGTGTTCGTAAGGCTGGTGATTCGGCCACCGACAGTTTTCATGACACGATGTCCCCAGGTGACTGCACCAAGAGCAATCCCTAGACCACCTAATGCAAGAAGATATGACGGGACTACTTGAAGCGCACTAAAACCATCACTACCTGTGGAGAGTGCCAAGACAGCTGATACTGGTCCGATTGCATTAGCAACATCATTTGCACCATGAGAAAACGCGACAAAACAGGACGTACCAATCTGAAGTTTTCTAAATAATAGCTCAACGGTTTCATAATCCTGCGACGACCGTCCTTGTATCCTGCGAAGGGAAATCGCAGAAAGAAACGCAAAAAGAATCCCTGTCAGCAGAGAAACCCCACTGATCAGATACGGATTAGTAATCCCAATTATTGTTCCAACATTGGTGTTGGTGAAAAGGGAAACGGTGATAAGGCAGACCGTGACACCAATGATAGCTGGTCCGACTATTTTGGCTGACTCGACAGGGTCTTTGCGTGAAAAAATCAGCTTTACGATTACCTTGAAAACAAGAAATGCAAGGATACAACCGGCAATTGGTGAGAGTACCCAACTTGCTCCGATTTCAAAAAGCTTCCCCCAGTTAATGCAGGCTTGCCCCCCCGCTATCAGACCAAACCCCACTAATGCACCAATAATCGCATGGGTTGTTGAAATCGGCATTTCCTTCCAGGTAGCGAGAGTAACAAAGAATGATGCAGCAAGAAGGGAAGCGATAAATCCAAGCATCAGCACATGTGAATCACCAACCATATACGGATTAACGATGTTCCCTTTGATCGTCTCCGTGACATGGGATCCCACCAGAACCGCTCCTAAGAATGTTAGTACACCTGCGATGATGACTGCTTGTTTGAATGTAATAGCTCGTGCGCCAACCGCAGTAGCCATGGAGTTGGAGACATCGTTGGCACCAATATTCCAGGCCATATACAACCCAAGCCCCCCTACTCCGCCTAATACCGCTACAAGTGTGAAATCCACAAGATGCCTCATTTCTCCTATATAATCCAAAAATTCATAAGTATTGCGAAATAAATTACTTTTACGTGATTACATTCTAAAATCAGATGATACCAAAAAATACGTCTATAGTGATACAAGTGTTCCGCTGTGTTTTACACGGGTTTGAAATAACGTAATTATGGTATCTTTTGGGTAAAAACATAAAAAGAACAAGCATATCTCTTATTATCAGAAGGATATGAAACCATGAAAAAAATACTAGTTACTATGGGACTATGTGCCATTATCCTCTCAATGCCGACGGTCCTTGCTTTCCCAACACAGAACCAGTCTTTGCTGTTCTCCCCCCTGCATTTTTCTGATGGGACCTTTGCAGGAGGAATGGGAAAAGGACATTGGGGAAATAATTTTGTCATTGATTCTGTGTATGTATATATGCATGGTGTCTACACCTCGAGTATCTACACCACACTATCAGGAGACCTTACAAATTCCGATAACGTGATAATAGGAACAATCACGGCATATTTCATTGGTAAAGTCTTTTTTGGATATAAAGGTACGCAGAGTGGTCAGACTTTAATTTTTGGAATTCTAATGAAGAACGATAATTATCAATTTGTTGGCCGATTCCTACTAGGTAAATCAGCACCTATATCCCATCTATGGGGTACATACATACCAAATTTCTAACTCCGTTATCCTCTTTTTCTGTTTTAATAAATTATTTAATTGAATGTCCTGATACAGTCATAGGACTGGTGCTATGCGTGCAGCGAAGCGACTCCTATGGTGGATACTTGTTGGTTCGGCAGGAGGCTTTAATAGGACGCGCATACTTCAAGAACTGATTACAACACCACGGAATGCTAACGAACTTGCCACTCTTTTAAATCTTGACTATAAAACAACCAGACATCATCTTGAGACGTTAGAAAAAAACCGTTTAATTACAACCATGGGAAATAAGTACGGCACCATGTACTTCCCCTCTGAGTTGCTTGAGGATAATATGGATTTATTCAAGGAAATTGTAGATAAGATATGTAAAGATGAAAAACAAAAGAAAAATTGGAATGGTGAAGAGAAATGAATGACACGTCTTTTAGAAAAAAATTAAATCCAAAAACAAAAGCCATCGTCACAATCATTGGATTAATCATCATAGGGATTATCCTTGGATACGGTATTTCAGTGTTTAGTCTGCAAATAATTCTTACGGAACTAAACAAACTACCAATACAAATTCCGACGGTGCGCATCGAACGATCTGAAATGTACTATACCGGCGCTCTCATCTGTTTGGCTGTAGAGATCATGCTTCTTATCGGACTTCTTTATATGTACTATGATTCCTATCGAAAAACGAAATCACGGTTCCTTATCGGGATGAATGTGTTTATCATCGCCCTTTTCATCCGAGCGATCCTCTCAATTTTATCGCTGCACGACATAGCCACTGACTATATTCGAGTCACACCCTATCTGAGTAGAACATTTCTCACACCAGGGTTCACAGAGTTGAATTTCATCGTCTACGTCTTTGAGATTATTGCCCTTTGCATCCTCATGTATTTGAGCATGGAATAAGGTTAAAACAGAAGCTGCAGGAATATAAAAACAAAATAACAGTATCTTATCTTTGATGGTTTCTTTGACCTATAAGAAACAAGTCTGGAATAAACGCGTTACATTAAAATCAATAATCTGCGGATGCATCCAGATAATTTTTTTTAAAAAAGAAGGATAAAAAATAAAAAAAAAGGTAAGAGGTTTATGGTTCTGGTTGATTGTGTCTAAAGATGTATCGCCATCGCCAGTGATGTTGTGCTGCCCAGATCGGTTGTCCAGGTTCACGGTAGACTTCACCGTTGATGGTAAAGACGCTCATCCAGTCGTCTGCTTGGTAGTGTCCTTCGACGGTGACTGTGGTGTTGACCAGACCAAAGAGTTCGTCTATCACTAGTTCAAGTTCTCCATCCTCGTCGTAATCTACTGCAGATGTAGCTGTGGTAATATACCAGAGTGGACCGAAATGGAGTTCAACAGATTCGATGTAGAAGTTTGTTCCATCATAGGTCATAACGCCAGTCAGTTCCGAGAGATTCGCGCCGCCTTTGCAGATTCCAAGCATGTCCCGGATTTGGTACATCAACCGTTGCATCATGCCATCGCCAGTAGGCGTTGATTGGTATTGGTTCTGCGTTTTCGTCTGCAACATACATCCATTTCCCGTGGACGTTGACTGATACTGGTTTCGTTGACCATGGTTTTGACAGGTACCGGCCTGATTTCCCGCAGCCGCAACAACCCCTGAGAAAAGAAGGAGGGCTGCGATCGCGACAATTAGTATTTTGCCTTTCATTATTTCATACCTTCATTTATTCTTAAAATAGGATATTTCCTTACTTTAT
>MUGD01000317.1 GCA_002900555.1 Thermoplasmata archaeon M9B2D | reverse complement strand
TACTTCTTGCCATCTTCAAGATTAATGATGTAGTTTCTCTGAATAGATTTTTTCGGATCTACTGGAGGAGCATCTCCTTCCGGACCGCCCTCTTCGATTGTTTTGATATTTTTGAGGGCTTCAAACGTCTTTTTTAGTGCTCCCACCATATCGTCAGACGCCATCACCGCATGTGAAGCCTGCGCAGCTACAATTTCGGCTGCCATTTCCGTCAAAGTTTTCGCCATATCATTGTCCTCCTTTCGTCATTGTGGCCGTATTGTTGGCAAAGTTGCGAACTCATACAACATAAGGTAAATCAAATTACTTGTCAACAACTATTTGATATATTTGGAATAATCACTGTTGTTCAAATTTGTGTATTGCAAGTATAGGAAATTATTAATCTATTGTCTAAATCTGTATTCCCAACAGTTCTGCAAGTATGAGGGTTTCTATCCGGAGGACCAAATATATTTTCCAAATCCCATGGCCGCTAAACCATGTCTCTTGGTACGCAAAGTGCATATAAAGAGCTTGTTGGTCCTGCCTGACAATAGATTTTGCTGAGCGCGGCGAGTAACCCGGATGTTTCATGAATTTCTGTCACGAGACCGTGAAACTGGGAACCCGCTTGCGGGACTGAGCGGAGCGCAGCGAGCGCGAATTAGATGGGCGGGCCACCAGGCAACCGTCCCGCGGTACCGCGGGATTGGACCCGAGGCGTACCTGAACGGTACGTCGCAGGGTGAGCTTGTCCTGAGCCTGCGAAGGAGCACCCGAGGACGCCAGGAAGGACGGCCATATCCACGGTCGCAGTAAGTGATTCATGAGACATCCGGGTTATATACCATCCGTCAATGAAGAAGTTTTTTGGCTTAATTTTTACGGGCCTCGAGAACGCAAGCTATTTATCAGAGAGGCAAAGAAAATGAAGAGACTGGCTATTATCTCTATCGTAGGTTTTTCTTTGATTCTTGTTATCAGTTGTTTTGAAGAAAGTAAAGATCAAACAAATCTAGATACTGTAAGGAAAATACGTATTCTTATTAGTAATTCTAACTTTGAAGGAGCTAGACTCGCTGCGATTGATACTCTTGATCCGGAGATAAAATCACTATACTTTGACGCAGACAGATACCTTGGTCAAGCATCACATGAGGATGTAAGATGCAACGAGAGAATTGAAGAAATACTTTACGGAATTGTCAAGAAAGTTCCTACCAAGGAAACAAAGCTGAATAGAGATATTTATTCCGAGTTGCTTACTCTTTATCCTGAAAACGAAATTTATAAAAAGAAATTTATATACTATGACAGAAAAACCAGAGGAATAGTTCAATGATAAACTGAGTTGGCCTAGACAACTCACAAATTGAGATGCTTTAATTATCTAGAGATAAGTGTTTCAACCTCCTCCGCTTAGAATACAACCTGCAAGCCACCGTAAAAGCTACCGCCCAACCCAAAAATATCACGTCATCTATTCTGCCAAACATCAAATCAGGCATAAAAAAATAGACTAAAGATCCAGCAAAAAAGCTGATACTGAGGGCCACACTGTAGCCCATCCAGGTGAATATTCTAAAAAAAACAAGAAAAAGGAATGTCCAAAATAGATAGAGGATCGTGGTCCCCAAAAGGAGGTATTTGCGCGGTATACTTTCTGAGAATTTCCGAAGAAAACTATTGAATTTATTCTTTGGTTTTTGAATGCGAATCTTTGCTACTTCTCCTATGGTCATTTTCGCGTCAACATAAGTCCCAGCTGGTATTAGGAAGTCGAGCGTTATTGGAGCTTCTTGTCTATGTAGAGCGTCATTAGCGGCTCGAAACTCCATAGAGAGAATCTTATGACTGATGAGGTATACTGTTCCCGCACCGAATACCAGAAAAAGTAACGACACCGCTGACATCAACATTTTGGTTCTGAATGTCATGGTGAATACCTCTTTATGATAGACGAATGAGCTATATTAAACCGTTATCTCGGGAAACGCCATGAGAAATTCTAACCTTGACAGTAGTAGTATCTAGTGGTAGCTCTCCTTTTCATCAAGCAATAGAGAATCGGGGCCCATCGAAGATCCCGCTGCGCGGGGAAGGACCAGGCTTTGGGCTACCCCCTGAGGGGGCTTCAATGGTCTTTCCCTGATGCGGGACTCTATTGGAGTAAT
>MUGD01000316.1 GCA_002900555.1 Thermoplasmata archaeon M9B2D | reverse complement strand
CTGATTATTCAACTTTAAAGATACACCTACTTTCTCCTACTCCCTCGTCAATATTTAAAAAAAGGGGGAATCAAATAAAGATTCCCCTGATACGAGGAAGTACTGCTAAGGTGTATTTTTATTATTCATGTGTTTTGGACATGCTCATGGTAGTTCTGATGGGTTCATGGTCCTGATCACTCTCTTGTGTTGCCATAGAAGGCGGCATACCTTCTTCAGATGAATAGTCGTCATAATAAGCCTCACCTGTACTTGGCTTTGCAGTGTAATCATCACCGGCACCTTCTACCACAATGCAATCCAGTAGTCTGCCAAAAGATAAATCATCACACTGATCAGCACTTACCCAACCTGCAACTGTTAACCCGCAAAAAAGTAAAACCACACTAAAATATTTCATGACACTACCCTCCTTGATGAATGTTCATGATGTGTTTTGTGCGGCTTAACCAAAACACGTTCGCAATTGTGAGATGGTAATGTTTGTCTTCTATGAAGGTTATGTAATTCCTTTGTGACAATAATTGCGATGTATACAGCAACAAACGTGCCATGAATCAGATATCAATAAAAACAGTCATTTATGAGATTATTATTTATCTAAAACATGCAAAATTGCATTATAGGAGGGCGCGAACTTGTAGAAAGCACCAAGGTCGATCAGATTGCGAGTTACAACAAATCCAAGTTAAGACTGACTATTATAATTCTTGCTGTATGCTGAACGTCCGCTTTTGGCCGAACGCAGATGTTCGGTTAATTTTGAGAAAAATTCGTAGTCTGAACTTCTGTTAACGACCCATAGCTGTCATTCGATCAGTTCCCTCCATCACTTACATCAACAGCTGAAATAGACGCGACTGCATATTGCAAAATTGTCCACACATCGATTAAGCCTTGACATAAGTATTATTAACTTGCTTCCAAAGCATCATTCTCGAGGTCATAAGGTACTCATTTATTAATTCCATAAAGACATCAGGCTGTTCCTGTTTCAATTCGATTAAGTAATCAAGAAACTTGCTAACGCCATCAGACAGTATTCTTATGACCCGTCGTCTTTCATCCGGCATTTTTAACGCATGCTCAACATATAACTTGTTTGGGTAGTATCGTTTGTATAAATCAACATCCTGAATAAAATGTAATACATACACCATATTTTCGATTATCGACTCGAAATCATGTGAAATTGCCAATTCCATGAAATCTCGAAAAATATCACGTGAATCTACATATGCTTGTACTACTTTTTCGAGTTCCTCTGCTGATCGATAATTAAGTATTCTGAGTCCGTTTCTCATTTTTTGTAGATCTGACAAGCTTGCTATTGCAAGCTGCTCAATATCAATATTTGGAGATTCCAGAGCCTGAAAATTTGTAATAAATACTTCCCTTATGTGGGTGCGAAACATATAACTTTTTAAATGCATAAACTGTCGTAATCTTGATTTTCTTTCTCTGCTGGCAAGAAATCGCTCTACAACAACAGCGCCTAACAGGATTTCTAGGGGGATTGCAGCAATATGGTGCAAGAATACAATATGTGTAATTTGCTCCAATATCAGGAACAGAATGCTTAACATGGGCAGTCCGATAAGAAGCAAGAAGTAACTACTTTTAAAGAGCTTCTTATTCTGCCGGTTTTGTGTATCCTCTTCGAATGCTTCGTTTTGAATGTCGAATGATAGAATACTTTTCATCGCTTCCCCTTAAGATTCATTTTTATTAAATAATACAGTCATAAATAAGCAACAATAATGCCAAAGTATACGTGAATTGCCTCAAGGTATATATCTAAGTAATAACCAAACAGGCTTGAAAAGAGTTCTAACACTTAGAGGATAAGCCCAGCAAATATCGTCGGCGATTTACAGAAAACTCGCCTATGAGCCACCTACCCCCCCACAACTCACAATTTCGTGAATTACTTGTGGGTTTTGAATGTCCGCTTTTGGTCAAAACCAGATCTTGATGCCTTACTGGTAATTTAATAGGTTCTATTTATCATTTATGTTCGGCTATTTTATGAAAGTATACGGTTACGTGAACCACAGTTAGATGTATTGAGAATATTAAGTGAACATCTCTGATGTGAATAGATTTCGGATACCCGCTTTCGACCCAAAGCAGTCGTTGATCCAGCCCTTTATTTCCTTTTATTT